>JALYRV010000164.1 GCA_030855205.1 Acidobacteriota bacterium | reverse complement strand
CGTCCGCAACACGGGCGCCGCGTTCGGGCTGCTCAACGCCGCCGATCTGCCGATGAAGTGGGCGTTCATGGTCTTCATGGCGCTGGTCGCCATTGTCGCGATCGGCGCCTACGGTGCCACCCTCGAGCCACATGAGAACATCGCGCGCCGCGGCCTCGCGCTCGTACTCGGCGGCGCCGTCGGCAATCTGATCGATCGCGCGCGCCAGGGCTACGTGCTCGACTTCGTCGACGTGTATGCCGGCACCTGGCATTTCTGGGCGTTCAACGTCGCTGACGCCGCCATCACGGTGGGAGCGATACTGGTAATTTTCGACTTGCTCGGACTACGACGGCATGCACCCCATACTGTTTGAACTCGGCGACTGGCCTGTCTATTCCTACGGCGTGCTGCTCGCGGCCGCGTATCTGCTCGGCCTGCAGCTCGCGGTCTGGCGCGCGAAACGCCGCGGTGTGGATCCCAACCGGGTCATGGACCTCGGCATCTGGATCATCATCGCCGCCCTCGTCGGCGCCAAGGCGCTGCTCGTCATCGTCGACTTCGACTACTACCGCAGCAATCCGCGCGAGATCTTCTCGCTCGTGCGATCGGCTGGCGTGTTCTACGGCGGCCTCGTGCTGGCGACCGTGACCGGCATCCTGCTGGTGCGCCGCTACCAGCTGCCGCTCTGGACGACGGCGGACCTGTATGCCCCGGGCGTGGCGCTGGGCCATGTCATCGGGCGCCTCGGCTGCTTCCTGGCCGGCTGCTGCTGGGGCAAGCCGACCGATGTGGCGTGGGCCGTCACGTTCACGAACCCCGCCGCCGCGATCAACGTCGGCACGCCGCTCAACATTCCACTGCATCCGACGCAGCTCTACGAGGCGGGCGCCGAGCTCGTGATTCTCGCGCTCCTGCTCCTGACGGAGCGCAAGGGGCGCTACTTCGCGGGCCGCACGTTCTGGCTGTACATGCTCACGTACGGCATCACCCGGTTCGTCATCGAGATGTTCCGCGACGACCCGCGCGGCCTGATGATGGGCATGAGCACCTCGCAGTTCGTCTCGGTGCTGCTCGTACCGATCAGCCTCGCGATGCTCTACTGGCTGTCGCGGAGGCCGCAGTCCCCAACGCCGGGTGCGCAGGCGCGCGCGGCCGCATAACCGCCGCCATCGTGAGTGAAGGCAGCGTCAGAACGTTTCGAGCGGAGGCCGGGCACGACGGCCTCCGTCTCGATCACTTCCTCGCGGCGTTGATTCCCGAGATCTCCCGCTCGCAGCTCCAGCGCCTGATCCGCGAGGGACACGTGCGCGCCGAAGGCCTGCTGATCAAGCCTGGCGCGATCGTGCGCGAGGGCCTCGCCGTCGAGGTCGAGGTGCCGCCACCCGCGCCGTCGTCGGTGGCCGCCGAAGCGATTCCACTGACCGTGCTGCACGACGATCCGGATCTGATCGTCATCGACAAGCCGGCCGGGATGGTCGTGCATCCTGGAGCCGGGCACCGGCAGGGCACGCTGGTGAACGCGCTGCTGCATCACGTGGACGATTTGAGCGGCATCGGGGGGGAAGAGCGTCCGGGCATCGTGCACCGGCTCGATCGGGGCACCTCGGGCCTGATGGTGGCCGCCAAGAACGACGTCTCGCATCGCGAGCTGTCACGGCAGTTTCAGGATCGCGAGGTCGAGAAGACCTACATGGCGCTCGTCTGGGGCGGCGCACAGGCCGGCAAGCGCATCGACCTGCCGATCGGCAGGGATCCGAAGGACCGGCAGAAGATGTCGACGCGCGCGCGCCACGCGCGCGAGGCGGTGACGCGCATCGTGCGTGCCTGGCCGCTGCGCGGCGTCACGCTCATCGAGATCGCCATCGACACGGGACGCACGCACCAGATCCGCGTCCACATGCACGCGATCAATCATCCCGTCGTGGGAGATGTGACGTACGGCGGCGTGCGCCGCCACCTCCCTGCGGACGTGCGCGTCGTGGGCCGGCTCGAGCGGCCATTCCTGCACGCGCACAAGCTCGCCTTCACGCATCCGGCCGACGGGCGGCGAATGACGTTCGAGTCGCCGCTCCCTCCCGATCTGCAGGATGTGCTCGACCGGCTGCGCGAAACGCAGCAACGGTAGGAGATTCATGCCCCACACACCTCCCGTCGTGGTGTCCAGCCAGCGCCTGCTCGAGGGCAGGGTCTTCGACGTCGATCGCGATCGGCTGCAGCTCGCCGATGGACGTCAGGTCGACGTCGACATCGTGCGACATCGCGCGTCCGTGGTGCTGATTCCCATGCCTTCGGTGAACGAGATCATCCTCGTGCGCCAGTACCGCCACGCAGTCGGGCAATGGCTGTGGGAGCTTCCCGCCGGCAGTTCCGATCCTGGCGAGGATCCAGCGGCCGCGGCGGCGCGCGAGTGTCACGAGGAGATCGGATTACGTCCGGCAACGCTGACACGGCTCGCCGAGCTCTTCCCGACGCCGGGTTTCTGCGACGAATCGATGGTCTTCTATCTCGCGGAGGGGTTGCACGATCCCGGGCATGCGGCCGCGCAGGACGAGGACGAGGAACTCGAGCCGCGCGCGTTCTCGCTCAGCGAGCTCGAGGCGATGTCAGCGCGAGGCGAGGTGCAGGACATGAAGACGCTCGTCGGTCTTCAGCTCCTCGCCACGCATACACACTCACGACGGCCGGCAGACTAGATTCGCAATGTGCGCGCCCAGGATGGCGGCGTCATCCGCGGGCGCGCCGTCGAGCTCGATCGTGTAACCGCACTCGCGCAGGATCGCCACCGCATCGGCCGGATTCTCGCCGAGCTCGCGCAGCAACGCGCAGTGCAGTTCGAGCGCCACGAGGGGACGCTCGCGCGTGAGCGTCCCGCGCGCCCCCTTCAGCACCTCGATCTCGAAACCCTCCACATCGATTTTCAGGTGCGTGCATCCGGCACCCGCTGCCAGCACGTCGAGCGTCGTCGCCGCCACGGCGGTCGTGTCGGCGCGGCCCTCTTCTCCGCGGATCATCATGTGGGCCTGCCCCGCGCCCGTTGTGAGCACCGGGATGCTTTGCGCATGCGGCGCCGCGAGGGCCTCGCGGACGACGCGCACGCGTGAGGCGACGCCGTTGGCGTCCAGATTGGCGTGAAGGATGTGCGCCGCGTGCGGGGAGGGCTCCACGGCGATCACGTGTGCGCCGGGACCGCCGGCATGGAGGGCCGCAAGGCTGAAGATGCCGTAGCTCGCGCCGACGTCGATGAGCCGCATGCCTGGCGTGCAGAGGCCGAGAAACGCGCGCAGCTCGCGCCGGTAGGCTGGGTCATCTGCGTGAATGTGAAAGGCAAGGGCCGAGGCCGGATGCGTCTGCACGGTCCAGCCGGGCGTCATGTCCACGCGAGACGTTCCGCAGACGCGGAACTTCGCGTGGTGATAGAAACCGGTGAGCGATGCGACGGGCTGTCGGGCGAACGTGCGGAGCGGGCGGGGAACGACTCGGCGCAGGAGATCCCGCGCGGCCCGGTTCATCCGATCAGTTTACCGCCTCGGAGCGGACTTCCGGCATCATGCCCTGCGCTGTCTGCCCTGACGCGGGCGTGAGGGCGATCGCGAGCACTTCCTCGACGGAGTCGACGTAATGCACCGTGAGCTCCTTGCGGAGCTCGGGGCTCAGATCCTCGTTGATGTTCTTCTCGTTCTGCCTGGGCAGGATGACCTCGAAGATGCCGAGGCGGCGCGCGGCCAGCACCTTCTCCTTCACGCCGCCGATCGGCAGGACCTTGCCCGAGAGCGTGATCTCGCCGGTCATGGCGAGGTCGCCGCGCACCGGCCGTCCTGACAGCTCCGAGGCGAGCGCCGTCACCATGGTGACGCCGGCCGACGGACCGTCCTTTGGAATGGCGCCCGACGGCACGTGCAGATGCACTTCGGCGTCCTTGTAGAACGCCGCGTCGACGCCGTAATGCGCCGCGTGCGCGCGGAACCATGACAGTGCCGTGCGCGCCGATTCCTTCATCACGTCGCCGAGATGGCCCGTGAGCGTGAGCGAGCCTCCGCCGGCCATGCGCGAGGCCTCGACGAACAGCACTTCGCCCCCCGCCGGCGTCCATGCGAGACCGACGGCCACGCCCGGCTTCTTGGTGCGGTCGCGGACTTCTTCGTCCATGAAGCGCGGTGCGCCGAGCATCTCCGTCACCAGCTCCGGCGTGACGATCACGGGCGCGAAGTCCCCCTCGGCGCGGCGGCGCGCGACTTTCCGGCAGAGCGCGCCGATCTCGCGCTCGAGATTGCGCACGCCCGCCTCCCGCGTGTAGCCGTGAATCACGGCGCGCAGCGCGTCGTCGGTGAAGGTGATCTGGTCGGGCAGCAGGCCGTTGTTGGCGATCTGCTTGGCCATCAGATGATCCTGCGCGATGGCGAGCTTCTCTTCTCCCGTGTAGCCGGGAAGCTCGAGCACTTCCATGCGGTCGCGCAGCGGCGCCGGAATCGTGTCGAGCATGTTCGCCGTCGTGATGAAGAGCACCTCCGACAGATCGAACGGCACGTCGAGGTAATGATCGCGGAACGTGTTGTTCTGTTCCGGATCGAGCACCTCGAGCAGGGCCGACGCCGGATCGCCGCGGAAGTCCGACCCGAGCTTGTCGATCTCGTCGAGAATGAAGACCGGATTCTTCGACTCCGCGCGGCGCAGCCCCTGAATCACCTGGCCGGGCAGCGCGCCGATGTAGGTGCGCCGGTGCCCGCGGATCTCCGCCTCGTCGCGCATGCCGCCGAGCGACACGCGCACGAACTTGCGGTCGAGCGACGACGCGATTGATTTCGCCATCGAGGTCTTGCCGACCCCGGGAGGCCCGAGGAAGCAGAGAATCGGGCCCTTCACGTCGGGATTCAGCTTGCGCACGGCGAGATACTCGAGCACGCGGTCCTTGGCCTTCTCGAGCCCGGAGTGATCCGCGTCGAGAATCGCCTTGGTCTTGACGAGATCGATGGTCTCTTCGGTGCGCTTGTTCCACGGCAGCGCGACGATCCAGTCGATGTAGGTGCGCGCGACGGTGTACTCCGCGGCAGCGGCCGGCATCTTCGACAGCCGATCGAGCTCGCGCAGCGCGTCCTTCTTGCCCTCCTCGGGCATGCCGGCCGCTTCGATTTTTTCGCGCAGCTCCTCGATCTCGCGCGCCTGATCGTCTCCCTCGCCGAGCTCCTTCTGGATCGCCTTCATCTGCTCGCGCAGGAAGTACTCGCGCTGGTTCCTGCCGACTTCCGACTGCACCTGCGACTGGATCTTCGAGCCGAGCTCGAGGACTTCGAGCTCCTTGATGAGGAGCCGGTTGAGCGCGTCCATGCGCGCGCGGATGTCGAGCGTGCCGAGAATCTCTTCCTTGATCTGCGTGGAGATCGTGCCGAGACTCGACGCGATGAAGTCGGCCAGGCGCCCGGGATCCGAGATGTTCATCGCGAGCGACTGCAGATCATCCGAGAGCACCGGCGACAACTGCACCACCTGCTGGAAGTTCGATCGGATGTTGCGCTGCAGCGCGTCGATCTCGATCGCATCGGCCTCGAGCAGCTCCTCCTTCGCTTCCGAGACCTCGCCGCGCAGATACGGATGCGTGGCCACGACGCGGTCGAGCCGCAGCCGGCCGAGCCCCTGAACGATCAGCCGGAGGCTGCCGTCGGGCAGCTTGAACATCTTGTGGATGTGCGTCGCGGTGCCGATCGGATACAGGTCGTCGGCGCCGGGCTCCTCGGTCAGCGGGTCTTTCTGCGTGAACACGCCGATGACCTTGTTGGCCGCAATCGCGTCGTCAATCAGCTTGACCGACGTCTCGCGCGCCACGGCGAGCGGCATGAACGAGTTGGGGAACAGCACGGTGTCGCGCAGCGGCAGCACCGGGACCTCTGACGGGATCGCCGGGGGCGCGTCGGAAGTGATGTCTACGGGGGTCGGCGGATCCTGATCGGCCACGAAGCCTCCTGCAAAGACGGCTCGGGCCTGCACGCTCGGCAGGCCCGACACTCTGTCTATGCGGTTATGACGCAGGGACGCGCGAAGGCGATCCCTACGAGCTCATGTCGAGGAACAGGCTCGTCGACGAGCGTCGCTGCGACATCGCGCGCTCACGCGTCTGCGTGATCTCGCGGGTCTCTTCACAGTCGCGGCAACGCACCGCGAACGGCAGCGCCCGGAGGCGGCGCTCGGCGATCTCGCCGCCGCACTCGAAGCAGTAGCCGTAGGTCCCGTTCTCGAGACGCCCGAGTGCTTCTTCGATCTTGTGCAGGGTCTCGGACTTCATCTGAATCAACGCGAATTCGATTTCGTCCTGAATGTCGGATTCCGACGTTTCGGCCGCATCGACCACGCCGCGTTCGGCGACCGCGCCTTCGGCACGCACATCGCGCATCCGGCCCTGGACCTCGCCGACAATCTCACGCCGACGCTCCTCGAGCATCTGCTTCAGTTCTTCGTACCGTCCGCTCGTAATATCAATCTGTGCGCTCATGACGTCGCTCCTCTTTACGGAAGACTCTTGACTCGGCGTCCCTGGGCTTCGTCACCAGGCTCGCCCAGTCAAGCGCCTTCCTTCTCACGCCGGAAATCGAACTTGCCGCCGCATGATGCAATCAAACTGCCAAGTATGAAGGCGGCGTTCGCGGAGGGCCGATCCCGATAGACGGCTGGCTGGTAACACTCTTACTCGCAGCGACTTACAGGCTTACCTCGGGGTCTGGCCCCCCGTTCAGGTTCTTGCCGGTTTAGACGTCAGCTGGACCGGTTTCGGTTCGCAGGGCAGGCGTCTTTTCTGTCTTTTTTCGAGGACGCGAGCCACGGAGCAGGGTCCTCGATAACGCAGGCACCGAAACAGCGGGCCCTGCGCTATAATCGACGTTTGCCCGGCGACCGTGAAGGCCTGCCTGGGACCGTGATTAGCCGTTTCAACCGTCAAATAGACTCAGCCATGGCCAAGACTTGTGAAATCTGCGGGAAAGTGCCCGTCGTCGGACGCAAAATCAGCCACGCGCACAACGTCAGCGCCCGGCGCTTCGAGCCGAACCTGCAGCGCGTGAAAGCCCTCATCAACGGCGCCGTGCGCCGCATCCGCGTCTGCACCCGCTGCATTCGATCCAACAAGGTCGTCAAGGCCGCGTAGGCGGATTCAGGGGAGCCGCCATGCGCCAGGCTGTCGCCACCGACAACGCGCCGAAAGCGATCGGTCCGTATTCACAGGGCATCCGGGCAGGCAGTCTGCTGTTCGTGTCGGGTCAGGTCCCTATCGACCCGGCGACCGGCGAGATCATCGAGGGAGACATCGCGGCGCAGACGCACCGCGTGATGCGCAACCTCGTGGCCATCCTGGACGCCGGCGGCGCCTCGATGGACCACGTGGTGCGCTGCACCGTCTACCTCGCCGACATGAACGACTTCGCGGCGATGAACGAGGTCTACGGCTCCTACTTCTCGAGCCCGGCCCCGGCCCGCGCGACCATCCAGGCGGTCCGGCTCCCGAAGGACGCCCGCGTCGAAATCGACGTCATCGCGTCTCTTTAGTCTTTCGCCTTCAGTCTTTCGCCTTCCGTCTCAGCGCGAAGCGCGCTCCACGTCGAGCACCCCGTCGATTCCCTTCAGCGACTTGATCACCTTTTCAAGGTGCTTCATGTCGCTGATCTCGACCGTCATCCGGATGCTGCCGCGCTGCTCGTCGGTCGTGGCTTCCAGCGTCTGGATGTTGGTGTTGATGCCGGCGATCCTGGTGCTGACGTCGGCGAGGATGCCCTTTCGGTCCTCGACGTGAATCTTCAGGCGCACCGTATAGGGTGAGACGTCACCGGTCTTGTCCCACTCGACGTCGATGCGCCGCTCCGGGTCGTACAGCAGGTTGACGACGTTCGGGCATGAAGCGGAGTGCACCGACACGCCCTTGCCGCGCGTGATGTAGACGACGATCTGCTCGCCG
>JALYRV010000019.1 GCA_030855205.1 Acidobacteriota bacterium | reverse complement strand
TCACGGCACAGAGCGGCGCGCGTCCCGTCATCATTCTCAACAAGTCCGACTTGCCGGACGCAGACACAGAAGCGGCCGCCGCGGCCATCGCGGCCGTCGCGCGCGGCGCGGCCATCCATGCCGTCAGCGCGCGCACGCGCGACGGGCTTGCCGCGCTGGGTCAGTACCTCGCGGCCGGCCAGACAGTCGCGCTCCTCGGCTCGTCGGGTGTGGGGAAGTCCTCGCTGATCAACACGCTGGCCGGCGACGAGATGCAGAAGACGCAGCCGGTGCGGGGCAGCGACGACCGCGGCCGCCACACGAGCACGCACCGGCACATGGTGCGTCTGCCGGGCGGGGCGCTGCTGATCGACACGCCAGGCATGCGCGAGCTGCAGCTCTGGGACACCGGCGAGAACGTCAGGCAGACCTTCGACGACATCGATGCGCTCGCCGGGGGATGCCGCTTCCGCGACTGCCGTCACGGCGAGGAGCCCGGCTGCGCGGTCAAGGCGGCCATCGCGGCCGGCACGCTCGCCGCCGATCGCCGCGAGGCCTTCCTCAAGCTCCAGGCCGAGCGCGTGGCCTTCGAGGCGCGTCACGACGAGCGTGCCCAGATGGAGGCCAAGCGCCGCTCGAAGGTCATGGGCAAGGCGCTGCGCACGCGCCTCAAGGAAAAAGGCCGCTAGCCGGCCGGACGTCCGCCCGGCCTGCCGGTTTTCGACGAACGGCGGAAACGGGAGGGCGAGCGGCGACGAACGAAGCGCGCGGCTCGGTATTCTCACGGCATGCAGACACCGCCCGCCCTTACCGTCCGCGCGGCGCGCAAGCGCTTCGGCGACGTGCAGGCCCTCAACTCGGCTTCATTCGACCTGCGGCAGGGAGAGCTGCTCGGCCTGCTTGGCCCGAATGGGGCCGGGAAGACCTCGCTCATCCGCGCAATCGCCGGCCGCCTGCGGCTGGACGAAGGCACGATCGAGATCGACGGCGCGCCCATCACGCCCGGGGTCACGCGCCCCGAGCTCGGCATCGTGCCTCAGGAGCTCGCGGTCTACCCCCTCCTCAGCGCGCGTGAGAACCTCGAAGTGTTCGGACGTCTCTATGGCGTCGCGCCCTCCGCGTTGCGCGCGCGCGTCGACTGGGCGCTCGATCACGCGGCACTCGCCGACCGCGCCTCCGAGCCGGTGAAGCTCTTTTCCGGCGGCATGAAGCGCCGCCTCAACATCGTGTGCGCCGTGATGCACGAGCCGCGGATCGTGCTGCTCGACGAGCCGACAGTCGGGGTCGATCCGCAGAGCCGTGAGCGGATTTACGACATGCTCACCGAGCTCCGTCAGACCGGAGTGTCGATCCTGTTGACCACGCATCATCTGGAGGAAGCGGAAGCGCGCTGCCAGCGGATCGTGATCATCGATCACGGACGTGCCATCGCGTCGGGCACGCTGAGCGAGCTGGTGACGCAGTCGCTCGGCTCGTCGCGCGTCGCGGTGATCCGTACGCTGAAGACCATCGCGCTGCCTGCGGCGCTGCCTGCGGGCGCGGAGGTCGACGAGGACGGGCGCACCATTCGCGCGACGGTCGACGCCGGCGCGTCGTCACTGCCCGAGCTGACGCGGCTGGCCGCGGTGCACGGCGGCGGCATCGAAGACATCTCCATGCACGGCGCCCGGCTGCAGGACGTCTTCATCAACCTTACGGGACGGGAGCTCCGCGAATGATTGCCACACTCGTACGCATCGGCTGGATCAATCTGCGGCGCGATCGCGCCGCGCAGGGGCTGACGTTCCTGCTACCGATCCTGTTCTTCTCGATCTTCGCGTCGGTCTTCGGTAACCAGGGCGGAGACGCGACGTCCCGCATTCGCGTGGCGGTCGTCGATGAGGATCAGACGGACGCCAGCCGCCGCATCATCGAGGCGCTCGGAAAGGAAACCGCGCTGCGCCTGCGCACCAGGACCGTGATCGAGGGGACGGTCGAGAGCGGCGACCTGTTCGATCGCGTGCGCGCAGAGGCGCTGGTGAAAGCGGGCACGGCCCCCGTGGCGCTCGTGATTCCCGCCGGCACTGGCGCGCAGATCGCGGCGAGCGGACTCGGTGGCGCGACGCTCGTGCTCCTCGCCGACCCGTCCGATCCGATCGCACCGCAGATGGTGCAGGGGCTGCTGCAGAAAGCGGTGATGACGCACGCGCCGGATCTCGCGATCGCGAGCGGGCTC
Organism: Acidobacteriota bacterium; assembly: GCA_030855205.1. Lineage (GTDB taxonomy): Bacteria > Acidobacteriota > Vicinamibacteria > Vicinamibacterales > SCN-69-37 > JALYRV01. The sequence goes on along the minus strand of JALYRV010000019.1, from coordinate 23,199 downwards.
GAGCAGTTCGATCAGTTCATCGGGATGACCCCAGAGCAGCGGAAGGCGATCGGCGGCTACGTGGCACAACTGAAGGCAGGCGCGTCGACCGCGGGCGGAGCGGCGGCGATGTCGGGCATCGCGGTGGATGTCGTCAACGTTGTCGGCGGCGAGGGCAGGACGTCGGATATGGTGGCGTTCTATGCCGCCGGCATCGGCGTCATGTTCCTGCTGTTCTCGTGCGCGGCCGCGGGCGGCTCGCTGCTCGACGAGGTCGAGTCCGGCACGCTCGAGCGATTGATCGGATCGCGGCTTGGCATGACGGGCGTGCTCGCCGGCAAGTGGGTGTTCATCGTGATGATGGGCTTTCTGCAATTGACGGTGATGTTCATCTGGGGGGCGCTCGTCTTCGGGCTCGACCTCTGGTCCCACATCCCCGGCTTCATCGTGATGTCGTTCTTTTCGGCAGCGGCCGGCGCCTCGCTCGGTCTGGTGCTTGCCACCGCGAGCCGGACCCGGGCCCAGTTGTCGATGCTCTCCACCATGGTGATCCTGACCATGTCGGCGCTCGGAGGAAGCATGTTTCCCCGGTTTCTGATGAGCGAAACCATGCAGAAGATGGGACTCGTGACGTTCAATGCCTGGGCCCTTGATGGATACTTGAAGGTGTTCTGGCGCGAGCAGCCGCTGTCGGCCCTGGCGCCTCAGGTGGCCGTGCTCTCGGCGGCGACGGTTGTCTTCATGCTGATTGCCCGGACCTTCGCCAGGAAATGGGAAACGGTCTGAGCGAGGACCTGGTGGGCTGGTGACTGCAAGACTGATCGCCGTCGCGCTGCTCGTGTTGCTGACGGTGCCCCTGTCCGCCGCGAAGGAGCACGTCGCGGAGCGGCATGACGTGCACGGCACGGTGCAGGCAGACGGGTCGCTCGAAGTCGTGGAGCTCATCGCGTTCAGATTCAGCGGCGGCGAGTTCACCTACGTGACGCGCGAGATTCCCGCGCGCTACACCGACGGCGTCGAGGTGCTGTCAGCCGCGATGGACGGCCGTGAACTCCCCCAGGGCGAGGAGGCGGGCCAGGTCGAGATCAGCACCGGACGCCGGAGCACGCGCGTGAAGTGGCGCTTCGCCCCCGTGCGCGACGGGCGGCATGTCTTCGCACTTCGATACCGGCTGCTCGGCATCGTGCGGCATGGCGAAGGGGAAGACTGGTTCGCGTGGGAGCCGTATCCCTCGCGCCTGGACTACACGATCGACGCGGGCACCGCGAGCCTCATGTGGATGACGGACGCGCGGCTGCGGCGCCAGCCCGAGACCGCGGGAGCGGTCGCTGCGTCGTCGCCATCGGCCACGGGGATGGAAGTCGCCGTGGCGAACTACCGGCAGAAGGATGAGAACGTCGCGATCACCGTGCGGTTCGAGCCAGGCACGTTCCAGGTGGCCGAGCCGCAGTGGCAGCGTGACGAGCGACGGGCCGATCGCATGGCGCCGTCGTTCATGGCCGCGGCAGCGATGATCGGCGCGGCGACGGCGCTCGCGCTGTGGCTGTTCTATCTGCGGTATCGCCGCGAAAAGCCCGAGCGCACGCTGCATCAGCATCAGAGCGGCGTCCTGCCGGACACGCTGTCGCCCGGGCTGGCGGGTTCGATCGTGTCGGGCCGCGTGAGCGCGTCGTGGCCGCAGATGCTCGGCGTCCTGTTCGACCTCGCGGGCAAAGGGGTGATTCGGATCGAAGAGGAGGCCGGCTCTGGCAAGAAGCGCGGCCTCCTGTTGCGCAGGGGGCACGACGCGCCGCTGACGCCGCACGAGCGGTTCGTGCGCGACGTGGCGTTTGCCGATGGAGACGAGCCGAAGTTCGACAAGGCAATGCGCAGTCTCGGCGCGAAAGCAGGGACGTTTGCCAAGACCGTGCGGGCCGACCTTGCCCGCGCGGGCTTTCTCGAAGCGGATCGGCAGGAGGGAGCCCGCGCGCTGCTCATCAGCGGCACGGTCGTCATGCTCTTCGCCGGCGCGCTGCTCGTGGTCGCCATCGCGACGCGCATGCGCCTTGGGGAAGCTGCGCTGCTGATTCCGCTCGCGTTTTTCCTGTCGGGTCTCGCCATGGTGATCGCCGGAGCGTCGTTCTCGACGCTGTCGCGCAGCGGACTCGCCACGGCCGCCAGATGGGAGGCGTACCGGCAGCACCTCAAGGCGCAGGCGAAGGCGGGGCACCACCCGGCATCGGCGCAGGAGGTCAATCGCGTGCTGCCGTACGTCACGAGTCTCGGGTTGCTCTCGGCCTGGCGCAAGAGCATGAAGAACGCGCCGGACTCGGCGGTGCCCACGTGGCTACACACCATCAGCCCGGCGGATCGGAACGCGGCGTTCGTGACGATGCTCGCCGCCAGCAGCACGCATGTCTCGTCCGGCGCCGTAGGCGGAACCAGCGGCGCGGCCGGTGGCGGATCCGCGAGCGCCGGCTAGCGCGTCTCGCGGTACAATCGGCGCGGCTATGAAGTGGTTCATGGCCGCTGCGCTGAGCGTCGCGGTCTTCCTGGCGATGCTGCGCTCGGTGGTCGCGCCTGTCATCGGGCCCTCCGGGCTCGAATACCTTTTTCTCGCCCCCTCGAGTTCCGAACTGCTGTGGCTGGCCGCGGCCGCGGCCGCGTCGACGCTTGCGCTGCGGCTGTGGGCGCTCGGCGTCGCGGCTCGTTTCGGCGAGACGCGCCGGGCGCGCGAGGGACGCTGGCTCGCGCCGCTGTGCCTGCTGTCGCTTGCCGCCGCGCCGCTCGTGGTCTTCCTCCCCGGGCTCGCGCGCGCCGGCTCACCCTTCGTGTTTCTCGGGACCGATCTGCGCGGCTGGCTCGCACTCGCGGCCCTGAGCCTCCTGTTGCGCGAGCTCGACTCGCTCTCGCACGGCCGTCTGTTTCGTCCGTTCCGGTTCCGCGGCGGATGGAGCGGCGCGGCGAGACTGCTCGCCTGGGACACACTGGTCTTCGCCGCCGTCATCGCCTGGGCCGTGGCCACTCAGCCGACCATGCGGTTCGTCGGCGCACCGCACGGCGACGAACCGAAGTACCTGCGGTACGCGGAAAACTGGTATCAGGGACTCGGTTTCGATCTCACCGCGAAGCAGCGCATGAGCGACATGCGGCTCGACGCGCCGAGTCATGCGCTGCGCAATCTTGCGCTCGCGGGCGGCGCGCTGGGCGAGGAGACCGTGAATCTCGCGCGTGACGCCGGGAGCTTCGCGCAAGCCCCGGGCACATTCCGGTGGAACCGCGCGCGCGGCGGCGAGAACTGGTTCTTCAACGGCAAGCACGGCGGCCTCTATCAGGTGCATACGCCCGGACTGTCGGCGGTGATGTTTCCGGGCTACTACCTGGATCGGCACCTGCTCGACCTCCACTCGGGACATCAGGGAGAGGTGCCTGGAGGCCTCTTCATGACGAACCTGACGCTGCTGCTGATCTATGCGGTGTGGGCGGTCGTCCTGTTCCGGCTGCTGCGGCGTCTTCTGTCGAACGAGACGATGGCCGCCGGGCTGGCGTGCCTTGCAATGGTCACGCTGCCACTCACGTCGTTCGCGTTCCAGATGTATCCGGAAACGGCGGCCGGCGCCGCGCTGACCGGCGTGCTGTTGTTCCTGCTGTTTCCGCGCGCCGGCGCGCCGTGGCTGCGCGCCGCGGCGTTCGGCGCGCTCTGCGGCCTGCTGCCCTGGTTCCACATCCGGTTCTCGCTGGTCTCTCTCGTGGCGATCGTCTATGTGCTCACGCCGATGGCTGGCGAGTGGCGCCAGCGCCGCGCGTTCCTTGCCGGCTATGCGGCCGTCATCGCGCTGATGTGCGCCTACGCCTATCGACTGACGGGCAGCGCGATGCCGAACGCGATGTTCGCGGCCGAGGGCACGGCCGACTCGTTCGACGAGACGCTGATTCCGCAGTATTTCGCCGGCTACCTGGTCGATCGCATCTGGGGCATCCTGCCGCACGTGCCCGTCTATCTGCTCGCGTTCGCCGGGTTCGGCCCGCTCTGGCGCGCCAATCGCGCACATGCCCTGCTGCTCGCGGCGATGTATCTCTCGCTCGCCGTTCCGGCGGCCGCGCACAGTCTCAATGCCGCGGGCGCGACCCCGGGCCGCCACCTCGTCGCGGTGATCCCGCTCATGGTCTGGCCCCTTGCACTGGCCGCGCGCGCCTGGTGGGGAAGCCGCCTGTTTCGAGCGGCGTTCGCGTCCCTCACGTTGCTGTCTCTCCAGGCATCGCTCGCGTACAACCTCTGGCACACGAAAGACACGGGCCGCATGTGGGACGTCAGCATCAGCGGCTGGAAGACGAACCTGCTGTTCGCCTGGACGCACGGCGACGTGTGGGCACAATCGCGCGGCAACTTCACGTTGTTCCTGATTGGGGCGGGCGTGATCGTCGCGCTGATCGCGGCCGGATTCCTGCGCCGCGGCCGCGGTACAGCGCACAGCCGGGTGGGCGCTGCTTCTCTTGCCGCGGGTCTCATCGTGATTGCCGCTGCGGGAACGGGCGCCGCGGCGCTGACCGGTGATGCGCATCGTGACGACTACACGCAGGACTCGATCTCGAGCCGCCGCGCCGCACTGACGCGGCTGGCCGATCTCGATCGCTGCGTCTTCTGCGCGGCATCCGGCCGCGGCCATGTCGATGGCGCGACGCTGACGTGGAACACGCTCGAGAAGCTCGACGTGTTCGTCGACGTCGATGCGCGCCGGACGGCGCACCTGCGGGTCTTCGCGACGTCGAAAAACGGCGAGCCGGCGTACGGGCGGGTGCGGATCACCTATGGCGACGGCAGCTTCTCGCCGGCCACGCCCGTCGCGGGGCTGCGGCGGCTGACGCATCGTTACGAATCCGCGGGCGTCTATCGCGTCACGGCGCAGTTGACGATGCCGGACGGCGCCAAACACGAAACGTACACGGAGATTGAGGTCCGATGACTGCGGAACGAACAGCGGATCACTGGGCGCGCTGGGTGCGCGCCCTCGGCATTCTGTCCGGCGTGCTGATCGTACTGGCGACAGCCGAGGGCTACACGATTCGCGCGGCGCGCGCCGAGATTGCGACGCTCAGAGCGGAGCGCGATCAGGTGCGCACAGGCGTGGCGGCGGCGTGGCAGTCGATGGCGGCGGATGATTTCATCCTCGCGGGCAAATGGCTCGATCGTCACAGCGCGCACCCCGATTATCTGCAGCGCTCAGGAGGCCTGTGCGGCACGGGGCAGCCTGACTTCACGGCCATGGCCGATTATCTGCTGGGCGACTACGTGCGCGAACGCGCGGCAGGCCGTTCGCATGACGCCGGCATAGAAGCGATGCGCCAGGGGATGCTGAACTCAGAGGAGTGGAAACGCGCGCACGCCAAATAGGCCGCTCGACTCCTCCCCAGGGCATTCAGCGTTGCTCGTGCTTCTCTCGAGACAGCAAGCTCTGCGTGGCTCAACCGGGCGCGCCGCCGACGCGCTCAGCATCGGGCCCGCTAAGTTATTGCTTTACATTGAGTTGGAGTGATTGGTGCCGAGGGGCGGGGTCGAACCGCCGACACCACGATTTTCAATCGTGTGCTCTACCAACTGAGCTACCTCGGCACGGGTGGTCGGTTGCTGGCAGACACCAATCTTACCATCAGGGCTGGCTGCAAATCACAGTTCACCAGCCCACGAGATCGCCAAATCCCCCGGCCTGATCGTTCCGAACACTTTGAGCTGCCCCTCGATGAGTGTCTTCAGCGCCACTCGGGTGCGTATGCGCTGTTGCGAATGCGCTCTTCGACCTTCAGGCCCGCGATGAACAGGATGAAGCCCTGCACCAGCGCGACGCACGCATAGACGGCGAAGCGCGCGAACGGTGACGGGTCGAAGACGCATGCGAAGCCCGTGTCGGCGAGGCAGATCTCGGTCAGCCGTTCGAGTTCGGCGTACTCGCGCGAGATCAGCAAGGCCGCGCACACGAAGGCGAGCACGGTGCCGGCAAGACTCCCCAGCGTCGCGAGGTTCTTGCGCCAGAAGGGGAGGGCGACGAGCAGGCCGGCAGCGAGGGGTGCGAACGCTGCCGCGAGAATCCAGTTCCAGTTCACGGTCGAGGCAGTGTAGCCGCTCAGGCGGTGGAACTGTGGAAACCCGGTCCGGACCAAGTTTCCACAGGGTTTCGAGTCGGCTATTGCTGCGGTGTGCGAGCCCTACGCGTCGATCGGTTCGGTGGCCGGCGCGAGGCCGAGCTCCGCGCGGACGCGGCGGTCGATGTCGGCCGTCATGTCCTTGTGTTCCTTCATGAACGCCTTGACGTTCTCGCGGCCCTGGCCCATGCGCTCGCCGTTGTAGGAGAACCACGTGCCGCTCTTCTCGACGATCTTCTTCTCGACCGCCTGATCGAGCAGATCGCCTTCGCGCGAGATGCCTTCGCCGTACATCACGTCGAATTCGGCCTCGCGGAACGGCGGCGCGACCTTGTTCTTGACGATCTTCACGCGCGTGCGCCCGCCGACGACCTGATCGCCGTCCTTGATCGCGCCGATGCGGCGGATGTCGATGCGCACCGAGGAATAGAACTTCAGCGCGCGGCCGCCGGTCGTGGTTTCGGGGTTGCCGAACATTACGCCGATCTTCTCGCGAAGCTGGTTGATGAAGACCAGCGACGTCTTCGACTTCGACACGATGCCGGTGAGCTTGCGGAGCGCCTGCGACATGAGGCGCGCCTGCAGACCCATCTGCGCTTCGCCCATCTCGCCTTCGATTTCCGCGCGAGGCACGAGCGCCGCGACCGAGTCGACGACGACGACGTCGACGCCGCCGGAGCGGACGAGGACTTCGACAATCTCGAGCGCCTGCTCGCCGTTGTCGGGCTGCGAGACGAGCAGATTGTCGAGGTCGACGCCGAGCTTCTTGGCATACGCCGCATCGAGCGCGTGTTCCGCATCGACGAACGCCGCCATGCCGCCCTTGCGCTGCGCCTCGGCAATCACCAGGAGCGCGAGAGTGGTTTTGCCCGACGACTCGGGTCCGAAGATCTCGGTGACGCGTCCGCGGGGCACGCCGCCGACCCCCAGCGCCCAGTCGATGCTGACCGAGCCCGTGGAGATGCAGGCGATGCCGGGGATGGCGTCTTTCCCGCCGAGGCGCATGATCGAGCCTTTGCCGAACTGCTTCTCGATCTGGCCGACGGCCAGCTCGATGGCTTTCGCGCGTTCCTTGTCGATGCGGTCTTCATTCACTGGCGGCATATGCGTCTGTCCTTTGCGGTCGGTTAAAGGTTCGTGGTGCTCGGGAAAAGGGCTCGCCGGCGCCGTGCGCGAAGGTGAGCAGTCACGTGCATTCTAGAAACCATGGAGGCGAATGTCAAGTCGTAAGAACGCCTTATGTCTCTGTGTTTACTGCAACTTAGCAAACACGCGGACTTTCGCTTTTCTGCGCCCACTGGCAGCTTCTACACACAGTGTGCGGCCGCCCCCTGACAGACAAGGTCATCGCTGCAACCCATTCGGCGGATCGCTCGTCTAATGCCTCGATAGACGAGGTATTGAGATGAACCCGCTGATTCACGGGACCCTCGAGTCCCTCATCCTCCGCACCCTCCACTCCGAGCCCCGTCACGGCTACGGCATCGCGCGCTACCTCGAAGAGGCGAGCGCCGACGCGCTGCAGGTCGGCGAGGGCTCGCTCTACCCGGCCCTCTATCGCATGGAGAAGAAAGGCTGGATCGACGCGGAATGGCGCGCATCCGAGCTCGGGCGACGCGCGAAGTTCTACCGCCTGACCGATGACGGACGCGCCCAGCTCGCACGCGAGACCGCGAAGTGGAGAGCCTTCGCAGACGCCGTAAGCCGCGTGCTCCTGCCTGCCGGGGAACACCGATGACCATGAGTCGCCCCCCTGTCCCGAAGGAAGTCGGCGAGGAGCTCGCGTTCCACGTCGAGATGCGCATGCGCGAGCTCATCGCCGGCGGCATGGACCCCGCGCGCGCCCGTCAGGAAGCGCTGCGCCGGTTCGGCGACGTCGATCAGGTCCGCACCGAGTGCGAATCGCTCGGGCACGATCGCGAGCGCACCTCGTCGCGCCGCCGCTACATCGGCGAACTCCTTCAGGACGTGCGATACGGCGCGCGCCAGCTGCTGCGGCAGCCGGCCTTCTCCATCCTCGCGGTACTCATGCTCGCGCTTGGCATCGGCTCGAGCACCGCGATCTTCAGCGTGGTCCACGCCGTCGTGCTCGACCCGCTGCCGTTCCGCGACGCCGATCGGCTCATCCTCTTCAACGAGATGCAGCGCGGCGAGCTGATGGACGTCGCGGCGGGCAACTACATCGACGCCGCCGCCGAGTCGCGCTCGTTCGAAGCGCTCGGCGCCCAGAGCTACGTGAGCATGAACATCTCCGAAGGCGGCCTTCCCGAGCGCGTCGTCGGCGCCGAGGTGACGGCGTCGTTCTTCGACGTGTTCGACATGCACCCGCTGCACGGCCGCGTCTTCAGCGTCGCGGAGGACGAGCCGGGGCGCGAGCCGGTCGCCGTGCTCAGCCACCGCCTCTGGTCGCGCCGGTTCCGCGGCGACCCGGGAGCCGTCGGCGCCACCATCCGTATCAACGGTGTCCCGCACACCGTGCTCGGCGTCATGCCGGCATCCTTTGATCTCACGTCCACGTCCGAGGAACTCTGGAGGCCGATCGCGTTCACCGCCGAGCGCAGGCAGCAGTTTCGCGACGAGCACTATCTGCGCGTCGCAGGCCGGCTGCGCGAGGGCGTCACGGAAGCGCAGGCCGAGGCGGAGCTTCACGGCGTCGCGATGCGCCTGCGCGAACGCTTTCCCCTCGAGTCGTCCGAGCTGGAGTTCGACGTGCAGCCCATGCTCGACGGCGTCGCCGGCGACGTGCGCCAGCGCCTGCTGATTCTCTTCGGCGCCGTACTCCTCGTGCTGCTGATCGGCTGCGGCAACGTCGCCAACCTCCTGCTCGCGCGAGGTGCGACGCGTGCCCGCGAGCTCGCCGTGCGCGCCGCGCTCGGCGCCGGGCGCGCGCGCCTCGTGCGTCAACTGCTCGCCGAAAGCGTGCTGCTCGCACTCGTGTCGTCGGCCGCGGGTGTCGCGATCGCGTGGATGGGCGTCCAGGCGCTCATCCGGTGGAGCCCGCCCGGCGTGCCCCGCCTCGAGAACGCCGGCCTGCAGGCCATCGTGATTGGCTTTGCGGTGCTGCTCGGCCTCGTCACCAGCATCGTCTTCGGTCTGCTGCCCGCGATCAGGGCCGCGCGCCCCGACGTGCACGGCACCCTCAAGGAAGGTGGCCGCGGCGGCGTGACCGGCGCCCGCGATCGCGCGCGCGCTCTCCTCGTCGCCGCCGAGGTCGCCGTCGCCCTCGTGCTGCTCACAGGCGCCGGGCTCTTCGTTCGCAGCGCGATTGCCGTCGCGCGCGTCGATCCGGGCTTCGACGGCGCGCCGGTGATCGCAGGGCGGCTCACGCTGCCCGCCGCGAGATACGAAACGGCGCCGCACATCGTGCAGACGTTCGAGCGCCTCGCGGAAACCGCGCGAGCCATTCCGGGCGTGCGAACGGTCGGCCTCGTGACGAACGTGCCGATGGGGCGCGGCAACAGCTCGAACGGCCTCGTGCCCGAAGGCAAGCCGTTGGAGCTGCGTTATCTGGTGCAGTCGCTCTTCCGCATGGCGAGCGCCAACTACTTCGAGTCGATCGGCATGCGCATGTCTCGCGGCCGCACCTTCACGGACGAGGACAAGGCCGGCGCGCCGCGCGTCATGATTGTCAACGAGTCCGCCGCGCGCGGCCTCTATCCAGGCGAAGATGCCCTCGGCCGGCGCGTCGCGTGCTGCGAGCCCGGCGAGAATGGCCAGCCCGCGCTCTTCACCATCGTCGGCATCGTCGCCGACGTGAAGTCGACGGGGCTCGCGCAGGACGCGCCGCCGGAGTTCTATCTGCCGATGACGCAGGCGCCGCGCGACGGCTGGCGCTGGATGCAGCAGTCGATGTACCTCGTGGTGCGCGCCGGCGTGGCCCCGGCCTCGCTCAGTGACGAGCTCCGCCGCGCGGTCGCGGGCGTCGACGGCGACATCGCGCTCTTCGATCTGCAGACGACGGAGCAGCGCATGGCGCGATTGAGCGCGGTGGCGCGCTTCAACATGCTGCTGATGACGACGCTGGCCGTCGTGGGCGTCGTGCTGGCGGCCGCGGGTACGTATGCCGTGGCGGCATTCTTCGTGTCGCAGCGGACGCGCGAGATCGGCCTGCGCATGGCGCTCGGCGCGACGCCGGGATCGGTCGTGCGCATGATCATGCTGCAGTCGACGCGGCCGATCCTTGCCGGCGTCGTCGCAGGACTCGTCGGCGCGTTTTTCGCGGCGACCGTGCTGACGTCTGAGCTCTTCGCCGTGCAGGCCAGGGATCCGCTGACGTTTGGCGCCGTCGCGCTGGCCCTGCTGGTCGTCGGCGTCGTCGCGAGCGTCATCCCGGCGCGGCGCGCGTCGTTGATCGATCCGGCGAGGACGATCGTCAGTTGATCGCGGCCGAAGCGGCGCAGCACATTCGCGGCGTCCTCAGCGATTGAACGGGTTGTCCTGCACCCAGCGGAAGCGGGGGCTTCTGACGAGCAGGAACTTCTCGCGGTCGAACAGACGAGCCTCCATGCGATAGCTGCGCTTCCCGATGCTGCCGTCGAGCACGAGTAGATCGGGCGACGGCTGTTCGATGCGGAACTGCCCGAGCGTGGTCGTCTGCGGCGGCTGGCCGCGGACGAGCATGATGGATTGCCTGTCCGCCGCGAGTTGCGCGGGGTATCCCATGAACGTGTCGTCCATGCGCTGGAACGAGATCCCGTTGGCGCGCTCGATCACGATGCGCCGGAAGCGGTCGTAGTCGGTCACGAGCGGCGCGCGCTCGACGCCGTCGATCGTCATCTTCTCGATCTGCCAGATGCCGTAGTACGGCGGCTTCGGGGCGCCTCCGCCGTACGTGTTCCAGCCCTGCATGTCGGACTTGTATGCGCTCCAGACCAACCAGCCGCCGAGCACGAGCTGCGCAGCGATCACAATGCGCTGCGCACGCCGTCCGCCAAAGAGGCGGCGCTCAGGCGCGCCGGGTACTGCGCGACGCAGGACGATGGCCTCCGCGAGACGGCGCGCGTCGGGAGCGAGCAGCACGGCCGCCATGACGACGAGGTGCAGCGAGAAGAGCTTCACCGGCACGTCGAACGTCATGTTGAGCACGAACACCTGCGCCGCCGCCGCGAGCGCGATCAATGCGCCCAGCGTCGTCAGGCCGGGAATGAACAGCATGACCGCCGCAGCGATTTCGGCCACGCCGGTGAAGATCTGGTACGCAGGGGACGCGCCCATCTGCGACCACAGCACGCCCATCAGCGAGAAGTTGCCGTACGGCTCGAGCAGCCGGGTGAGGCGCGGATACGGCATCTGCAGCGGGATCGCCTTGATCATGCCGTAGGTGAGCAGCGTCCCGCCAAGGCCGAAGCGCAGGAAGAGCCGAAACCACGCCTGGAGCGCCGGATACGCGGGGCGCCTGCGATCGGCGAGCGACCACAGCGCCGTGCCGATCACCGCAATCGTCAACAGCGTGAGGCACGTCGCGAAGTCGAGCGGCGTGTCGCCGCTTCCGCTGACCAGCGTGAGCGGTTTGGGAAAATGGAGCACGTCCGTCGCGACCCAGCTCGCCAGCGTCCGCAACGTCCATGACTCGGCAGGCGCGGGAATGCTGCCCCACGGCAGCACGAAGAGGCTCGAGAACATCTGCGTGCAGACGATATAGAGCGTGAGGTACAGGGCGAAGAAGCGGAACGCGATGCGCGCGGGCAGGCTCCATCGCGTGAAAGGGGCGAGCGGCGCCTCGGGCGGCGCGGTTGCGAGGGGTTCGTTGACCATGTCCATGGAGATTCAGGAATTTGACGCAGCAGTATGTGTGCGGTTGGGGCCCGGCACAAGGAAATCCGCGTGTAGCAGTTAAGATGACGCGTGCCGACACCGGTGGGTCACGTGCTCGGAGCGCTGATTCTCACGTCGCCCCTGCGGCTGCGCTACCGGATGGCGGGCGCCGGCGTGGCGGCCGTGATCGCCGTGGCCGGAGCCGCGCCGGATCTCGACCTGCTGATCGGACGGCACAGCGCCGAGACTCACAGTGTGGGGGCGGGCGTGATCGCGGGTCTCGCCGCGTGGGCGTGGCTCAGGATGCGAAAGGCTACGCGCGCCGCCCCGCTGGCGGCCGCTGTCGCGCTCGCGGTGTTGTCGCACGTCCTGTTCGACTGGCTTGGCTCTGACACATCGGCGCCCATCGGCGTGATGGCGCTGTGGCCGCTGAGCAGCGGTTACTACGAGTCTGGCCTGCACATCTTCATGGCGGTCTCACGCCGTTACTGGCTCGAGGCGTTCTGGACGTACAACCTCATGGTGCTCGGGAGAGAACTGCTGCTCCTCGGCATCCCGGCGGCCATCGTTGAACGGCGTCTCCGACGCCAGAGGTAATTCCATGCCCGCTCTCCTGTTTGTGCTCGCGCTCGCGCTGCTCCAGTCATCGGAGAAGGTGCTGATCGCATCGATCGAGCCCTCGGCCGTCGGGGAGGGGATCGTGTCGGAGTTGATCTGGGACGGCACGGAGCTGGTCGTGCTGCTCGCCGTGCCGAAGGCAGGAGGGCATGACGCGCGGTTCTATGCGCTGCCCGGACCCGGTGTCGCGCTACGCCAGTTGCCCGCGCCGCCGGCGGGCCGCGACGACTACTGGCGGCGCAAGGCCAGCCGCGTCAGTCCTACGGGACTCGGAAAGATCGAAACCACCAACGACGCGAAGATGCCGATGCTGGGGATCGGCTCGCTCGAGCGGCGGCTCGATGATGCCGCGGTGCTCGGCGGTACGGAGCAGACCTTCCAGACGCGTCTGAATGCGCTGGTGATGAACTCACGCAAGCAGCGCGCGCCGTACGACGGCGAGGTGTGGGCGTGGTCGCCGGCCGAGCTCAACCAGATCGCGTACGTCGATGACAAAGGCGATCTGTGGATCGCGCGCGCCGACGGCGCAGATGCCAGGCGCCTCGCGAAGGGAGACTTCCTGCTGCCGGCGTGGTCACTCGACGGGCGCGCTATTGCGGTCGTCGAGCGCAACGCTTCGAAGAAGCGCTGGGACGTGTATGTCGTGACTGTCCCGCGCTGACTTCGACGCAAAGGTCAACCCTCATGAGGACCATCGGCATCATCGGAGGCATCGGGCCTGACTCGACCATCGACTACTACAAACGCCTGACGTCGGCCGGGCACTCTGCCATCGTGATGGTGAGTCTCGACGTCCGCAAACTGTTGTCGTGGATGGAAGAGGGCGATCTCGCGTCGGTCGCGGCGTATCTCACGCAGGCCACGGTGCGTCTCGCCGCCGCCGGCGCCGACATGGGCTTTATCGCCGCGAACACGCCACACATCGTGTTCGCGCAGGTGCAGGCGGCGTCGCCGATCCCACTGGTCAGCATCGTGGACGCCGCAGGCCGTCATGCGGCGTCGTGCGGCTACACGCGCGTAGGCCTCCTGGGCACGCGGTTCACGATGGAAGCGGATTTCTACCCGAAAGCGCTGGCGGCGCACGGCATCACGCTGAGCGTGCCCGACGCGGGGGATCTGGCCTTCGTCCACGACAAGTACGTGAACGAATTGCTGAAAGGGAAGTTCCTTCCTGAGACCGCCGTGGCAGTGCGTGGCGCCGCTGAGCGCCTGGCGGCGCGCGATGGCTTGCAGGCGATTCTGTTGGCCGGCACCGAGCTGCCATTACTGCTGCCAGGTGGCGGACGTGAACAACTGCCGTTGCTCGACACCACGGAGATGCACGTCGCGGCGATTCTCGACGCTGCTGGATAGGCGCTGCCAGAGACGGGCGGGCGTGGCAACACCGGGCCACGCGGTCAGTACGTGTAGAAGCCCCGGCCCGATTTGCGTCCGAGATGGCCTGCCGCGACCATACGCCGCATCAGCGGGCACGCGCGGTACTTCGGATCGCCGAAGCCGTCGAGCATGACGTCGAGAATCGCGACGCACACGTCGAGGCCGATGAAGTCGGCGAGCGTGAGCGGCCCCATCGGATGGTTCATCCCGAGCTTCATCACGGCGTCGATCGCCTCGGGCGTGCCGACGCCTTCCATCACCGCGAACGCCGCTTCGTTGATCATCGGCATCAGGATACGGTTCGCGATGAAGCCGGGGTAGTCGGCCGCCTCCACGGGTGTCTTGCCGAGCGTTTTCGCGAGGCCGGTCGCGATCTGCATCGACGCGTCCGACGTCGCCTGCCCGCGGATCAGCTCCACGAGCGTCATCAGGGGCACGGGATTCATGAAATGCAGGCCGAGTACCTTGTCGGGACGCCTGGTCGCCGCGCCCAGCGCCGTGATCGAGATCGACGATGTGTTGGACGACAGGATCACGTCGGGCGTCGTGATGCGATCGAGCTCTCCGAACAGGCGTTTCTTCACCTCGGGGTTCTCGATGATCGCTTCGACCACGAAATCGGCGGCCGCCAGATCGTCGAGCGAGATCGCCGGGCTGATGCGCCCCATCGCCGCGTCGCGCTCGTCGGCCGTCAGCTTGCCCTTCTCGACGAACTTGCCCAGGCTCTTGTCGATCGACGCGCGCGCGCGGTCGATCGCCGCGGGCGCGGCGTCGTGCACGAGTACCTCGAAGCCCGACTGCGCAAACACCTGCGCGATGCCGTTGCCCATCGTGCCCGCGCCGATCACGGCGACCGTCTTGATTGCACTCATCAGATCACCTCGATGGCCAGCGCCACGCCGTTGCCGCCGCCCAGGCAGAGCGACGCGATGCCGCGCTTGAGCCCGCGCGCCTTCAGCGCGTAGATCAGCGTCGTGAGCACGCGCGCGCCGCTTGCGCCGATCGGGTGGCCGAGCGCCACGGCGCCGCCATTGACGTTGACCTTCTCAGGGGCGATGCCCAGCTCGCGCATCACGGCGACGGCCTGCACCGAAAACGCTTCGTTGATCTCGAACAGGTCGACGTCTTCGAGCTTCCAGCCGATCTTTGCCGCGACCTTGCGCACCGATTCGACCGGCGTCATCAGCACGAACTTCGGGGCGAGACCGCTGGTCGCCTGGCCGATGATGCGCGCGAGCGGCGCGCGCCCGAGCGAGGCGGCCTTCTCTTCGGCCATGACGACGACCGCCGCGGCGCCGTCGTTGACGCCGGGCGCGTTGCCCGCCGTCACGGTGCCGCCGTCCTTCTTGAAGGCCGGCCGCAGCTTCGCGAGCGCCTCGACCGTCGTGTCTTCACGAATCGCTTCGTCGCGGTCGAAGACGATGGCCTCACCCTTCTTCTGGGGAAGCGTGAGCGCGAGCAGTTCGTTCTTGAACCAACCCTGGCGCGCCGCCTCCGCGGCCTTGCGGTGGCTTTGCGCCGCGTACGCGTCCTGCTCGGCGCGTCCGACCTTGTAGTGTTCCGCGACGACTTCGCCGGCGTGGCCCATGTGGCTGTTCTCGAACGCGCACCACAGGCCGTCGTGAATCATCGCGTCGATCATCTGCGCGTCGCCCATGCGGAGGCCTTCGCGCACGCGCGCCAGCAGATACGGCGCGTTGCTCATCGACTCCATCCCGCCGGCCACCGCGACGTCGATGTCGCCCGTCGCAATGCCCTGGGCCGCCAGCATCACGGCCTTGAGGCCCGATCCGCACACCTTGTTGATCGTGTACGCGGACACCTGCTCCGGCAGTCCGCCGTGGAGCGCCGCCTGGCGCGCGGGGTTCTGTCCCTCGCCGGCCGTGACGACGTTGCCCATGATGCATTCGTCGACGAGGGCAGGGTCGATGTCCGCGCGGCGAACCGCCTCGGCCACGACCCTGGCGCCAAGTTGCGGGGCGGTGAATTCCTTGAGCGCGCCGAGGAACTTGCCGCTGGGCAGGCGCACGGCGCTGACGATGACTGACTGACGCATCTATTCAATCTCCAGGCGGGTGACGGCCTCGCGGCCGAGCAGCACACGAAGGCGCTCGAGGATCATCGGCCTGGATCGCTCGAGCTCGCGCTTCCACTGCGGGCTCGACGCGCGCACGAAGACGCGGCCGTGCCGGATGTCGAGTGACGCCGCACGCGCCAGCGCCGGCCCGACCGCCGCGCGCCACGCGAACTGCAGCTTGCCGGGCGTCATCGGCTGGCGCTCGAGCATCTCGGCCAGCACGGACGTCGCGAAGTCGGCCGATCGCTGCATGGTCAATCATCGAGTTTATCATTCCGGGTGCGCATCATCCTGGCGTCCGCGTCACCCCGGCGAGCCGAGCTGCTGACGATGGCCGGCATCGCCTTCGACATCGATCCCGCGGACGTCGACGAGACGCCGCATGACGGCGAGGCGCCGGCTCCCTACGTGCGTCGCATCGCGCGCGCCAAGGCCGACGCGGTGGCCGCGCGCCATCCCGGCCGTACGGTCCTGGCCGCGGACACGACCGTGGTGCTCGGCGCGGCGATTCTCGGAAAACCCGCCGACCGGGCCGACGCGGCGCGAATGGTGCGGGCGCTGGCGGGGCGCGAGCACGAGGTGCTGACGGCGGTCGCGGTCGCGCGGGACGGCCAGGTCGACGAGCACGTCGAGTCGACGCGCGTGACGTTCGCGCCGATGACCGAAGGCGAGATCGCGTGGTACGTCGCCAGCGGGGAAGCGGACGACAAGGCGGGCGCCTACGGGATACAGGGTCTGGCGGCGCGGTTCATCCCGCGGATCGAGGGTTCGTACAGCAATGTCGTGGGGTTACCCGTGGCCGTGGTGCACGGGATGCTGACGGCAGCCCTAACTCGTTGATGTCGCGGCTTTCCTCGGCATGCAAGAGTCGAACGAGTGCGTGCCCCTTCCTTCGCGGCTACGAACAGCTCGCCGAGCTGGGTTCAAAGCAGGACGGCGCCAGATGGCTCCCGGGGGCGCTCCACGGGAATGGCCTTGCGGAATCCCCTCTTACGCACCAACCGGCAAAAGGCCCACAAAGCGTGGGCCTTTTGCCGGTAGCGGCCGCCTCCCGCCCGTTGCTATTTGGCGGTCAGACTCTTGAGAAACGCGATGACGTCTCGACGTTCCCTCTGGGCCTCCAGATAAAACGGATGCGGCGCGTTCGGCCCGCGCTTGGGATCAAACAGTGTCTCGAGGTCGGGGACGGTGTTGTCGTGCAGGAACACCGGTTTGCGCGCCAGATCGAGCAGCAGCGGAAGCGCGATGCCCCGCTCGAGCCCGCGGAAGCTGGCATTGACCACGACCATCTTGTCGTCGAAGAAGCTGTTGGCGGTGTTCTGCACCGGGTTGAGCGGCGGCTCACGCTGCGCGAGCACGACCGGAGCATCTCCCGGGAAGATCCTTTTCATGGGGACGATCATCGACGGCACCGATTTGTTCTGATCGACGTTGTGGCACGCCGTGCAGGTCGCCTGGAAGCGCACGCGGCCGCGATCGGCGGCCGCCTTGTCCACCGACGCGCCGGCGGGGGCGGCGAGGCTGTTCAGGTATGCGTTCATATCGAGCAGCTTCTTGTTGTCCACGCGGATGCCGAGTGGCCCGCGTTCGTCACCCGGCATCGTCGTCGTCGACGTCCGGACGAACGGGTACCCGGTGACGTTGGTCGCGGCGAGAATCTTCACGTAGTCTTCGACGATCTCGTCGCCGGCGGGCCCCCCGACCTTGTGCAGGAACGCACGGCCCCCTGGCGTCGTGATGCCGGTGAGGTCCAGCAGCCCTGTGTAGACGAGATTCGAGAAGTTATCCAGCTTGCTGATGGCCCCTTCGCTTCCCCACGGTGCTGCCAGATCCGCCCGGAACATCGGCGTGATGTGCATCGGCGCACCGTTGCCATCGAATCCGTCGTCGAACATCCCGACCGGATAGAACTCGGGGTTCTTGAAGTAGGCGTCGAACTCGGCTTCGGTCGAGCTCTCGGTGAGGCCCTTCGGCGCGCGGCCGATGGTGGCGCCCTTGTTGGCCGTCAGCGCCAGCTGGGCGATCGGATAGAGCGCGCGCGTGTTCGACGCAATCGCGAACGTGGCGCCGACGTTGAGGAAGTGAGGGGTCGGTCCATCGATCTGCCTGCCGATCGAGCCCCCTTTCGGCATCGAGAACACCGAGCCGTCGGTGATCGCGTGGCAGAACGCGCAGGAGACGCCCATTTTGTCCCCCGCCGTAATGTCGATCTTCCCGTCCTTGTTCGTATCCATGGCGACCACGCCGATCACCGCGTTGGCGTTCACAAGGGCCGCCGTGGTTTTGGGATCGTTCAGCATGGGCGCAGCGGCCATGGAGAGGTCGGTCTTGAGCTCAACCGCCACCGCCTTCTTCGTCGCATCGTCGAGCGCGTCCACGTTGACGTGATAGCCCGCCTTCAGCGCGTCGAGGGGCGTGAACTTCGCCGCCATCATGCCCTGGGGCAGCCGGACGGCGTCGGTCCAGAACGCTTCGTTACCGAAGGTCTCACTTCTGAAGACGTCCCGGCCGGCACGGGCGTCGCCGGTCTCGTGCTTGTTCGGATTTTCGGCCGGTGCTGCCGGCCCCATCGACTGACGCGATTGATCGGGCGGACTCATGGTTCCGGAACTTGCGCAACTCAAGGCCACCACGAATGTGAGCGCAGCCCCGGCTAGAAGGAACAACGGCTTTCCAACGGCGTGCAAGCGTCGAACGGTCATTGCGTCACCCTCCTTCGCGGCTACGAACAGCTTGCCGACGTCATCTTGACGGAATTGACGTTCAGCGTCATGACCTTCATGGGCTTCATGTCCTTGTCCATCTTGATCCATGGTGCCCATCTTGTCCTTGTCCATTTTGCCCATCGTCACGGGCCGGTCATCGTGCGCCGGCCCTTGTGGTGCTCAGGCTCCGAAGAAACGCCACCATATCGTCACGATGACCCTGCCTGGAGAGATAGAAAGGATGCGGAGCCGTCGGACCGCGGCTCGGGTGCAGCAGCGCCTCCAGGCTCGGCACGGAGTTGTCGTGAAGGAACACGGGCTTCCGCGCCAGATCGAGCAGCAGCGGCAGCGCGGTGCCTCGCTCCAGACCACGCAGGCTCGCGTTCACGACCGCCATCTTGTCGTCGAAGAAGTTGCCCGGCGTGTCCAGAATCGGATTGAGCGGCGGCACGCGTTGTGGCAGCAGCACGACCGGGCTATCGCCCGGAAAGATGAACCGCATCGCAACGATGGCGGGCGGGACGAAGGTGCTCTGGTCGAGGTTGTGACAGAAGGTGCAATTGATGCGGAACCGCTCACGTCCGCGTGCGATCGCCCCGCCGTCTTCGCTGATACCCTCCGGCGCCGGCAGGCTGTTCAGGTACGCGTTCATGTCGAGCAACTTGGTGTTGTCCACCCGAATACCGAGAGGCGCGGCTTCGCTCCCCGGCATCGGGTGCGGCGCCGCCCGGACAAACGGATAGCCGCTCACGCCGGTCCTCGTGAGGACCCGCACGTAATCGTTGGCGATCTCTTCACCGCCGGCCGGCCCGCCGAGTAAGCGCAGGAACGCGCGTCCCCCGGGTGTCGTCAGCGTTGTGGGGTCGAGCAGGGCCGTGTAGACCAGGTTGCTGAAGTTGTCGAGAAACTGTATGGCCCCTTCGCTGCCCCAGGGCGCGCCTAGGTCCGTGCGGAACAGCGGCATGTTGTGCATGGGATCGCCGTTGCCGTCGACGGTGTCGTCGAACATACCCGGCGGATAGAAATTCGGATTGCTGAGGTAGGCGTCCGCTTCCGCCTCGCTCGACTCTTCGGTGAGACCGGTTGGCGCGCGGCCCAGCGTTTTCCCGCCGTTGGCCGTCAGCGACAACTGCAGCGCCGGATAGTACGCGAGCGAATTGGCGCCGGTCGCCACCAGGTTGCCAAAGTTCAACGTGTGGGGGGCACGCCCGTCGAGCCGGCGCCCGATCGATCCGCCATTCGGGATGCTGGCGACCGAGTTGTCCGTGATGGTGTGGCAGAGCGCGCAGCTCGCGCCGACCTTGTCGCCGGCGAGAATGTCGATACGGCCATTGCCGTCGGAGTCCTTCGATGGCAGACCGATGACCGCGTTGGCGTTGATGAGCGCCACCGTCGTGCTCACGCTGTTGAGCAGCGGAGCCCTCGCGGCAGACAGGTCCGTGCGCAACTCAGCGACTATGGCGTCGCGCAGGCCGGCGGGGATGGCCTCGCTGTCGATGTGCAGACCGTTCTGAAGCGCGCGCACGGGCGTGAAATTCGCCGCGATCATGCCGGCTGGCAGGCGGATCGCATCGGTCCAGAACCGTTCGTTGCCGAAAGTCTCGAACCGAAAGACATCTCGCCCGGCGGTCGCGTTCCCTGTCTGGTGAACGTTCGGGTTGACCGGAAACCGCGGACCATCCGATTGCGCCATCAGAAAGCCGACAAGTCCAAGGCTCCAGGTGATCGCCAGGCCTGCGACCCAGCGCGACACACGACGTCGGGCATGCTCTTGACGGGGGCTCATATGCTTCTCCGGGGATTACGAGAACGTGGGACGTGATTGGTGATGTCCATCATCAGAACCGGAATGCGACTCCGACCGTCGCGCGCCAGAAGTCCAGCTTGTCGTTTCCGAGACTGAAGAACTCGCTTTCGCCTTCGAGCTCCTGCAGATCCCTGAAGTACCGAACGTCGCCGCGCAGGGCGAGGCGATCGCCCAGATCACCCATAACGCCGCCACCGAGGTTGAACCCGACGTTACTGCCGCTCCCTCGAACGAAGTCGTCGCCGCCGCCTATGCGAGTCCGCAGCAAGCCGATGCCCGCTGCCGCGTATGGGCGCACGCGCTCCCAGCCGATCGGCACACGGTACAGTCCGTTGAACATCACCGTCGTGACGCTGCTCTCGCTCAAGAGAAAATCGGGGACGTCGTTCGCCTTAAAGAAATCCGGCCGATGGCTGACGTCTATCTCGAACCCCACAACCCGACCCATCCAGCCGCCGGACGCCCCGTAATCGATCTTCGGCGCGTCGGGCACCCTGCCGCCGAATGCCGCACCGATGAAGGGGCTGATAAACCACTCGGCGTCTGCTCGTATGGGCGCCAGCACCACGCACAGGGCGCAAAGAACCATCAGCTTCTGAATTCGCATGTGTCTCCCATCCCGGCGGCACAGGCATCGCCCGCCCCGGACCAGATCATGCGCGCTGTCATAACGCCATGACCTCTTGGAGCGTACCAGCCGGGTCTCACGCAGAGGTACCGAGATAGTCACAAAAGTGTCCCGGCCAGCCAGGGCCGGGTGCTGCCGCCGCTGATGCGGTACTCTGGGGTACCACCATGGGTGACACAGAACAGAGCGGAGCCCTCGGCACTGTCCGATGGACCGAAGTGTTCCAGAGTATCGACGCGGACGAGTTCACGGAGCTTGCTCTGCTGGCCCGTGAAGTGTCCAAGGCTCCCATCGCACTCGTGACGCTGGTGGACGAGGACCGGCAGTGGTTCACATCGGTCACCGGCGCGCGACTCACGGCCGGCCCTTGGGAGCAGACCTTCTGCGCCCACGCCGTGCAGCAGCACGCGGTGTTCGTCGTTCCCGACGCGTTGCGCGACCCCCGATTCGCGGTAAACCCGCTGGTGCGGGCCGATCCGTATGTCCGGTTCTACGCCGGCGCACCTCTACTGGCGGACAACACGGCCGTCGGCACGCTCTGTGTGATGGATGTCGCTCCCCGTGAGCTACCGGCTGCGTCCGCCGCTGGCCTGAGCGCCCTGGCGAGGCAGGTCGTCATGCAGCTCCAGCTTCGTCGCCAGACCCGTCGACTGGTGAAGCTCAACGACGCCCTAGCAACGGAGGCCCGCGAACGACTGCTCACCGAGGGTCGGTTGCGCGACAGCGAGCACGCCCTGCGTACCTCCCAGCAGGCATTGCAGCAGATCGACGTCGAGCGCCGCGAACTGGTCGCGAACATTTCACACGACCTGCGTACGCCTCTGACGGCATTGCAGGGGTATCTGGACACGGTGTTGATGAAGGCCGATTCGCTCGACGCCGCAGGTCAGCAGCGATACGTTCAGCACGCATCTACCCAATCGCGGCGGCTGGCCCGCCTGATCGACGATTTGTTCGACCTCGCCCAGCTCGACGATCGCCGTGTGCAGCTCAAAGCGGAGCCGTTCGAGATGCCCGAGCTGGTCTCCGATGTGGTGCAGACGTTTGCCCTCTCCGCTGAGGCGAAAGGGATCGTGCTCGCCATGGACGTGCGTGACCGCTCGGCGGTGGTGACCGGAGAGGTACGACTGATCGAGCGCGTGCTCGACAATCTCCTGGAAAACGCGATCCGATTCACGCCGGACGGCGGAACGGTGCGCATCACGTGTGCACGCGACGATCACCGCGTGTGTGTGCGCGTGACCGACACAGGGCCCGGCATCGCCCAGGAGGATGGCGACAAGATCTTCGACCGCTTTTACCGGGGCCTTCAGCCCGCCGGCACAGCATCGAATACTGCCGGCCTTGGGCTGTCGATTGCGCGCCGCATCATCGCCCTGCACGGCGGGGAGCTGACGGCATCCCACGGCAGTGGAGGCGGCAGCGAGTTTGCTTTCTGGCTGCCACGATCGAGGGGAGCGACGCCGTGACAGAAGAGCAACTTCCAGCAGACGGGAGCAGTGGCGCACCCTCATGAGTCACCGTGTGCTCGTCGTCGAGGACAACCCCGACATTGCGCACCTGGTCGAACTGCACCTGCGCGATCTGCCCTGTGAGGTGGACGTGGCCCGCGACGGCGTGGCGGCGCTCGACGCCGCCCGCGCACGCCCGTATGACGCCATCGTCCTCGACATCGTGCTGCCACGCCTCGACGGGCTCGCCGTCTGCCAGGCGATCAGGCAGGAGCGCATTTTCGCGCCCATCCTCATGCTGACCGCGCGGACCACGGAGCTGGATCGGGTGCTGGGCCTCGAGCTCGGTGCCGACGATTACCTCGCGAAACCCTTCAGCGTGCCTGAGCTGCTGGCCCGCGTGAAAGCGTTCTTTCGCCGCGCCGAGGCCTACTCGCCGCGCGATGCCGCTACGCGTGGGGCCCTGCTCACCATCGACGATCTCGTCATCGACGTGGAGCGGCGCGCGGTCACCCTGGCTGGCGCGTCCGTGGCGCTGACCGCCAAGGAGTTCGACCTTTTGCTGTGCTTCGCGGAACATCCCGGGCGCGTGTATACCCGGGCACAGCTCCTCGATCTGGTGTGGGGGTACTCGCACGAAGGGTACGGGCACACCGTCAACTCACACATCAACAGGTTGCGGGCGA
>JALYRV010000163.1 GCA_030855205.1 Acidobacteriota bacterium | reverse complement strand
CCGTGATGATGTGCATGCCGCCGCGCTGGAGCAGGATTTCACCAGCCACGGCGCGCGCAACATTCTCCGTTAGTCTCGACAACGAGGCGCCGGTTCAACCGGCGCCTCTCCAACCTTTTCGTTCAGCGCCCTCAGCGGACGTCGAGCAACGTGATTCGGTACGGGTCGGCGTCCTCGATGCCGAGCTCCAGCGTGCCCTTCACCCCCTTCGAACCCTCGATCGCGATCATCAGTGGGGCGTCAGGACCATCGCGCTCCACCGTCGTCGCCTTGATCGTCCCGAACTCGTCGCGGATGCGGGTCACGAAGCCCCAGTGTTCGTCCGCAGTGCGGCTCTTCATGAATGCCGGCGTATAGGCGTCGGCCGTCAGCTTCTCGAACGCGGCCCGGTCCGCCGTGTTGATCGCGTCGATGAAACCCCTGATCCGGGTGCGGAGGCCAGGAGGCGGGCCGTCCTGGTTCTGCGCGGAGGCGGTGGTGAGGGCGGCGGCGACGAGGATCGCAGTGAGCAGTGTCTTCATGGCGCGACGATAACGCGCGGCCGTGAAGAATACGTGAAGGCCTGCGTCGACCCCCGAACATCTCTCGATAGTGACGATACCAGGTGCTCTGGAACCGCTCCTCAGGGTCG
Organism: Acidobacteriota bacterium; assembly: GCA_030855205.1. Taxonomy (GTDB): domain Bacteria; phylum Acidobacteriota; class Vicinamibacteria; order Vicinamibacterales; family SCN-69-37; genus JALYRV01. The sequence continues at coordinate 7,304 of JALYRV010000163.1, read as the reverse complement.
TACTCGCGCTTCTTCGCCAGAAACGCCGGCATCCCGGGGTAGCAGCGCTCGACCTGATCCTTCCGCGCCCACCGATGGTAGGTGAGGTAGTAACTGCCGCCGTGCGCGAGGCCGAGGTCGATCAGTTCGCGAAACGCGCCGGCCGCCGCCTCGATCTTCTCCGGCGTGTGCTCGACATGCAGGTTGAAGATCACGCACGCATACCGATCCTTCGCCCACGGCAGAAAGCTCTCATCGTCTCTTTCGATCATCCGGACTGTGCCGTAGACGACGTTGCTGCCGCGGCGTCGGAGCGCTACCGCGGCGGCGCGCATGAAGGCGGGGAGCTGGGGGCGCTGGACGTAGATCTCGGTGATCATCTCCGTCGCCCTGGTGCGAGATCCGAGTGCGCGGTCCACGTCGGCGTGATAGTTGTCGACGTAGGCAGCCGAGAGCTGCGAGTCGGCCCAGTAGATTTGGCCCGAGGTGGCCAGGTAGCGCGTCGTGTAGACCTCGAACGCCCGGCGCTTGTATTTGTGCGCGTAGAACGTCAGCCGCGCCCAGTCTTCGGGATTGAACCGCGTGGGATTCGGCGTGAGCGGCGTGTCGTCGGGAACGGGCTGATAGGTCGAGAAGATGCCGCGCTGCAGGAAGCTGTCTCGCGTCGCGTCGGTCGCGAACTGAAAGTCCCCGTACAAATAGCCGTCGCGGATGCGGGCTTCGAACTGCTCGATGATGCCGCTGGTTTCGGCGGTCTCGACCACGCGGCGCACCTTGACGCGCGGACGCAGCTGCAACTCGAGCCGTGCGATGACGCCGAACAGTCCGTACCCGCCGATCGCGAGCCGGAACAACTCGTGATTCTCCGTGCGCGAGCAGCGGCGCAGATCGCCGTGTGCGTCGACGAGGTCGAACCAGCGCACCTGCTGAATGATCGGCTTCAGCGCGAGCCCCCGGCCGTGCGCATTGCAGGCCAGCGCACCGCCGAGGCTGAGCCGATCGGCCCCCGTCTGCTTCTGCACGATCCCCCATTGAGGCGCCGTCCCCTCGCTGGACGCCTGGGTCTCGTTCAGGTGCGCGACCAGCTGCGGCCATTGCACGCCCGCTTCGAGGGTGACGGTGCCGGCCTCGCGATCGAACCGATCGATCCGGTTGAGCGACCGTGTATCGACCAACATGGCATCTTCGGCAAACTGCTGCCCGCCCATGGCGTGGCGGCCGCCGGCCATCGCCACCGCGCGTCCCTCCGAGCGGGCCTGTCGGATGACCTCGCTCACCGCCGCGATCGACGGGGCCTTGGCGATCGCATGCACCCGCGTCGGATTGAGCTGCGAGTGAAGATCGTTCACGAGCGTCGACGTTTCGACGTCAGGGATGCCCGACGCATACGGTGACCGCACGTGGATCGTCGGAATCACGCATCCGCCGGTGGACATGCCGGCCACCCCCGCGGCCGCCGCCGACACGAACGTGCGCCTGGTGACCTTCATACGCGCGGATCCTAGCAGTCAGCGCGCCGTGAGGCCACTCCGCCGCGTTCTCACTCTCCGCGTCAGGAGCAGTTCGCGTGCACGAAGTTGCGCCAGGTGGCGTCCTGTGCCGCCAGATTCGCCCGCATCACCGGACTGCCGGCTCCTCCGACATGCACATCGAGGTAGCCGCGCCCCGATCCCAGGAGCTCGTACACCTCGGACCATTGCGCGATGGCGCCGTTCTGCGGTCGTCTGGTCAACGTCTGGGTGATCACATCCGCCGGCGCGTTCGTGTTCTCGAGCGGGAGCTGAAACAGCAGCCGATTGGTCTCTCGTTCGTGTACATGAACAGCCGAGACTGTGGACCGATCGATTCCCGACGCTCGAACAGACCAGAGGAACTCTTCGTCGGATGTGTGTTTGGTCCGATAGTTCCGGGCTTCGTGAAGGTTGACGAGGGCGGTGCCGGTGCTCGTCCCCGTGGCCGTAGTGAATTCCAGCGTGCCCGCTAACGGAAGGTTTCGCGTTTCGTTGATGCAGCCGGCGTCCAACGGGAGTGCGCAGCCGCCTGTCATGACCAGCAGAGCAATAGTGAGGAACCGCATAGAGCGGCCTACTGCATAACCCGCGCCCCCGCACGATTGTCTGGTTTCTTGAACGCGCGATCCATGGCGCCGATTTCGCGAAGCAAGATCGATCCCGTGTCGCATTGTCGGTTGATCGCGTCGCGATTCCCGGACGGCGACGCCGCGCTCAATTCTCAGTAGCCCGGCCCCTCCCGCGTTACGACCGGTCCCACACACATCGCGGCGCGCACGTCGCGCCCCTGATTCCAGCGGCTCGTCACGCTTCGCGTGCAACAGCAAACCCGGAGCAAGTGATGGCATTCCGGTTGCCCTTGCGAATTCCGGATTCGCGCAGCTTCGCGCGGGTCCAGTGATGAATGCAACTCAAGGAGAACGAATGAACGCGAGACGGATAGTAGCGTCCCTGCTGACGCTCGTCCTGATGACGGCCGCGGCCGTCCAGGCAGGCGCGCAGACTTTCACGGGACGTGTTGACGTGACCATCGCAGACAGCACGGGCGCTGTGCTTCCGGGCGTCACGGTTGATCTGACAGGACCGCAGACGCAGAGCGCGGTGACCGATGCCTCGGGTGAGGCCCACTTCCTGAACCTCACGCCCGGCACCTACACGGTGGCGGCCAGACTTCAGGGTTTCAGCGACTACTCGAACGAGCGCGTGGCGGTCCTTGCCGGCGCGAGCGTGCCGCTCCGGGTGACGCTTGGCGTCGCGGGCATGGCGTCCGCAGTCGAAGTCGTCGCCGCGACACCCGTGATCGACCCGAAAAAGGCGAGCGTGTCGACCAACATCACGCACGACGAGCTCCAGTCGATTCCGTCGTCGCGCGATCCGTGGGTCGTCCTCCAGACGGTTCCCGGCATCATCGTCGACCGCGTGAACGTCGGCGGCGCCGAGTCGGGTCAGCAGTCGAACTTCCAGTCGCGCGGCTCGGCCGGCACGGAGAACACGTTCAACATCGACGGCGTCGCGATCACCGACATGTCGGCGCTCGGCTCGTCCTCGACGTACTACGACTTCGACATGTTCCAGGAGATGCAGGTCACGACCGGCGGGGCCGACGTGACGGCGGCCACCGGGGGCGCGTCGCTGAACTTCGTCCTCAAGAGCGGGTCCAATCGTCCGAGCGGCTCGGGCAGGTTCATCTTCACCGGTGAGGATCTTCAGGGCAGCAACCTCCCCGACGGCCTCGCGGCCACGCTTGGCGGCGCCACGAGCAAGGGCAACCGCATGGACGAGTTCAAGGACTACGGCGGCGAGATCGGCGGACCGATCTGGCGCGACAAGCTGTGGGCGTGGGGCGCGATCGGAAAGACCGACGTGACCGTGCTCAACCTGCAGGGCAACCCGGACTCGACGTTCCTGACGAACTACTCGTTCAAGGGCACCGCGCAGGCGACGCAGGATCTCCGCGGCAGCGTCACCTACTTCCGCGGCGAGAAAGAGAAGTTCGGCCGCGGCACCACGGCCGGCGCGCCGCCCGAATCGACCGTCGATCAGGGTGGACCGAACACCCTCTACAAAGGGGAAGTCAATTTCGTCGCCTCCGACAGTCTGTTCCTCACGGGCCGGACGTCCTACCTGGAGTCAGGCTTTTTTCTGACGCCGCAGGGCGGACTCGACGTCAACATGATCTTCGCCGACGACGCGGGCATCAGCCGGAACAGCTACTACGATTTCAAGACGGATCGTCCGCAGTACCAGACGAATCTGGAAGCGAACTACTTCCGCGGCCGTCACGAAATCAAGGCGGGCTTCGGCTATCGCTCGGCTGACGTGACGTCGACCGTCACCGTACCGGGCAACGGCATCGTGACCTACTACGCCGGCTACCCGAACATGATCGCGAACGCCGCGGCGTTCAATCAGTTCACGGGGGCGAGCGCGAAATACCTCAACGGGTTCCTGTCAGACACGATCTCGTTCGATCGTCTCACGCTCAATCTCGGCGCCCGCTGGGACCGTCAGGCGGCATCGGTGCTCGCCTATTCGCAGAAGGGCAATCCGGTGGTGCCCAACCTGCAGCCCGATCTCACGGGCGAGGCGGCCGATGACGTGATCGTGTGGAACTCGATCTCGCCGCGCGTCGGCGTGAGCTACGCCCTGACCGAGGACCGCGGCACGATCCTGCGCGGCACCTACGCGACGTTCGCGCAGCAGATGAACTCGGGCCAGGCGAGCTTCTACTCGACGGTAGGATCGCTCCGGTACCTGTACTTCTACAACGTGAACGACGCCAACGGCAACGGCACCGTCGATGCGGCGGAAATCGCGGGGCGCACCTGCAATGCCGACCTGCGCGCGGCGGGCGAGTGCAACTGGCGCGGGTTCAATCTCCTGAACCCGACGAACCTGTCGACGCCGCACATCATCGGGGACTACAGCACCCCGCTGACGCACGAGTTTGTGCTCGGCCTTGACCACGAGATCATGCCGAACTTCGGCGTGAGCGCGAACGCGACGTGGCGCCGGTTCACGAACTTCAACTGGCGGCCGGTCGCGGGTCTCCGCGGCGACGACTACGAGCAGCGCGGCACCTTCACGGGCACGACGCCCGAAGGCACGGTCCAGGTGCCGTACTACGGCGTCCGAGCCGACAGGGTTGGCGGGATCAACACAGGGATCACCGAGTATACGGAGCGCGAAGACTACAGCCAGCGATATCTCGGGCTGGAGCTGTCGGCGACCAAGCGCTTGTCCAACCGCTGGATGGCGCGGCTCGGCTTCTCGACCAACGATCACCGTGAATACTTCGACAGCGATCAGGCGCGGACCGATCCCACGCCGACGCTGCCGACGGCGGCGAACCTCGCCGTCGGACCGGGCGTCGACGGCGGCCAAGTGCTTCGCGCGACGGCCGGCAGCGGCAAGGGCTCCATCTACATGGTGCTGCCGAAGTATCAGTTCGTCGCCAACGGCATGTATCAGGCGCCGTGGGGCATCAACGTCGCCGGCAACATGACGCTGCGCCAGGGCTACTCGATGGCGTTCAACCAGACCCAGGTTCCGACTGGCGACCCGCTCGGGAACCTGAAGACGCTCCTGCTCGTCGAGGACGTCGCCGCCTATCGCCTGCCGACCGTGACGTCGCTCGACGCGCGCCTCGGCAAGGAGTTCGGGTTCACGGTGGGCAACCACCGTCCGCGCTTCAACGTCGATCTCGACCTGTTCAATGTGCTGAACTCCTCGACCGTGCTGGCGCGCCGGTTCGATCAGCGCGTGTCGACGGCGAACCGGGTGCTGGAGATCATGAATCCCCGCATCCTCCGGCTGGGAGTTCGGATGAACTTCTAGTCGATTCACACCCGGCGGTCCCAGCGGGGGGCCGCCGGCAGGGCCGGCCGCGTCGCACTCCGCGTCCGGCCCCACTTCGACGCGCTCTCGCACATAATGATGCAGGAGGAACGATGATCCCCTCATCGCACTGCATGACGCTTGCGACTCTCACGCTTCTAGGCTCGGTCGTGGCCGCCGGGTCCCAGCCGACGCCCCAGGTCATCGACCTCAAGGCGCCCGACGGCGCTGCTCTGAAAGCCACGTATTTTTCGGCGGGCAAGCCCGCCCCCGCGCTGCTCCTGTTCCCTCAGTGCAATCAGGACCGCCGGAGCTGGATGTCATTCGCGCAGAAGGCCGCGGCGAGCGGGTTCCACGTGCTGACGGTCGACTATCGCGGCCATGGGGAGAGTGGCGGGAGGCGATTCAACGACAGCCGACGGCAGCAACAGCGGCAGATCACCTTGGAGAAGTGGCCGGTCGATGTCGACACCGCGTTCGACTGGCTCATGTCGTAGCCCGGCGTCGACCGCACACGCGTCGGCGCGGCGGGCGCGAGCTGCGGTGGCGGCCAGGCCGCCGGTCTCGCGCGACGGCATCCCGAAGTGCGGGCGCTCGTCCTGCTCAGCGGAGGCACGGGCCCGGAGTCGCGCGCGTACATCGCGAGCGCGCCCTACCTTCCCGTGCTCGGTGTCGCGAGTCTCGACGATGACGTTGCGGTGCCGATGCGCGCCGTCACGACCGGGTCGAAGCATCCCGCCACGCGATTCGTCCAATACACAGCGGCCGGGCACGGCACCGACATGTTCCGCGTCGAACCAGGGCTGGAGCCGATGATGCTCGCCTGGTTCGATACGCACGTGCGAAAGGCCGCGGAGAGAGCGCCCGAGGCCCTGTCAGTCCCTGAGGGCTCTGGCCGGATCCGTTGAAGCGGCCGCCCGTGCCGGCCATCCGATTGCGAGCAGCCCGAACAACGCGAACGACAGCGTGACCACCGCGATCGCCTGCGGGTCCGCGGCCGGGACGCCGAACAGCTGCGTCTCCAGCAGGCGGCCGAGCAGCAGCGCGCCGGCGACGCCCATGGCGAGGCCCACGCCGAGCACGACGCCGCCCTGGCGAAGGAAGAGCCACGTGATCATGCGGCGATCCGCGCCGACCGCGAGCCGCACGGCGATCTCCCGTTCCCGCTGCCGCACGGTGTAGGCGATCACGCCATAGATGCCGAGGAGCGCCAGCACCGCCGCGAACGTCGAGAACACCGCAAGCAGGGCCGCGAGGAAGCGCGGGCCGGCGCGCTGTTGATCGAGGATGTCGGAGAGCGGCCGCGGGATCGCGAGCGCCATGTCGCGGTCGATGCCGCCCAGCACCTGGCGCAGGTCGGCCTCGACCCGCGGGCCCGCACTCATGCCACGCACATACATGAAGGGGGAGGGGGACGGGAACTGCTGGATCGAGACGTACGCGTCCGCCAGGTCCTCGTCGGTATGCGCGTGGCGCGTATCGGCGGCGACGCCGACGATGACGTAGGACACGGCGGGGCGCTCGGGCGCGTTGTCGGGCGGGCCGACGCGCAGCCGTTTGCCGACGGCGCGCCGGCCAGAGCCGCAGGGCGAGCGCGCGGCTGACGATCGTCACCGGCTCGCCGCCGAGTCGATCGGTCGTGTCGAAGGCGCGCCCGTCGGCGATCTCGATGCGCAGGGTGTCGAAGTACGCGGGGCTCACGGCCATGAGGCCCGCACGCGCCGACAGCGCGCCCTGCGCGTCGTCTCCCATGCTGCGCTGCGGCGCCTGCTGCAGCGGCCACGAGCTCGCGAACGCGACGCCGCGCGTCCCCTCGATGCGCGCGGCGCCTTCCGCGACACGCTCGTAGACGGCCGAGCGGCTGGCCGCATCGGGGTACGCCGCCTGGCTCAGGCTGACGCGACCGACGATCACGTCGTGCGTGTCGATGCCCATTTCGACGCCGAGGACGCGCAGGCCGCTGCGCACCATCAACGC
>JALYRV010000348.1 GCA_030855205.1 Acidobacteriota bacterium | reverse complement strand
CGAGGGCATCGAGATGCTCGAGTGTCGCAAGCCACGAGGTCGGATACGAGCTCAGCGCGAACGTCACGGGATTCACGAGCAGGTCGCCGGTGATCAGGATCTTCTCGTCAGGGAGGTAGAGAAACGCGTCCCCAGGTGTCACGGCGCTGTCGTGATGACGCACCTCGACTTTGCGTCCGCCAAGGTCGAGCGTCATCGACTTCGTGAATGTCTTGCCGGGCAGGACATGCTTCACCGACAGCTTCTGGTCGAAGAAGAAGCGCGCTTCCGCGAGCGCCTGGCGCAGGCGGGGAAGGTTGTCGGGGCGCGGGGTCTGCGCCTCTCCCTTGGCGATGCGATCTTCGATCGACTTGATGTAGCCCGGTAGCTGCTCCTCCATGCCGGGCTTGTTGAAGTCGATGGCCGGTCCGGCCATCATCTGCCGCGTCTTTTCGTGCGCGATGACCTGCGCGTCCGGGAACGCGTCGCGATAGACCTGCGTGCCGTACCAATGATCCCAGTGCCAATGAGAGTTGACGATGTAGCGAATCGGCTTCGGCGTCAGCGCGCGGATGTCCGCCAGCACGGCTTCGGCGGCGGAAGGCGTGCCGTTCGTGTCGAACACCAGGACCCCATCGTCTCCGATGATGGCGACCGAGTTGCCGTCGAGCCCGATCCCGTAGGGCGCGGTCTGAAAGAGATACACGCCCTTCGCGATCTCCGTGCGAGCCGGCGCCGGCCTCTTCACCGTGGGGCTCTGCGGCGATGCTGTCGACGGCGCGCCGATGCCGTAGACCCCTGAGGCCGTGCGCACGATCAGCAGATTCCCCGCGACGGCCGGCGTCGCGTAGAGCGGCTCGCCCATGGAGTTGCGCGCGAGCAGATTGAACGTCTCTCCTGCGCCCACCACGAAGATGTCGCCGTCCTGGCTCGAGATGTAGATGCGGCCGCCCGCGGCGATGGGCGACGCGCTGATGGTGCCCGAGTCGGCCGCGATGCGCGTGCGATAGACCAACGAGCCGTCGGCCTCGCGGTACACCGTCATCACCCCGTTGTCGGCCACGGCGTAGACGAGGCCGTTGTAGACGAGCGGAGTCGGTAGATACGGGGCGCCGCGCTCGACGCGCCACGCAAGCGGCGCGGACGGCCCGGCCTCGGCGCGAATCTCACCCGCGCCTCCCGCCCGCACGGCGAGGAGCAGCCCCTGCGGCCCTCCGCCGCCAACGAGCAGCAGACTGCCGCTCGGCACCGGGGTCGGCACGCGATCCCACGGCCGCTCGATCGCGTTGTTCATGCGCCAGAGCTCGCGTCCGCTCGCGGCGTCGTGCGCGCGAATCCAGCGCGCGGAGTTGAAGACGACCTGCGTGCCGGCAGACGAGGGCCAGAGACCCGGCGTCGAATGGACCATACCTTCGTCGCGCGCCACGCGCCAGCGTTCGCGACCGCTCTCGAGGTCGTACGCGGCAGCGAAGCTTCCACTGCTCCAGTCGTTCTGCACGATAGCGACATCACCGGCAATGACAGGCGAGCTGGCGGGGTCGAGGCTCGCGTTGGGCGCCGGCGGCGTCATCTCGACGTGCCACAAGCGCGCCCCTTCCATGTCGAAGCCGAAGAGGCCTTCGTTGCCGAGACTCGCGACGATCACGCGGCCGTCGGTCGCGGGTGTCGCGTTGGCGTACGTGCCACGCACGTGCCGGGCCTGCCGGGGCGTGCCGGTGTGGACCGTGCGAGACCATCGCGTGGCGCCGGTGGCCGCGTCGAGGCAGTGCAGCTGCCACTCGTGCGCGACGGTATCGGTGGCGAAGACGACGCTGCCGCCGCTCGCGGGGGTGCGATCGAGCTCCGAGCCGCCGACCGCGCTGATGACATACACGCGGTCGCCCCACACGATGGGACTGGCGTGCGAGAGGCCGGGAATCGCGGCGTGCCACCGGATGCCGGCGCGCTTCGGCGCATCCCAGGTGGTCGGCGTCGATGCGTCCGACACGCCGCGCGCGTGCGTGCCGCGGAAGGCGGGCCAGTGCTCGGCCGAGGCGTTCAGCGTGAAACATGCGACGGCCGCGACCGTCAGGCCAGCTCTCTTCAGCATCCGCACACTAGACCTCTTCCGTGATGGCGGTTCAACAGCGATGACGCGAAAGGCCCGAAGAGCGGGATGTCCCCCTGCCGCCGAGGGCCGGCGCGCCTATCGCTTCACGTCGATGGCGGCGATGAGATGCGGTGACGCGGCGTCCGTCGTGACGATCGCGCGCACGGTCTCGCCACCCGCGAAGGTGATGGTCACCTCGTTCTCGCCCGTCGGCGCCATCTGCACGCGCCCGGACGACCGCATCGTCCCTCCCAGCGCGCGGAGCGCGTTGAGATGCTCCGGCATCGGGAACTCGTCTCGCGCCTCCTTCGTCATCTTCTCGTTCACGAACGCCGTGAGCGCGGCATCCGACCCGTCGCGCAGTGCCGCCAGCAGCGCGGCGCCTGCCCGTTTCGCAGGCGTGTCAGGCGTGCCAGGCAGCCGCACTTCGCCGGCCAGTGCCTCGGGGCCGGTCGTGCGCGTCACCGCGCGCCCGCCGCCGATCGCCTGCGC
>JALYRV010000162.1 GCA_030855205.1 Acidobacteriota bacterium | reverse complement strand
CCGTTGTCGCCCTCGCGCAGCAGTCGGGCTTTCCGCTGCGCGCAGTCGTGGAGGATGCCTAGATGTTCAGTGCGTCCCTCGAAGCGGCACTGACGATCGCCTACCGCGAGGCCGCGTCGCGCCGCCACGCCGACCTCACCGTTGAGCACCTGCTGTACTCGCTGGCGCACGACACCGACGGCGAGCGGATCATGCAGGCCTGCGGGGTCGACCTTCCGGCGCTCCGCCACGACCTCGACGCGTTCCTCAACGCGTCGATCGAACAGTTCAAGCGGAGCCAGGACAAGGAGCCGGAGCAGACGCTCGCGTTCAGGCGCGTGCTGCAGACGGCCGTGCTCCACGTGCAGAGCGCCGGGCGGCAGGAAGTGCAGGCGGGCGACATCCTCGCCGCCATCCTGCAGCAGCCGCGCACGCATGCGGCGGAGTTGCTGCTCGCGCACGGGGTCTCGCGGCTCGACATCCTCAACTACATCTCGCACGGCGTCTCGAAAGTGCCTCGCGCCGCCGCGCCGTCCGAGGACGGGCCCGATGCCGCCGAGGCTGGCCACGGGGCTCCGGATCGCGCCTCCCAGCGAGACCCGCTCCGCGCCTACGCGCTCAACCTCACCGACCGCGCGCGCGAGGGACTGCTCGATCCGTTGATCGGACGGTCGGCGGAGCTGCAGCGCACGATCGAGATTCTCTGCCGCCGCCGCAAGAACAACCCGGTCTTCGTCGGTGAGCCGGGCGTCGGCAAGACGGCGCTCGCCGAAGGACTCGCGGCCAAGCTCCTCCAGGACGACGCGCCCGACGCGCTGAAGGGGGCAGAGGTCTACTCGCTCGACACGGCCGCCCTGCTCGCGGGCACGCGCTTCCGCGGCGATTTCGAGGAGCGCTTCAAGGCCGTGATCGACGCGCTCTCGAAGCGCCAGAACGCGATCCTCTTCATCGACGAGATGCACTCGACCGTCGGGGCGGGCGCGACGTCCGGCGGAACAATGGATCTCGCGACGATGATCAAGCCGGTGCTCACCTCCGGCGATCTGCGCATCGTCGGGTCGACCACGTTCGAGGAGTACAAGCAGATCGAGAAGGACCGCGCGCTGGCAAGACGGCTGCAGAAGGTCGCGATCGAAGAGCCCTCACACGAGGAGACCGTCAGGATTCTCGCGGGACTGCGTGGCCGCTATGCCGAGCACCACCACGTCGAGTACACCGACGCGGCGATCGAAGCGGCCGCGAAGCTCGCGGCCAGGCACCTGCGCGACTACCGCCTGCCCGACAGCGCGATTGACGTGATCGACGAGGCCGGGTCGGTCGCGCGCCTCAAGCAGATGACGGTCGTCGACGCGCCGGAGATCGAGGCGATCGTCGCGCGCGCCGCCAGGATTCCCGCGCGCCAGGCGTCGCTGTCCGACAAGGAACGCCTGCGATCGCTGGGCGACTCGCTCGAGCGCGTGGTCTTCGGCCAGCACGAAGCGGTGCAGGCGGTCGCGTCGGCCATCAAGCGCGCGCGCGCCGGCCTCGGTCTGCCCGACAAGCCCGCGGGATCGTTCCTCTTCACCGGGCCGACCGGTGTCGGCAAAACAGAGCTCGCGAAGCAACTCGCGCTGCACCTCGGCAACGAGTTCGTGCGCTTCGACATGAGCGAGTACATGGAGAAGCATGCGGTGGCGCGGCTGATTGGCGCGCCGCCGGGATACGTCGGCTTCGAGCAGGGCGGCCTGCTCGTCGATGCCGTGCGCAACCATCCCTACAGCGTCGTGCTGCTCGACGAGATCGAGAAAGCACACCCCGACATCTTCAACGTGCTGCTCCAGGTCATGGATCACGCGACGCTGACCGACAACACCGGACGGAAGGCCGACTTCCGGCAGGTCACGCTGATCATGACGTCGAATGCGGGATCGCGCGAGATGAGCGCGGGCGCGATCGGCTATACCGACGACTCGCGCAGCGACCGCGGCGCCGAAGCGCTCGATCGGGCCTCGCTCGGGCGCGCGAAGTCGGCGATCGACAAGGCGTTCAGCCCCGAGTTCCGCAACAGGCTCGACGCCATCGTCACGTTCCACCGTCTCACGCCGGCGGTCATGGAAACGATCGTCGAGAAGTTCATCCTGCAGCTCGAAGCGCAGCTCGCCGAGCGCCGCGTGGCGTTTCAGCTCACGCCCGAGGCGCGCGCGTGGCTGGGGGTCAAGGGCTACGACCCGGTCTTCGGCGCCCGGCCGCTGGGCCGCGTCATTCAGCGGGAAGTGCGCGACCCGCTCACCGACGAAATCCTGTTCGGCCGCCTCGAGCACGGCGGCACGGTCACGATTCGCGTCGAGGGAGACGCGCTCGCGTTCGACATCACGCCTTCAGACCTAGCGTCCTAGCGGAGGATCGCCCGGGCCAGCCGGGCGTCTCCGTCGTGCTTCCTCGGCGTCACGTCGAGAATCCGGCACATCACCTCGTACACATCGATCGACCGGACCTGTTCGAGGCGCACGCCGCGCCTGAACGCGGGACCCGCCGCGACAAACAGCCCCTGCATCGAATCGAGAGAGTTGTCGTAGCCGTGCGTGCCGAAGCGCGACCACGTGCTGTTCGACGTCCGCCGCGGCAGGATCGTCCACCCATCGTCCGCCATGATGAACACCGGGGGCACCCGAGGGTGCGTGCCGTACTGGAGGCGCGCCGGAATGTCGGCCTTGCGATAGACGTTCAGGTGCGGATGCTTGTCCGCAAGGCGGGCGTAGATCTCGTCGACGGTGAGCGTCTTCGGCACGAGGCCGAGGTTCGGCGAGGAATCCACCGTCTCGACCGCGGCCAGGTCGATGTAGTCCTCGAGATAGATCACGCGTTTTTCGGAGAGCTCCGACATCCCATGGTCCGAGACGAGGATGACGTTGAGGCTCGACGCGCCAAGTGATTCGAGGCGCGCGCGGAGCTGGCCCAGCGCACGGTCGACGCGCTCCGCAGCCGCCTGCACTTCCTTGCTGCCGGGCCCGTAGCGATGGCCTACCGTGTCGACGTCGTGCCAGTAGAGCGTGGCGAACACGGGCCATTCCGCTTCCGGCTTCGCGTAGCTCGCGGCAAGCATGTCGATGCGCTGGGCATCGGTCAGATCCTGCTCGTACACCACGAACCGGGCCGGCACCACGCCGCCAATCGGCGCCTCTGACCCTGGCCAGAGCAGCGGCGCCGTCTTCCGTCCCTGCTTCTCCAGCGTCGTCCAGATCGGTTCCGCCTGCCACCACGTTGGATCGACCACGGCTGCGCGGTCTGCCATCCTGAACCACGCGCCCGTGTCGGGGTCCCGGATTGTATTCGACACAATGCCGTGATGATCGGGCACGAGCCCCGTGACGAGCGTGAAGTGGTTTGGAAAGGTCTTGCTCGGGAACGCCGGCTGCAGCCGGGCGCCCGATGCGCCCTCGGCCGCGAGCGCATCCAGCACCGGAGTCTCGAAGCGGTCGCGGTAGTCCCAGCGCCAGCCGTCGAGTGAAATCAGCAGCACGCGAGGTGTCGCCTGTTCCCTGCAGCCGGCCAGCAGACCGGCGGCGGCGCACAGCGCAACGACGAACGCCACGAAGCGCGGGGCTTTCACGGTGACTATTGTCACCCCGAAAACCCTCTCAGCGCTTCAGCATGATGCCGTCAGCGGCCGAACCAGCGCGGCAGACCCGGTTCGATTCGCTTCATGCCCTTCGTGGTCGCAAAGCTCGACGGCAGCGAGTGGCACCCCCCTTGCTCGAGTTCTGACGCTTGGCCATGCCTCTCCCTGCGTCCCCAGCCGAGGCTCTTGAACTCCTCGGCCCACTCGATCGCAGCTACCGCGTCCTGGTCGTCGATGACGACGAAGACATGCACCGCCTGCTGCGGAGCCGGCTCGAAGCCCGAGGGCATCATGTCGACTCCGTGGAGAGCGGCGAGCAGGCGTTGTTGCGTCTCGGCGAGATACAGCCCGACTTGATATTCCTGGATCTCGCCATGTCGGGCCTGACCGGTCTAGATGTCCTCGACATCCTGCGTGCGCGCGGGCTGGACATCGCAATCGTCCTGACCACCGCGTACGGCTCGGAGCAGGTCGCGGTCGAAGCGTTGAGGCGCGGCGCGGACGACTACCTCCGCAAGCCATTCGACCGCACCGAGTTCCAGGCCGTGCTGGATCGAACGCTGCGCCGGCTGGAGTTGAGCCGTCAGAACGCTATCCTGCAGAAACAGCTCGACGAGAAGGGGCGGCAGCTCGCGGCCGAGCTGGCGCGGGCAGCCGAAGTCCAGTCGGAGCTGCTGCCGCGCGACACGCCCAAGCTGCCGGGCTTCGAGCTTGCGGCCCGGTGCCTGCCTGCAAATGAAGTGGGGGGCGATTTCTACGACTGGCAGCAGCTCCCGGGCACGCTCAGCCTGACCGTCGGCGACGTCATGGGCAAGGGCATGCCGGCGGCCCTGCTGATGGCCACCGTCCGCGCAGTGCTCCGCGCGGTCGGCTCCCAGCACAGTCCTTCGTCCGCGGTGCAGTTCGCGGCGCGCGCCCTCGATCGCGACCTGGCCCGCTCGAACGCGTTCGTGACACTCTTCCACGCGCAGCTCGATCTGCAGAAGGACAGGCTGACCTACGTCGACGCCGGGCACGGCCATGTCATATTCCTGCGCGCGGACGGGTCGACCCAGGAGCTCAAACCGTGGGGGCTTCCCCTCGGGGTGCTGTCGGACGAACAATATGCGGAAGGCTCGGTGGACTTTTGCGCAGGCGATCTGCTGGTCGTCTATAGTGACGGCCTGACCGACTCGCGGCCCGAGCTGCGTGACAAGACGGCATTTGCCGACGTCCTCAAGGCGGGCGGCACGGCCAGTGAGATCGCGCAGCGGCTTTCGGATCTCGCGACAACGGGCGGGCCGCTGGCCGACGACTTGACGATCGTGGTCCTGCGACGTCCGCCGCTGCCAGAAGCTGAATGACTATATGAGTGACGACGCTTCCTCCGCGGCCCCTGCCGCGCGCATCGCCTGGATCCAGCACGAGATCAGGAATCCGCTGAACGTGGTCATGGGCACCCTGCGCCTGCTGGAGATGTCGACACTGACACCGGCGCAGAAGAAACAGGTCGACATGTGCCGCGCGGCGGCCGAGCGCATCGCGTCGTTCCTGACGAGCCTCGACGCGGCGGGCTCCTCCCTGCCGCTGGCTGAGACGGCGGCGGAACTGCGCGGGCTCGGAGAGGTCGATTTCCTCACCAAGCCATTCGAGCGGAGCGCGCTGCTGCGCATGGTGCAACTGGCCGGCGGCACGAAGCGGTCGCTGCGGCTGCTCGCGGCCGACGATGTGCCGGAGGTGGGCTGGCTGCTCGAGTCGCTGCTGGCGAGCTCTGGATGCGCGCTCGAAGTCGTACGCGACGGCGCCGCGGCTATCGAGCGTGCGAAGGCGACCCCCTTCGACGTGATTCTTCTCGACCTCGACATGCCTGGCGTCAACGGTCTCGATGCGGCGCGCGGCATTCGCAACAACGAGAAGCGCAACGGGCTGGCGAAGACGCCGATCATCGTCGTCAGTGGCCACGACCTGGCGTCGAAGGCTCCGGAGGATGTCGAGGAGGAGGGGGACAACGAGGTGCGGACCGATCCCGAGGTCGCGCCGCTCGTGCCCGAGTTCCTCGCCAACCGTCAGGCCGACGTGCCGCGCGTGCGGGAGGCGGTGATCGCGGAGGACTGGGACACCGCGCGCTCGCTCGGGCACAAGATGAAGGGCACCGGCCGCGGCTTCGGATTCGCGAGAATTTCTGAGATCGGACGATCGCTGGAGCGCGCCGCGACCGAGAAGGACGCCAAGGCGTGCGCGTCGGCGGCCGATGCGCTCGAGGCGTATCTCGAGCGCGTGCTCGCGCGCTAGCGCAATTCCATCAAGAGGCCCGCCGGGCCGATTTCGAACGCGCGCTCCACCGGGTCGACGCTCGTGCCGCGCATCTTCCTCACGAGCACGTGGCGGTGCAGCCGGCCCTGTACTTCCGTCAGGCGCAGATCAATCACGCCCGTGGCGAGGCGCGACGCCACGGCACTGAGGCGCGACGCGCGCGGATCCCCGTCGGCACCGATGCACAACGTCGTGCAGCCGATGTTGTCCTCGAGCGCGGCGATCAGATCCCGGAAAAAGTCTTCTTCCTCCGCCTCGGACATTTCCGGCGGCGCGAGCGCCGACAGCGAATCGATGACGAGGCGGGACGCGCCGCGCGCGCGCACGTGCGGAACGAGATCGGCCATCACCGCGCGCGCATCGACCTGCCGGGCGCGCTGCCGCATCAGCGAAAGCGCGGGCGACCCATCGAGCAGCGCGATGGTGGGACCGGCGCCAGCGTCGACCGACCAGCCGAACTGCGCGGCGGACTCGGCGACGTGCGACGGCTTCTGATCGAGGGCGATGAAGATGCCGGTCTCACCGGCGCGCACGCCTTCGGCGAGAAACTGCAGGGCGAGCGTCGTCTTGCCGGCGCCGGTATCGCCGGTGACGACCGTCACGCGCCCGCGCGGCAAGCCGCCGGCGATCGCGCGATCGAGCGCGCCGATTCCCGTGCTGACTCTCGCGTGGTCGGACGTCATGCCGCGCGTCTCATGTCACCACTATGGCAGAGGTCGCATGCGCCGCGCGAACGGCTGACGTTGCCTGCGCCCGGATGATGCGCGAGACTTGCTGCTTCCTTCAGCTCGCTCCCCAGGAGTTCACATGGTTTCTCGAGATCTGCCGACCGGGGCACCGGTGCGCTTGCTTCATGATCGCCGCTGTCAGACCGATCGCCGCGGTGCGTGGCGCGGTGGACGCCGCGCGAGCGACATGGTCCGCCACGGCATGGCTGCCGCGATCATGCCGCTTGCCGTGATGGCGCTCGCTGCGTCCCCATCGGCGCAGACCGTGCAGCACACGCGGACGCCGCGCGACACCGGCGCCGTCACCCATGGCGCTGCGAAGTCGCGCAAGCCCGCACCCGCGCCGATTCCCTTGCCTGCTCCTGCACCCGCACCCGTTCCTGCGCCCGCGCCCGCGCCGCTGCCCGCTCCCACGACGAGCGCGGCGATGCGATTCGGCATGCCGATGGAGGCGCTCGGGAAAGCCGAGGCGTACGGCGTGCCCATGAGTTTCGGCGTCTTCTGGATGGGATCCTGGACGCAGAAGTACGGCTGGGGGAACGCCGTCGACAATCTGTCGGCCGCCACGGCACGGGGCGTCACGCCCGTCGTGCACTGGTGGTACTGGGGCGACGACATCTCTCCCGATTGTGTCGAGCGAGGATGTCAGGATAACCGGCAGGGTGTCTGGAAGGATCGCGCGACGTGGTACCGCATGACGCGCGAGCTTGCCGAGATCATCCGCACGACGCGCGCCGGCGCCGAGACGATCGTGATCCTCGAGACCGAGTTCAACAAGGGGGGCATCGAAAACTACGAGCCCTTCGACGGCTACCTGCTCGATCAGATTCTCGAGCTGCAGCGCGTGCCGGGCGTTCGTGTGATCGTGGGCTTCGGCAACTGGGGACTCAGCAACTGGGCGCGCTTCGATCGAGCGGCGTCGGCCGCCGACATGGTCGGCACGCAGCTGCTACGATCGTCGGTGCGCGACGCGGCCACGTATCAGCAGGCGATCGACACCCTTGTGTCCGGCGCGGCGCATCTGAACAACACGTTCCGCAAGCCGAGCTTCGTGATCGATCTCGCGCTCTCGTCGTATCCGGGCAGCGAGTACGAGGCCTACCAGGAGGCGCTCGTGCGCCAGCTCTTCGCGCGGATGGGCGAGCTGAAGACGCTTGGGGTCAACGGCATCGTGTGGCGTTCGATGGTCGACGACCCGGCGTTCGACACGAGCAACTACCACGGCATGGCCGAGCGGCATTGGGGACTCATTCGCGCGGATGGATCCGAGAAGCCTGCGTTCCGTCCCTTCGCCGACGGCGTGCGCGCGGCGGCCGCGGCCGCGCTCGCACTCCGCTAGGCCTACACGGCGGAGGG
>JALYRV010000347.1 GCA_030855205.1 Acidobacteriota bacterium | reverse complement strand
AGCGTCAACTGGTCGCCGGACGAGTTGCTATGATGCGGGGGTGAGCCCCGACCATCTTCCGCCAGACGATGCCCGCATGTCGGAGCTGCTGGCGGCGACGGCCGATGCCGAGCGCGCGCATTTCTGGTTCAGGGGATTCCGCCGCTTCGTCACGCCGATGCTCGAGGCCGCGGCCCGCGGCAGGCGCGATCTGCGAATCGCCGACTGCGGCGCCGGCACGGGCCACAACCTCGCCCTCCTCTCGCAGTACGGCACGCCGGTTGGCGTCGAGCTCAATCGTACCGGCGCCATCGTCGCGCGCGCGCGCGGGGAGCGGCGCATGATTTGCGGCACGGTCACCGCGCTTCCGCTCGAGACCGGCGCGTTCGACCTCGCGACCTCTTTCGACGTGCTCTATTGCCTGCCGGACGCCGCCGAGCGCGCCGCGCTCGAGGAGATGCGCCGCATCCTCCGGCCAGGCGGACGCGTGGTGATCAATGTCGCGGCGATGCCGATGCTCGCCGGCGAGCACTCCGAGCTCACGCACGAAGTGCGCAGGTATACCAGGGCCGGACTCGCCGGCGCGCTCGAGCGCGGCGGCTTCATGACGCTGCGCGCGACCTATACGAACGCCGCGACGATGCCGATCGTTGCGGCGGTGCGGACGCTGCAGAAGCGCGGATGGATGCGCGGCGAAGGCGGCCGGGCGCGCGACATCGAAGTGCCCGCCGCGCCGATCAATACCGCGCTCACCGCGGCCCTTGCCATTGAAGCCGCGCTGCTGCGGGTGGCGAACATGCCGTTTGGCAGCTCGCTCCTCGCGCTCGCGGAAAAACGCTAGGGTCAGTACACCGAGACGTCGTAGATGCGGACGCCGAGCTTGCGCGTGTCCGCCGAGCGGCGGATCAGGCTCGGCACGTGCACGTTCGACAGGCGGATCGTCACGCGCCCGCGCGCCACCGACAGGGGCTCGACGGGAATCACGACGGATTTCGAGAAGTCCCCGTGCAGATCGAACCGCGACACTTCACGCGCCCCCACCGACACGGTCATCTGCGTGCCACCCTTGTAATAGCGTGAGGGATCTTCGCCTTTGATCACGAGCGTCACGTCGCGGCCGGGGTTGAACAGCCACAGGTTCGCCTCGCCGCTGGTCCAGCGCCACGTCTCGCCTGTGCGCGGGTCGTGCTCGGGCTCCCACCATCCCTGGTCGTACGCCACGAGCGCGCCGTCGTTCGATTGCAGGTCGAATTGCTCGAGCGAGATCGGCGCGTCACCTCCGCCGGGCCACGAGGCTTCGATCTCGAGCTTCGAGTACGTCCCGATGTCGGCCATTTCCTCCGGGAGGATCGGGCGCATGAAGAGAAACGGGCCGGGCTGAATGGGCCACTCGTCGACCTGCCGTCCATCGACGCGCACGCGCACGATCACGGGAGGCTCGCCTTCCTGGCCCAGGTGCCTCCCGCCCAGCATCAGCGTCATCGCCCCCGGCCGGCGGCGCACCCATGCGACCGCGGGCTGGTGGCCGGGGTTCGTGCGATCGCGCGCGGTCAGGCCGCCGATCTCGGGGCTGAGGGCCCAGCCGCTTCCGAGGAACCATCCGGGACGCTGGATGAAGTACCAGTCGATGCGGTTCGGGCGAGTACCGCCCATGAACGGCAGATCAGAATCCGGCCAGCCGTAGCTGCGCAGGAGCTTGCGCTGCTGCGGATCGATCATCCGAAGGTCGGTCCGTCTTGGGTCGGCCAGGAACCAGATCGGCCCGTCGTGACCCTCGTGCCAGAGCTTCACGAGCTCCAGCCATTCGTAGTCGCGCGTGGACGGCAGCGTGCGCATGAGCGGCATCGCTTCCCAGGACTGGTGACGCCGCAGATCGTCCGCGATGCGCTGGTGCATCGCGAGCACCGTTTCGCCCGTGCGCGGCAGGCGATGCAGCGCACGGATGATCCCGAGGCCCGGGCTCTCTGTCTGCCTGTACGCGTGGAGCGCCGGCACGGCGACGATGAGGCCCGCCGTCGCCGCGCCCGCCGCCGCGGGCAGTACCGCGCGCTGCGACAGATAGTGGAACGGCACCACGAAGAACATCGCGATCGGCACGAGCAGCGGCAGCGCGTAGCGGTTGGTGACCGTTTCCTGGAACAGCAGGTGGAAAATCAGGTAGGGGCCGTAGGCCACCGCCATGGCCTTGAGGACGCCGCGCTCGTGGCGCAGGGTCAGCAGGATGCCGGCTACGGCGCACGTCAGCACCGCCGCCGCGAGGAGCGGCTCGCCGAACGGGTCGATGAACGTCTCGTAGAGCGCGCTGACGAACAGCCGCGCGCCGGGCTGCGTCGCCAGCATCTCGACGCCGGTGAAGTCTTCCCTGGCCTGCGCGGTGAGCGCGCGGAAGTACGTCGCAATCCCGGTATCGATCAGCATCGGGACGGCCCACACGAGCACGCCCGCGACCCACGCGCCGGCGGCGTTCGCGCGCACCCGCAGCGTGGCGCGATTCGTCACGAGATACCACGCGAGGAGCGGCAGCGTGAGCGCGGCGGTCTGCAGCCTCAACCCGATCGCCGCGCCCGCGACCAGCGCGCCGGCGATACC
>JALYRV010000346.1 GCA_030855205.1 Acidobacteriota bacterium | reverse complement strand
AGGCATTCGCGTCAGCAACACCGCAACCCCTGTTGCTGACGCGTTCACAATAGCCGCGTCAGGTTCGCTTGAGGACAATCCGAGCGTCGCGTACAATTCGTCCGAGGATGAATTCTTAGTTCTCTACGCCGTCATTACAGATCTATCGAGGACCACCTTCACTTCAGCACTTTCAGCAACTCGGATTAAAGCAGGACTGGGGAGCCTCCTTGGAACTGTGTCCAGCCTCGCCACCGCTGTCGGAATTTACATCACGGACGTTTCGTACAACTCCTCAACAGGTCAGTATCTGGCCGCCTGGTATCAGGACCCGCCACGAGCCGTTTATGGACGCGTCCTGAACCCCGATGCAAGTCCGGCCGGAAACATCAATCCATTGTCGTCGCGGTATGCAGCATATGACGCGCTGAGCGTGGCGCACAACAGGGTGTCGAATACGTTTTTCGCGATTTCCCACGATCTCTTCAGCGACGGGGACACCCCCCAGGACGGAGGCGTGGAAGTCAGCGCCGACGCCGCGCCGCTCACGACTGGCGTTCAGGTCACCGCCGCCGGCGGAACAGGGAACTTTTACCCACGCATCGCGGCTCATAGCACCCGACCGGAGTGGCTGGCCGTCAACTCCGGCAGCTTCACCGCAACGCTGGCCCAACGGCTGCAGACGGCAACCCGTGGCGCCGGCGGGACCTCGGGTTCACCGACCCCGCCGCCTGCTCCCCCGCCGCCGCCACCACCAGTGGTCCCGATACCGGACCCGCCAGGCAGCGACCTGGTGCGAGGCGGCCAGATGAACCTGCTGTGGCAACACACCGATGGTTATGTGGCGTACTGGCAGCTCTCCGGACGGACTCTCTCGAGCGGCACGGCGTTGTCTCCGACCCGTGTGGGGGACACCAGATGGCGCATTGTCGCGTCTGGAGACTTCAACTCGGACGGCAAACGAGACATCGTCTTCCAGCACAACGACGGATGGATCGCCGTCTGGCTGATGAACGGTGCGGCAATGATGGAGGCGCGGCTGCTGACCCCAAGCCGTGTGACAGACGCCAACTGGCGCGTCGTGGGTGCCGGCGACTTCAACAACGACGGACAGACGGATCTGATCTTCCGACACGGCACCGAAGGGTGGCTGGCCGGCTGGCTGATGAACGGGACGGTCATGCAGTCTGGAAGCCTGCTCAGCCAGCAGGTCCGCGACCCCGCGTGGAAAATCGCGGCCGTGGGCGATCTGAATGGTGATGCCCTGCCGGACCTGGTGTGGCAGCACGATGCGAGCGGGGTGATCACGTCATGGCTGATGAATGGGTTCACCTACCATTCATCCGCTCCATTCGCGCCATACCAGCTCGCCGATCCGAAATGGAAGATCAAAGCCATCGGCGACGTCAACGGGGATGGCGACGCGGACCTCGTATGGCAACACGAAACGTACAACTGGCTCGCGGCCACAATTCTGAACGGAACGAACATCATCGACAGTGCCTTCCTGTCCCCCGCCGAGGTGAACAGCGGCTGGTCGATCGTCGGGCCCAAGTAGGCGCAACACTGAAGCTCGGTTGACTCCCGGTGGCCGCTGAGAGCAGCGTCGACACGCTCGTCATCGGCGCCGGCGTCACCGGCCTGGCGGCGGCCGCCGAACTCGCGGCCGCCGGTCTGTCCGTCGCGATCGCCGAACGCCATCCCAGGCCCGGGATGGAGACGAGCACCCACAACAGCGGCGTCATCCACGCCGGCATCTACTACCCCGCCGGCTCTCTCAAGGCGGAGTTGTGCGTCGAGGGGGCCGACCGGCTGTACGCCTTCTGCGCCACCCACGGCGTGCCGTACGACCGCTGCGGAAAGTTGATTGTCGCCGGGGAAGACAGCACACTCGCCCAGCTCGAAGCACTCGCGGCCAGGGGCGCCCACAACGGCGTGCAGGGACTCGAACTCGTCGACGCGGCGTTCGTGCACCGCCGTGAGCCGAACGTCGCCGCCCGGCCGGCGCTCTGGTCTCCGGCCACCGGACGCGTCGAGCCGGAAGCGCTCGTTCGTGCCCTGCTGCAGGAAGGGGAAGCGAACGGCGCGGTCCTGCTGCGCGGAGCCAGACTGCTCGGCGCCGAACCCCGCGAGCAGGGGTTCGACCTCCGGTTCGAGCGTGAGACGATCATCGCCCGGTCCGTGGTCAACGCGGCGGGATTGTATGCGGATGAAGTGAGCCGGACGCTCGGCGGCGAATCGTTCACGATCTATCCGTGCCGCGGCGAGTATGCGGAGCTCCGGGCGCCAAGGCGCGCCTGGGTGAACGGTCTCGTGTACCCGCTGCCAGAGGCGTCGGGCCACGGACTCGGCGTGCATCTGACAAGAACGACCGGCGGCGCGGTGCTGCTCGGCCCGACGACCCATTATCAGCAGGACAAGGACGATTACGAACGGGACCGCCTGCCGCTCGAGGCATTTGTCGAGCCGGCGCGCCGCCTCCTGCCGGCACTCACGCTCGCGGACATCACGTACGGCGGGAGCGGCATTCGCCCGAAGCTTCAGCCGCCCCACGAGACGTTCGCCGACTTCATGATCCGGCGCGACCGGAACC
>JALYRV010000161.1 GCA_030855205.1 Acidobacteriota bacterium | reverse complement strand
GCGCGGCCACGTGGCGTTCGATGACGGCGCGCGCGTCAGGCGGCGCCGGCGCCGCGGGCTGCTGCGCCGCGAGAGGGAGTGCTGCCGCGGCCAGCACTGCGGCGACAGTGAAACGGGCGAGGATATTTCGCATGGTGTCGGTGGATCGATTGTAAAGCCGATTGGTTGTATCGTTCGTCTAACGGCCGAGTTTCGCCAAAAGGAGTTCCCGATGAGGTCTGTTTCACCATGGAGCGCACTGGCGCTCTGCGCCGCATGCATCGCCGGCACCGCAGTGTTCGCAGCGCCGCGCGCCATCGCGCCTGACACGGCTCCGCAGGCATCGCGCCCCCGCGCCGCTGACTGGCCGGCCTGGCGCGGCCCGAGCCGCGACGGGCGATCACCCGATACGGGCCTGCTCAAGCAGTGGCCCCAGGGCGGTCCGCGCCTGATGATGACCGCGAAGAACATCGGCGCCGGTTTCTCGTCTGTCGCCGTCACGGGCGGCCGCATCTACACCATGGGCGATCGCGACGGCAGCCAGTACCTGTTCGCGTTGAACGACAGTGACGGCAGCGAAGTGTGGGCGGCGCGCGTCGGGCCCGTGTGGGAGGACGAGTACGGCGGTCCGCGCGGCACGCCCGCGGTCAGCGACGGCATGGTGTTCGCCGTGGGCACCGAGGGTGATGTCGTCGGCGTCGACGCGGCGTCGGGCAAGGAGATCTGGCGGCGCAGTCTCGTCGCCGACTTCGGCGGCAAGATGTCATCGATGTGGAAGTTCGCCGAGTCGCCGCTCGTCGACGGCGACCGCGTGATCGTCACGCCGGGCGCCGGGAACGCGTTGATCGTTGCGCTCAACAAGAAGACGGGCGCCGACATCTGGCGCGCGAAGGGGAGCAACTTCGGGCGCGCGGGCCTCGATGGCGCCGCCTACTCGTCGGCTGTGATTTCCAACGGCGGCGGCGTGAAACAGTACATCCAGTTTCTCGGCCGCGGCATCGTCAGCGTGCGCGCGAGCGACGGCTGGGTGATGTGGCACTACAACCGCGTGGCGAATCACGTGGCGAGCATCCCGACGCCCATCGTCAAGGACAACTATGTGTTCGCGTCGAGCGGCTACGATTCCGGCGGCAGCGCGCTGCTCGAGATCACGGCCGCGCCGGAAGGCCGCACCACGGTGACCGAGAAGTACTACCTCGAGCGCACTACGTTCCAGAATCACCACGGCGGCATGATCCTCGCGGGCGATCACATCTACGCGGGCCACGGCCACAACCGCGGTTTTCCGATCGCCGTGGAGTTCCTCACCGGCAAGGTAGCCTGGGGCGGCGACATCCGCAACGCGGGCACCGGATCGGCGGCGGTCACCTTCGCCGACGGTCACCTCTATTTCCGGTATCAGAACGGCACGATGATGCTGATTGAAGCGACGCCCACGGGCTACCGCGAGAAGGGATCGTTTGCGATCCCGAACGTGCGCAACCCGAGCTGGTCGCATCCGGTCGTGCTCAACGGCCGCCTCTACCTTCGCGAGCAGGGCACGCTCTACGTGTACGACGTCAGGGAAGGGTGAGAGGAATTGAAGATTGATGATCTGTGATTGAAGATTGGGGGAGTGGCGATCGGGCTAATTGGCAATTGGCAATGAATGGCCAATCACCGATCGTCAATCTTCAATTCAGTCAATCCGTAGCCCTGCGGTTCTCTGTGAGGGCGGGGCTGGTTTCCGGGATCCAGATCCAGCAGACGGCCGCGGCGACGAAGGCCGCGGCCGTAATGCTCAGCGCGGCGCCATACCCGTGCTCCGCGGCCAGGTCCCCCACGATCCATGGCGCGGCGGCCGACGCGATGCGGCCGATGTTGTACGTCAGCCCCTGCGCGCGCGCGCGAATCGCCGTCGGATACAGCTCCGCGCTGACCGCGCCGAACCCACTGAAGTAGCCCGTCGCGAAGAACGCGGCGACCGGACCGAGCGCGAGGAGTACGAGCGGCTCACGCACAGACGTGTACACGAAAACCAGCACCGCCGCCGTCACGAGATACGCCACGTACGTCCGTTTGCGCCCCGCGTAGTCGCTGACGAAGCCGAATGTCACGTAACCGAGCCACGTACCGATCTGCATCGTGACCAGCAGCAGCGTGCGCGCATCGACACCGAGATTGACACCACCGCTCGCAGCCGGCGCCGCGAGATAGCTCGGCAC
Source organism: Acidobacteriota bacterium (assembly GCA_030855205.1). GTDB lineage: Bacteria > Acidobacteriota > Vicinamibacteria > Vicinamibacterales > SCN-69-37 > JALYRV01. The sequence goes on along the minus strand of JALYRV010000161.1, from coordinate 5,807 downwards.
CCAGCTGTTGAAGCCCCAGTACGCGAAGAGCGTGCACGCGTTCATCACGACGAGCGCGAGCGTGATGCGCCCGAGCGGTCCGCGCGCGATCATCGAGAGCGCCACGGGCGGCTCGCGGCGCGCCTGGTGCCAGGCCTCAGGCTCCTTCACCGACCGCCGGATCCACAGCGTGAAGAACGCCGGCAGGATGCCAACGAAGAAGACCGCGCGCCATCCGTATTGCGACACCAGCAGCCAGTTCGTGAGGGCGGCGAGCGCGTAGCCGATGGCCCATGCGCTCTGCATCAACCCGAGCGCCTTGCCGCGGTGTTTCGCCGGCCACGTCTCGGCCACGAGCGCCGCACCGCTGGCCCACTCCCCGCCCATGCCGAGCCCGAGCAGCACGCGGAAGACGGCGAGATGCCAGATCTCGGTCGCGAAGCCGCAGGCCGCCGTGAAGACCGAGTACATGAGCACGCTGAGAATCAGCGCGCGCGTGCGGCCGTAGCGATCGGCAATCACGCCGAAGCCGATCCCCCCGAACGCCGATGCCACGAGCGTGAGCGACACGAGGATGCCCGCGGTCGTCGTGCTCATGCCGAAGTCGCGCCGGAGCTCGGGAAGCACCAGCGCGAAGAGCATGATGTCGAACGCGTCGAGCATCCAGCCGAGGCTGGCCGCGATAAGGGCTCGGCGCGCCTCGGGCGTCGCCTCGCGCCAGAACACCGGCGCGGTCATCGCGCCTCCCGGCGGGGCGTGGGCGCGGCCACGCGAAGACCTTCCGCCTCGAGCGCCTCACGCACCGCTCGCGCGATCGCCTCCGCGTGCGGCGTGTCGCTGTGAATGCAGATGGTCTGCACGTGACCGCCGCGCGCGAGCCGCACCGCGCCAGCCGCCGCGAGTGCCGGGTCGGTGACGAGCGCGCCCGCAGTCGTGCGCGGCACGAGCGTGCCGTCCGGGGCATACGCGCGATCAGCAAACCCCTCGGCCGCAAACGCGAGCCGCGCGTGCGCCGCGGCCTGCTGCATCGCCGATGCCGGCAACCCTACGAGGATGAGCGTCGCATCGACGGCGGCCACCGCGGCGGCGATCGCGTCCGACATCGCACGGTCCTTCACGGCCATGTTGTAGAGGGCGCCATGCGGCTTGACGTGCGCGAGCGACGCCCCCTCGACCGCGGCGATGCCGGCAAGCGCGGCGACCTGGGCGATGACGGAGTCCTCGAGCTCCCCTGCGGTCATGCGCATCTCGCGCCTTCCGAACCCGGCCAGATCGGGAAACCCCGGATGCGCGCCGATCGACACGCCGGCCGCCTTCGCGGCGCGCACCGTGCGCCGCATCTCGGACGGGTCGCCCGCATGCATGCCGCACGCGATGTTGGCCGATGTCACGATCGACAGCAGCCCGGCGTCGGCGCCGATGCGCCAGGCGCCGAACGATTCACCCATGTCGCTGTTCAGATCAATGGTCATGCGCCGTTCGACACTTGATGGCGGTCACCGCGTGAGCGCAATCGCAAGGATCGATATGCCCTTGAAGAGGTGCCCCATCCGCAGGTTCTCGTTCTCTTCGTGCTGATTGTTGTCGAAGTTGACGATCGGCACGAGAATCGCCGGCACGTTGAGCGCCTCGACGAACGGCGCGATAGGCACCGTGCCCCCGAGCGTGCGAATGCGTACGGGTGGCGCCCCGAACGCCGCCTCCATCGCCGCGGCCAGCGCGCGGCTCTCGGGCAGCAGCGGCGACGTGCGGAACGCCGGCGTGATCCCGCCCACCTGCAGCCGCGCAATGCGCGAGTGCGCCGCGCGCACGGCGTCACTGGGCTCGCCGTCCACCAGATGGAAACCCTGCCGCCGGATGTGATCGGCGAGCTTCGCCATGAGCACGCCGCCCGGCGTCTCCTTCACCAGCCGCACGTCGATTGCCGCTATCGCGCGATCGGGAATGATCGTGCGCGCGCCCGCCCCGACATGCGCCGACGACAGGCCACGGATGTTCAGCGTCGGCTCCTGCAGACTCTCCTGCAGGGATCGTCCCGCGCGCTCGGGACCGGCGATGCCGAACACCCGCATCAGGTCGGCCGAATCGTCCGGCACGCCCGCGAGCAGCGCCCGCTCTTCCGCTGTCAGCGGCGCCGGCGCGTCCGCGAAGCCTTCCACCGTCACGCGCCCCTCATCGTCTTTCATCGACGCGAGCAGATGCGTCATCCGCAGCGCGGGGTTCGGGACCCAATTGCCGTAGTTGCCGCTGTGCACGCCGGACTTCGGCCCGTACACGGTCAGCGTGGCGGTGACGATCCCGCGGGCGCCGAACGCCAGCGTCGGCCTGCCGCTGGAGTGAATGGGGCCGTCGAAGATGAGCATCATGTCCGCGGCCAGCAGCGCTCGGTGCTGCTGCACGGCCGGCACCAGGCTGGGCGAGCTCGCCTCCTCCTCGGTGTCGATGATGATCTTCAAGTGCGTCGAGGGCTGCAGGCCCGACGCGGCGAGCGCATCGAGGGCCACGAGCGTCGCGACGATGGGCCCTTTGTCGTCGGAGGCGGAGCGCGCGAAGAGACGCCAATCGTCTTCCAGGCGGTCGCGCGCGCGCCAGCCGTCGACGGCAGCGCCTCCCTGCTCGATCCGTCCGGTGCGCATGAACGGCGTGAACGGATCCTCCTGCTTCCACGCCGCGGCATCGACAGGCTGCCCGTCGACGTGCGCATAGATCAGCGTCGTCTTCGTGGCGCCCGGCGTGCGGCGCTCCGCGAAGAACAGCGGATTGCCGGTGGTCTCGAGCCGGCGGGTCGTGAAGCCGCGTGCCGCGAACGCCTTCTCGAGAAACGCGACGTTGCGCAGGATGCTCGCGCGATCGGCGGCGATATTCGGGATCAGCAGCAGATCACCAAGCTCCGCGGCGATCTGGCGATGATGGGACGCCGTCCATGCGTCGACGCGCGCGCGAACACCGGCGTGCGGTGGCGCTGCCGATGCCTGGGTCAGGAAGAGAAGAAGGAGAAGGGATAGCGGGGCGCGCATGCCGCGCGATTATGAACGATTTAAAAAGCGCGGGGACATCAGGCTTGCGCCCGATGCCCCCGATTTCGCAACCGATCCGGCTCCCCAGCAACTCACGGCTCCCTGCCGTAAATATTCAGACCGGTTGTTCGACGCCTCTAAGGCAAGTGACGTACCCACATGCCACCAGCCAGAAACAGGCCTGAATCTTCGAAAACCACGTGAATCCGCCCTTTCAGCGACCCCGCGGAACCGCTGTTTTCGTGGCCCGGATTACGATTTTGACGCCAGGCGGAGCGCTTCAAGCAGGCGCCGATTGCCTGCTCGATGCGCATCGCAAGCGCGCCGACACCCAGGCCGATCCGCAGGTAGCCGCGCAGCCAGATCATCAATCTTCAATCAGCCCACAGCTCCTTCAGGGTACTGGAGGGCGAGACGCAGCTCCTTCGCGAGCGAATCGGTCGTCGTCCCGGCGCGTTTCCAGGATCCTTCAGACTCGAAGCGCGTGTCGCCGATGCGGCGGCCCCATGGCGCGATGACGCGGCCAATGGCGCGGAAGTCGGTGCGGTCCTGACGTTCCTGATCGAGACGCCGCACGACATCGGGAGAAACGCGGATGAACGCGCGAAGCGCCGTGGCGGATCGGATGCTGTACTTGCGGCCGTTCCAGGCCGGGCCAAAGAGCGTGGAGATCTGCTTGAAGTAGTTGACGAAGAAGCGTTTCGACTCCTCGCGGAAATCGTCACCCTTCCGGCCGGCGCCAAACGCGTCGCTCGCGAGCAGCTTCTTCAGCTCCTGCGCGAGGGGGGCCTGGGCAACGCGCCCGCCTCCGACACCGAGCAGCTTGATGTCGCCGGCGAGCGGCGAGTCGTCGCGGTCGTTGAGCGCACGGATGATGTCGTGCGCGGCGGCGAGATTCTCATCGCGATAGAGCTGGCGGCCCGAGAGCGAGACGAGGTGCGAGGCGTTCAGGCGCGTGTGCTTGGCGTTGATGGTGACGAACATCTGCACGACGTGATCTTCGGGGAGCCGGTCGAAGATGATGGCGGGGACCGTGAACGGCTCGTCGCCGAAGCGCTCGATGTCGGCGTGCAGCGCGAGCAGGCGGTGCTGGCCGTCGATGGCCCGGAGCACCCCTTCACGCTCGGGCACCCGCAGCATCCCGGCCGCGGAGCTGTCGCCGCCCATCGGATCGAACCGGAGCTTCTCGTCGGCGGAGATGATCACGGCGCCCGGGATCGAGGGGAGATCGCGCGCCTGCCGGCACTGTTCGTAGTACTGCACGAGCTCGTCGATCTTCTTGCGGATGATGTGCCGCTGATAGGCCTTCTCGCTCGAGGCGATGCGGCGCTCGAGCAGATCCCAGTTCACCTTCGAGGTGTTCGCCTTGCTGGCGCCACGGACGCCGCCGGCTTTCTCGCCGTAGCTGAGCACCTCGAAGCGCACGAGTTTGTCGATGTCCTGAGCCGTCAGGGCCGCCTGGTAAAAGGTGACCCCGAACTGCTGCATGCGAAGCGCGGCAACACTAATCATCAAAGCCCTCCGACCGGATACAATCGCCGCGATTCTATCGGCGTTTCCGAACCTCGTCACCATCTCATCAGCCATGGCACGCTAAGTAGCTGATTTTGAAGGAGTTGTAATGCGTCGCACGCTCATAGGGCTGGCTGTTGTGGCCCTCGCATCGCTGCCCGGACTGGCTCAGCAGTCCGTCACGGAGACCCGCGACCCGCGCCAGACCCAGGACGAGGACTTCGCGAAATCGTACAAAGAATGGACGGGCGAGCCGATTTATGGGAGCCCGCTCGTCGATCACCTGCCGCGCGTGCCGGGCATTCCGATGCCGAAAGACGTGCTCGGGTATCACATCGGCGCGCCGCGCAAGCTGACGTACTACGCCGATGCGCTCAAGTACTACCGCGCGCTGGCGGCCGCGACGCCGCGCGTGAAAATCGAAACGGTCGGCAAGTCCGAAGAGGGGCGCGAGCTGGTCGTCGTGTGGGTATCGTCGGATCAGAACATCGCGAACCTGCAGGCCAATCGCGACAACCTGAAGCGCCTCGCCGACCCGCGCGGCGCGAGCGACGCGGAGATTCAGCGGCTGATCGCGACGACGAAGCCGCACTATCACCTGATGGGAGGTCTCCACAGCGGTGAGACGGGGCCGTCAGAGATGCTGATGGAGCTCGTCTATCGTCTGGCGGTCGAGACGTCCCCAATCATCTCCCAGATCCGCGAGAACGTCATCGTCTCGGTCACGCCAGTGGCCGACGCGGACGGACGCGATCGCAACGTCGACAAGTTCTATTGCGACCAGGAGTTCTTCGCAGGCGCGGCGCCGCCTCAAGGTGGCGGCAATCAGCCGGGTAGCGTCGGCACGGGATGCCCGCTCCCGTACTGGGGCAAGTACGTCTATCACGACAACAATCGCGACATCAATCTGTCGCAGGTGCAGATGCGCGCGATTACCGACTGGTACTTCACCGCGCACCCGCCGATCATGCACGACCTGCACGAATCGCTCGCGCTGCTCTACACCTATAGCGGCGCGGCGCCGCAGAACCCGAATCTCGATCCGCTGCTGTTCGCGGAGCTGCCGTGGTTTTCGAACTGGGAGCTCGCGCAGATGACCAAGTGGGGCATGCCCGGGGTCTACACGCACGCGTTCATGGACGGCTGGTCCCCCGGGTATCTCGGATCGGTGGCCTACAACCACAACGGCATGATGCGCATGTACGAGACGCAGTCGGGCCGGGACGGCGGCCCGGCGCCGGCCGGACGCGGCGATGCCGCAGGACGCGGTGACGCCGCCGGGCGCGGCGAGCGTGGCGC
>JALYRV010000160.1 GCA_030855205.1 Acidobacteriota bacterium | reverse complement strand
GTACGGCGCCGGTGGCCATCGCGCCGGTGCTGGCTGTCATCGGCGGCGCGTGCGGCGCGCTCGGCGGCGCCGGGCTCGGCGCGGGTCTCGCCCTTGCCGAAGCAAGCGCGCGCTCACAGCGCGCCGTCGCCCTGATCACGGGCGCCGCGCTCGGCGGCGGCATCGTCGGGGCCGCAGCCCAGTTGTTCGTCCGATGGAGTCTTGCCGCGCTCGTCGGCCTCGACCTCGACGTCGGAGGCGGGCTCGAAGGGATCGTCCTCGGCGCAGGCGCGGGCGCAGGCTACGCAGTCGCCACGCGCAACGTGAACGGAGAGATGGCGGCGCCGCGCGGCCAGAGGCGCGTGCGTGCCGCACTCATCACCGCAGTCATCTGCGGACTGGCCGGCGTGGCGCTCACGCTCGCCGGCCGTCCGCTCGTCGGAGGCACCATCCACGCGATCGCGGACGCGGCGCACGGATCGCGCGCGACCCTTGCGCCCCTCGGAAGACTGATCGGCGAGCCGGATTTCGGTCCGCTCTCGAGGGCGATCCTCGCGTTCGGCGAAGGGGCCCTCTTCGGTATGGGTCTCTCCTATGGCCTGATGCGGCGTCCCGCGCGCGCGCAGGACGACCTCATCAGCCGTGCCTGAGCGCGATCGCTCCTCGCCTCACCGACATCTCACGCAACGCTCACCGGAGCGTCAAGACCTCGACCTGCTGTCCGGGCGATCCTTGCGCACGACGCCAGCCGAATCGGCCGGCGCGCACAAGGAGCACGTCACATGCACACATTCGCGCCCGCCGCCATCTGCCACCACGTCCGGATTCGCGTCGTGACCGAGCGCGCGATGGAGTTCATCGACATCACGGAGCGGGTCGAGGCGGCGGCCGTCGAGGCCGGCATCCGCGCCGGGCTGGTCAACATCCAGAGCCAGCACACCACGACGGCCATCGTCGTCAACGAACACGAGCCGCTGCTGCTCACGGACTTCGACGCCCTGCTCGACCGGACGGCGCCGAGGAACGTGCCCTATCGCCACGACGACATGGACGTACGGACCGTGAATCTGGCCCCTGGCGAGCGCGCAAACGGTCACGCGCACTGCAGGGCCCTGCTGCTGCCGTCCTCTGCCCTGCTCAACGTTGCCGAAGGGCGCCTGCAGCTCGGGCGCTGGCAGCGCGTCTTCCTGGTGGAGCTCGACGGGCCGCGCGCACGCGACGTGTCGCTGCTCGTCTTCGGCGATGCGGCGCGATGACGGCGGCGGACCGCTGGAGATCGGACTCCGTCGAGCCCTGCATGTGCGCGACGAACGGCAGGAGTGCCAGGATGAGGGTGCCGGTGTTCTGGAAATCGATCGAATAGGGAGTGCACTTGTCAAAGAGTCGGATGCAGACCTGGCTGCTGGTGATCGTCGTAGGTGCGGGTGTCGTGCTCGCGGTGCTCGGGGGAATGTGGGCGTACGTGAGCGCGACTCCGCCGCTGCACCCGACCGCAGGGGACGTGAAATCCGTGGCGCATGCCGATGCCGCGAAGCAGTGGGCTGCCGCGGCAGCCGAAGCGCGGGAGATCGTCCGTGCGAGTCTCGCCCAGCAGAACCTGCCGGGATTGTCGGTCGCCGTGGGCGCCGGTGGAGAGATCGTCTGGGCCGAAGGCTTCGGCTGGGCGGATCTCGAGGGCCGGGTGGCGGTCACGCCGGACACGCGGTTCCGGATCGGCACCGCTTCCACGGCGCTGACATCCGCGGCGGTCGGCTTGCTGCTCGAGAAGGGGAAGTTGAACCTTGACGAGAACATCCGATCGTATGTGCCCGAGTTCCCGGAGAAACAGTGGCCGGTGACGCTGCGCCAGTTGATGGGGCATGTGGCCGGTGTCAGGACCGACTCAGGTGACGAGGGTCCGTTGCTCGGGACGCACTGCGAGCGCCCGGTCGAAGGGCTGCAGGTCTTTGCGGAAAAGCCGCTGCTGTTCGAGCCGGGGACCGACTTCCGTTATTCGAGTTACGGCTGGATCCTGATGAGCGCGGCCGTCGAAGCCGCCGCCGGGGAGCCGTTCCTGTCGTTCATACGGAGGCAGGTCTTCGAGCCGCTCGGCATGTCCGGCACGAGGGCCGATGATATGCGGACCGACGATTCGAGGGCCGGGGCCGAGCCGATGGCGGATCTGGCGACGTCGTACTTCCCGAGAATGTCGGCTGAGCCCCGCTACGGTCCGGACGTGAATCGCGAGATCGACTTGTCCTGTTACGCGGGATCCAGCGTGTTCCTCTCTACGCCGTCTGACATGGTGCGCTTCGCCATCGCCGTAAACAGCGGCACGCTGCTGCAACCCGCCACGGTCCGGTTGCTCCAGACGTCACAGCGGCTGTCCTCAGGAAAGGAGACGAGTTACGGTCTGGGCTGGGACCTCGAGAGCGTCACGCTCGCGGGCACACCGGCGCGCGTGATCGGTCACGATGGCGAGCTGATGGGCGGGAGGGTGATGTCGTTGATGACGTTTCCTGAGCACGGGATCGTGGTGGCCCTCACGTCGAACATCTCGTACAGCGACACGTTCGCCCTGGGGTCGAAACTCGCGCAGGCGTTTGCGGAGCAGGCGAAGAACACGACGGTGGGCGATCAGGTGTATGTCACGTTCGGGCAGGGCGACACCATCAGCGTCGCCCGTTCTGGCGACGGCGTGCAGGCGATTCGTCGCGCGCCGTAAGCGACTGAGACAACACGTCAGCGCCCCCCGAACGTCCGCTCACGGCGTTCGCCGTCGCGGTATTCGGTCGAGGCCGTGTAGAACCCAGACGTCGTGAGCGTGATCGTCACGCGCCCGGTGCCGGTGTTCTCCCAGAACCAGCCGTGCACGCCCGGCGTCGGCGCGATGAACACGCCCTGGACGGCGCGGCCTGCCCCCTTGCCGTAGCTTTCCGACACGCCCTTCGCTGCGCCGTCGGGCTCGCCGTGGAAATCGAAACCGACCTCCGTCGAGGCGGTCCATGCGTACACCATGCTGCCGCCTTTCGCGACGCGGTACTTGTACTCCACCCCTTCGAACGGCCGCAGCTCCACGGTGAAAGTGTCGTGCGCGAGCGCGCCCGTCTGCGTGGTGTTGACACCCACACGCACCGCTTCCAGTGAGCTGGGCGAGACGGGTGCGGCGTCCTCCGTGCCTGCAAGCGCGGTCAATCCGAGCGCCTTGCCCGTGCCGAGCGGGTCGATGCCGTACTCGGCCGGCAGCACCGCGACGATGAGCACGACGAACGCGATGGCGAGCGCGACGGCCGTGGCCGTGAGAATGCGGCGGCGCGAGGCCGCGACAGGGGTGTCCATTAGCGATTCACCAGGAAGCCGGCGAGTTGATACCCAAGCAGGGCGAAACCGCCCGCCATGAGAAGCGTGTTGGTCGCGAACGCATGCCTGAGAAATCCCGGGCGCGTGCGCCAGTAGGTGAACAGGATGAGTACGCCCATCAGCGCGAGCATCTGCCCCATCTCGACGCCGGCGTTGAACGCCACGAGATTCGCGAACAGTCCGTTCTGCGGCAGCCGCAGTTCCTGGAGCTTGGTGGCCAGGCCGAACCCGTGGAACAGACCGAAGATCAGGACGGCGGCGCGCGCATCGGGCCGGTAGCCGAGCACGCGCTCGAAGCCGCCGATGTTCTCGAAGCCCTTGTAGACCACCGACAACCCGATGATGGCGTCGATGATGTACGCGTTGGCCGGCACGTTGAAGAGCACGCCGGCCAGCAGCGTCACGCTGTGGCCGATCGTGAACAGGCTGACGTAGGTGATGACGTCGCGCGTGCGATAGAGGAAGAAAATCACGCCGACCAGAAACAGCAGGTGGTCGTAGCCCGTGACCATGTGCTTCGCGCCGAGGTACATGAACGGCACCGGCGCCGGACCGGTGACGCCACGATCCGATACGCCGTGCGTCAGCACGGCTTCTGGCAACCCGAAGATGACGAGGCCGCCCACGAGAGCCGCGCCTGCCAGCAGACGCATCGCGCTACTTCGCCGCGTCCAGGCGAATCACGAGCGCCATGCTGACGTCGGCATCATGATCCACCGTGACCGCGATGTTCTCATCGGCGCGGATTTTCGCCGCGGCCCAGGTCACGACCGTATCGCCGCGCAGCATCTTTGTCTTCGCGCCAGTCTTGAACGTCTTCGGGGTCGCTTTCCTGGTTTTCGGATCGACGACGTTCACACGCACGCTGGTCTTCTCGATCGACAGCACTTTTCCCTTGAACGTTTCCTGATGTGCCATCACCGCGACACTGGCGATGGACACGACGGCGGCACAGACGAATGCGGATAGCGCTTTCATGACGAAGCTCCCTGGAACGCTGCGGTGGACGAACGCCGCAACACAGCCGGATGTGGCGGCGGCGGAGTTGTGAGAAGAAAGAACACCGGACTAGGATAGACGAGTGAAGAAGACCGTGTTCGCGCTGGCGATGCTGATGTCGCTGCTCCCGGCTCACCAGGCCGCCGGACAGACGTGAGCGGGTTGAAGCAACCCCTACCTCCCAGGCTGGCGAGGTGTGCTCACGGATGGAATGACGACGAACCGGCTGCTCGTGAGCGGCTGGCTGGTCGCTGAAGATCGCGATACCCCTTACGACGGATCGACGAAAACCGACAACCCGCTTCGCGAGCGGACGAAGATTCGCGTCTGGCTGTTGACGGCCGACGTGCGGCTCGCGACCCGCTCGGGCGTGCAGGTCACGGCGACGCTGCCCGACGTCACGCGCTCGGCGGTCGTCACGCGACCGACGGGCGAAGTCTTCAACTTCAGCGAAAACTTCTCCGGGCTGGGCGACACCTCCGTCATTGCCTGGCACCGCCTGCCGGTGAGGCGCGGATGGAACGTCACGCTCAACGCAGGCGCTTCCCTGCCTACTGGCAAGACCGAGACGCCGAAGTTCCGGCGGGACCTGAGCGAGGGCAGCCTCGTGCCCCTGTCGCGTCTGCAGCGCGGCACCGGCACCATCGATCCACTCTTCGGCGCAAGCGTGAATCGCGTGTTTACCGGGATCATTCCTCCTGGCGTGCGTGTGTTCGCGAGCGCGGCAGCGCGGGTGCCTGTGTCAGAGAGCAAGTACGGCCTTCGCACGGGTGCGTCATGGGAAGCCGGGATTGGCGGCTCGCGCGAAGTGAAGTGGGAAAGCCTGATTGCGATCGTCCGCGCCGGCTGGCTGCACCGCGAGCAGGACGTGTTCGAAGGCACGCCGGTACTCGTGGGAGGCGGGGACTGGATCACCCTGGCTCCGTCGGTCGCGGTGGTGTTCAAGGGCGTGACCGCGCAAGTAGAGTTGAAGGTGCCACTCTGGCGATCGCTGTCGAACCGCCAGCTCGATTCCGCCCGCATGCTCCAGGTGGGCGTGATGAAAGCTTTTTGACGGTCCTGCGTTACATTGGATAGAGCGATGCGGTTCAGAACCTCAGCAGCACTCGCACTCGTGATGGCGCTCCTCGCGTCACCTGCGTCGGCGCTTGCCTGCGGGTTCGAATGCAGGCCCGCTTCGGCCGACATCACGGCCGTGCCGCCGGTCGAGACGGAACTCACGGAGGGCTCGTGTCATCGCGAAGCGGCCAAGTCCGCGGACGGGGAATTCGCGCTCAGCGCGACGATGCACGACTGCTCGACGCATGGTGCGACGGTTCCCGGTCTCAGGGCCGCGCAAGCGGCTTCCAATAGTGCGAGGGAAGCGGCGACGTCTGTTCCGGCGGCTCGCTACGCGCTCGGTGCGGCCTCGACCAGTGCAAGGCCGCCGGTGTCCCCGCACGACCTCGCCCCTCCCCGGCTGATCCCCGCGCAGTTCGCCCCCCTCCGCCTCTAACCGCTCACACCATTCGTGTGTTTCCTGCGGCTTCGTTGCCGCATGTCTTCCTTCGTTCGTACAGGAGTAGTCGATATATGCGCGCTTCGCGCCGAGGGTTTCTTCGCGGCCTCGCGGCCGCCGGCGGCGGCAGTCTTGCCGCTTCCACCTTATCCGCCCAAGGGCATGCCGGACACGCGGCCCCCACACCCGCGCCGATCCGTGCGCCGCAAGCGGCAGAGCCGCGCGCAACCTCCCCGCGACGCCGTGGGACCGGCCCGATCCCTGTCGTCACGCCCGACATCCCGCACATGCCGTGGCGCATGGAGAACGGGGTGAAGGTGTTCGAGATCAGCGCCGAACATGTGCGCACCGAGCTTCTGCCCGGCCGCCCCATGGACGCGTGGGGCTTCAACGGCAGCGTGCCGGGACCCACGATCGAAGTCAATGAAGGTGATCGCGTGCGCTTGATCGTCACCAACAACCTTCCCGAGCCGTACTCGATGCATTGGCACGGCCTCGAGATCCCCGTGAACATGGACGGCATGCCCGGCATTTCGCAGCCGCTGATTCAGCCCGGGCAGAAGTTCGTCTACGAATTCACGCTCCACCAGAACGGCACGTTCTTCTACCACTCGCACATGGCGATGCAGGAAATGATGGGGCTGATCGGGATGTTCATCATCCATCCGAAGGCCGCGCATGCGCCGCACGTCGACCGCGACTTCGGGCTCGTGCTGCAGGAATGGGCCCTGCTCCCGAACAACACGATCCCGAACTCTCTCGCGATGGAGTTCAACTGGCTGACCCTCAACGGCAAGGCGGGCCCCGCGACCACACCGCTGCTCGTGAAGCTCGGCGAACGCGTGCGCGTCAGGTTCGTGAATCTCGGGATGGATCACCACCCGATGCATCTGCACGGCAACACCTTCTATGTGACGGGCACCGAAGCGGGCCGCATCCTGCCCCCCTATCGCCAGCCGGAGAACACCGTGCTCGTCGGCGTTGCGCAGTCACGCGACATCGAGTTCGACGCGAAGAACCCGGGCGACTGGATGCTCCACTGCCACCTGCCGCACCACATGATGAATCAGATGGTGTCGATGGTCGGGCCGATCATGGCAGGCCACCAGAGCGGCATGCGCACGGGCACGATGGAAACAGGCATGGGCATCGCGGAGGAGCGCGCGCTCTCGCCGGAGAACGGCCCGAAGTTCGGCCGCACCGTCGCGATCGGCGCGGAATCCGAACGCGGGGCCTCGCACATGCTCGGGCCGCAGCACACCCCGCCGGGCGGACAACGCTTCCCGGGCTTCCCGCAGGACATGTTCATGGTGATGGACGACATGTTCAAGGGCAAGCCGGAGACGTACGGCCTGGCGCCCGGATGGACGGGCGGCATGATGGGCATGATGACGCTGGTCCGCGTGCTGGAGCCGGCGCTGTTCGACAAGATCGAGGCGCTCAAACAGGAACAGGCACAGGACGAGGCCGCACGATGAGAATCCTCGTGATGCGTCCCATCGTCCTTGCGGCGAGCCTCGTGGTGCTCCCCGGAGTTGCCGCCGCCGAGCGTGTGCAGGGAGCCGATACGCCGGCGCAGCAGCCATTGAATCTGCAGACGCTCGAGCGTGACACGCTCGCGCGCCATCCAGACGCCATGCGATCGGTCGCGGCAGTCGAGGCGGCCCGCGGTCGCGCACGGCAGACCGGCATGCTGCCCAATCCCGTTGTCGGCATCGAGGGCGAAGACCTTCGCACCGATGAGGCGAAGTACGGCGTGTTCGCGGAGATCGAGCTGCCTGTGTTCGGACAGCTCGGCGCCGCCCGCGGGGCGATGCTCGCGGAAGTCGATCGACTCGAAGCGGAACGCGAACGCGTGCTGGGCGCCGTCCGGGCCGATCTGCGCATGGCGTGGTATCGCACCATCACGGCGAAACGCCGCGTCGACGTCCTCGATACGGTCGCACGCCTGTCGGTCGAAGCTGTCGAGATCACAGAGCAGCTGTTCAACGTGGGCGCCGCGGATCGTCCCGATGTGCTCGAGGCCAAGGTCGAGGCAGGGCGCGCACGCCTCGCCCTGACGGCGGCGCGCAATCAGCTCGTCGCGTCGGCGCGTCGGCTCGCCGCTGCCGCAGGTGACCCCGCGGTGGAAGGCCTCGCCGCGTCCGGCAACCTCGATGCACCGGCGCCGGATCTTCCGCGTGACGCCACCATCGCGCGGATTCTCACGTCGAGCCCGCGCGTGCTCACGGCTCGCGCGGCCATGCGC
>JALYRV010000345.1 GCA_030855205.1 Acidobacteriota bacterium | reverse complement strand
CCTCCGTGACGAATGCCTCAACGAGCACTGGTTCACGAGCCTGGCGCACGCCCGCGTGATCATCGAGGACTGGCGACGCGAGTACACCTCGGTGGACGGGTCAAAACCGGCCATTTCGTCGACGGGCAAAACCGGCCATTGCTGACCGCTGACCGAGACGAGTGAGTTCTACCTCGTGGCCTCCTCGGTGCGCAAGTCCGTGTGGACTTTCGTGCGCCAGCTCCTGGGGCCGCACTTCAAGACGTGCGCGTGATGGAGGAGACGGTCGAGGAGCGCGGTGACGGCGGCCGTGTCGCCGAGCAGCTTGCCCCAGTCATCGACGGGTCGGTTCGAGGTCAGCAACGTGGACGCCCGCTCATAGCGGCGCATGATGATCTCCAGCAAGTCTTCGGCGGCGGTGTGCGGGAGCTTGCGCATCCCGAGGTCGTCGATGATGAGTAGCGGGACGATCGTCAGGTCGGCGAAGAAGGCTTTGCGGGTGCCGTCGAGCGTGGCATCGGCGAGTTCCTCCAGCAGCGTGTGCGCCTCGCGATAGAGCACGCGATGGCCCTGATGGATGGCCGCGCGTCCGATCGCCTGCGCGAGATGACTCTTCCCGGTGCCTGGAGGACCGAGCAACAGCACGTCCTCGCGCTGCGGGATGAAACGCCCCGTGGCGAGGTCGTGGATCAGCGCACGGTTCATCTTCTTGTTGAAATCGAGATCAAAGGTGTCGAGCGAGCGGTCCGCGTCGCGGAAGCGCGCCTGCTGGAGGCGCCGGGTGATCAGGCGGTCCTGCCGTCGGACGAGTTCGTCGCTCACGAGGACGGACACGAGATCGATCGGCACCTGTCGTTCGGATTGGGCTTGGCGGAGGCGGGCCTCCAGGACATCGGCCATGCCGGACAGCCTGAGCTTCCGGAGTGCAGCATCGAGTTCGATGAGATTCATGTGGGGTCTCCTGTCTGGCGATCAATGAGATCGCGGTAAAGCGTGAGCTGACGAATGAGCGGGTCGACTTGCTTCAGGGTGAGGGGCGCCGGCGGGCGGCGTTCGAGATAGCGGCGGAGGAAGCGGTAGCTCGGGACCTGGAGCTCGAGCGCCGCTTTCGCGGCGTCATCTGCGGCGACGGGGCCGTATTTCTTCGCGAGGGCGAGCACCCCGAGGATGCGCCGCACCCCGGCGGCGCCCTCGTGCTCGTGGATGAAAGTGCAGACCGTGTGGAGATGTGCCCCGGCGTGGCGGGCGCGCGCCAGCAGCGTCAGGGTGGACGCCGGCGTGCGGGCCGGACGATCGGCCTCGGCGATCCGATGCCAGCCGCGGGGGCCGCGCACGTGTTCGCGCAAGAGCCGACCCGTTTTTGGATCGAGCAGCCGGACGTGGAGATCGGTCCACTGTGTGTGGACGCGCTGCCCGATCCAGCCTGGTGGCGTCGAGTAGTACGCGGCTTCGACTTCGACGCAGCCATCGAGATGCACGGTGCGCACGCCGAAGCGGTAGTAGCGAAACGGCTCGACCGGCAGGGCCTGGAGCGCCGGACGCTCCTCGGCAAACATCTCGGCGACCTGCCGCTTCGTCGTGCCGTGGATGCGCGTGTCGGCCCAGTGCGCCTCCCAGCGATCGAGATAGGCCTGCGCCTGGTCGAGCGTCTCGAACCGCTGGCCCTGCAGCGGCGTCTTCTGCGTGTGCCCGATGCCCGATTCGACCTTGCCCTTGCGGTCGGGATCCCGCACCCGACACGGCAGCCCGACGACGCCGTAGTGCGTGAGGACGTCGCGATAGAGCGGATTGAGGAGCGGCTCGTAGACGTCAGGCGTGAGCACGCCCTCTTGAGGTTGTCGAGAACCTTGACGGCGCCGCCCAGGCGCCGGAAGGCCCGCTCGTGCAACTCGGCCCAGGTCTGCGCGCTCGACTGCCAGACCAAGAGCCGCACAGCTTTCCGCGAGTAGCCCAGCGTCAGGACGAAGAGCCGCGTCCGCCGGTACTTGCCCGTCTGCGGATGGCGGACCATCGGCCCGTCGCCGTAGTCGACCTGAGCCTCTTCGCCAGGCGCGGTCGCGATGACGACGCGAGCCTCGGCGGGCGTCGCGCCGCGCAGGTGGAGGACAAAGCGCCGGACACTTGCATACCGGGCGGTGAAGCCGTCCTCGACCAGGTCCTGCCAGATCGCCATCGCATTGCGCCCGAGTTTCAGTGCGGCGTCGATGCGATCGCGATGTGGCTCACACGCGCTCGCCTGCGGGGCACGCGTCGGCGGGGCCGGCCACGGTGCCGGCGGAGAGTCGGTGGACACCTCCCCGGAAATGGCCGGTTTTCCCTTTCCTTCGCCTGGTCGCCCTCGTCCACTGACGGCGATGCCGGCCGCTTTTAGATAGGCGCTGGCGGTCTCCCGCCGGACGCCCGTCTCTCGCTCAATGCGCCGGAGCGGCCATCCCAGCCGGCCGAGCGCCACCAGTTGCTGCTGTCGGTTCGTATCCAAGACGTTCCCCATGCCGACGCTGAAGCACAGGCTCCGCGTCGCGGTCAACGTCTCGGTCGACGGCGCTCAGGAAATGGCCGGTTTTGAGGTGTCGATTAATGGCCGGTTTTGGGTGTCCACCGAGGCCACTGCTGCGCAATCGGCAG
>JALYRV010000159.1 GCA_030855205.1 Acidobacteriota bacterium | reverse complement strand
GCACCATCCCGTGGGACACGAACATCGGCGGGTGCGAGTCGGGCTTCACGATCCCCGACTGGGCCGACCCGGACATCATCTGGGGCTCGTGCTACGGCAACAAACTCACGCGCTGGGATGCGAGCACGCGCACCGCGCGGTCGGTCAGCCCCTGGATGATCTCGCTCGACGCGCCGCCGACCGACGTGCGCTACCGCTGTCACTGGACGGCGCCCGTCGTCGTCGACCCGTTCGATCACGAGACGGTCTATTACGGCTGCCAGGTGATCTTCCGCACGAACAACAAGGGGCAGTCGTGGTCGGTGATCAGTCCCGACCTGTCGACCCAGGATCCGTCGAAGATCGTGCCCTCCGGCGGTGTCGTCGGCGACAACCTCGGACAGTTCTACGGTGAGGTCGTCTACGCCATCGCACCCTCGCCAAAGCAGAAGGGGCTGATCTGGGCCGGCACCAACGACGGCAAGATCTGGTACTCCGCCGATGCCGGTGCGAAGTGGAACGACGTGTCGAAGAACATTCCCGGCATGGCGCCGTGGGGGACGTTCACGAAGATCGAGCCGTCGCACTTCGACGCCAACACCGCGTACGCCGTCGTGGATTTCCACATCATGGACAACCGCGATCCGCACATCTACAAGACGACCGATCTCGGCAGGACGTGGACGACGATCAGCGCCGGACTGCCGAAGGGGCATCCACTCGATTACGCGCTGTCGCTCGCGGAGAATCCGAACCGCCAGGGCATGCTGTTCGCGGGCACCGGCCACGGCTTCTATTACTCGATGGACGATGGCAAGAGCTGGACGAACTTCCAGAACGGCCTGCCGCGGTCGCCGGTGACGTGGGTCGTCGTGCAGAAGGACCATCACGACGTCGTCGTGTCGACGTACGGCCGCGGGCTCTACATCCTGCACGACATTTCGATGCTCGAGCAGACGGGGGAGGCGACGCCTCCGGCGCAGGCGACGCGCCTCTTCACACCGAAGCCCGGCTTCCGCATGGCGCGCAACGGTACGGTGGCGATCAGTTTCTCGCTGGCCGCGGCGCCGGCCGGCCCCGTCACGCTGGAGATCCTCGACGCGTCTGGTGCGGTGATTCGCACGCAGCAGGTGCAAGCGCGCGCGGGCCTGAACCGCGCGACGTGGAACATGCTGCATGAGCCCGGACGCCGCGTCGATTTGCGAACCACGCCGCCCGAGAACCCGTATATCTGGGACGA
Source organism: Acidobacteriota bacterium (assembly GCA_030855205.1). Classification (GTDB taxonomy): domain Bacteria; phylum Acidobacteriota; class Vicinamibacteria; order Vicinamibacterales; family SCN-69-37; genus JALYRV01. Next base: position 6,889 of record JALYRV010000159.1, on the reverse strand, counting down.
GCCGCGTTATCAGAACACCGAGGTGCGCGGGATTTCGCACTGGGGGATCAGCGCGACGACCGGCACGCCGATCGCGGCGCCCGGGAGATACGCCGCGCGGATCACGGTCGACGGCGCCACCGAGACGCAGCCGTTCGACATCCTGAAGGACCCGTCCATCCCATCGTCCGACGCGGATCTGATGGAGTCGACGAAGCTGCAGGTGCGGATCCGCGACGCAGCCGACTCGGCGGCCGAGGTGGTGAACCGCATCGAAGTCGTGCGGCGTCAGATTGAAGACCAGCTCAAGGCGAACGCGGGGCGCGACGATCTCGAGAAGGCGCTGCGCGATCTCGACAAGAAGATTCTCGACGTCGAGCTCCGCATTGTCACCAGGTCGGATCTGCTCAGCGACGACAAGTACTTCGTCGAGGCCTATAAGGTGTACCTCAACCTGCTGTGGCTTGCAGGGGCAGTTGGCACCGGCGCGGGCGACGAGGCGGGCAGCGCGGAATACAAGCCGCGCGACGCGGCGTACGAGATCTTCGCAACCCTCGAGAAGGAACTCGCCGAGGCGCGCACGCGGTATGGTGTGATCGAGGCGTCCGACATCCCGGCCTTCAACAAGGCGATGCAGGGCAAACTGAAACCGATTCAAATCAGCAAGTGAGACTTCAGATGAAAAGAGCGCTCGTCCTGTTCGCCTGTGCCGCCATGTCGGCCGTCCTGACCGCCCAGCAGCCCGCGGCCGCCAAAGTGACCGCGGCCAGCTTCATCGGCACGTGGAATGTCACGTCGGTCAACGGCGAAGCGGCCCCGCCGCTGCAGTTCGTCGTCGACAAAGACGGCTACTCGGTCGTCGTCAACGGCCAGGTCGTCGAGCGCGGAGGGATCAAGTTCGACGTCGCGAAGACGCCGATGACCGTGGATCTCGCCATCACCGAAGGGGACGACGCGGGGAAGAGCCAGGTGGGGATCGTGGAGCTGTCGGGCGACACGATTCGCATGCAGCTCAATGCGCCTGCGGCCACGGCGCGCCCCACCACGTTCGACATCCAGGAAGGGTTTTTCCTGTTCACGGGCGAGCGCCAGAAGACCCGCGCGCGGCCGTAGCGCCGCGTTGCCCTGGCAGCGCTCGTCGCCACACTGATTCCGGCGCTGCGGGCCACGCGCGTGCCGCCATCGATTGCGCTCCGGGAGAATGGCGCCCGGCCTGAAACCACGCGCACCCGGCCGGCGTAAGACACACGACGGCGGCACGCTCCGTCGCGGCTGCCGGCGGGTTCGTCGTGGCCCGGCACCGCTTCATCACAGAGCAGCGCGCAAACGATATCGAATGCTAGACTTGTGCGAATTTCCACATGACAGGTAAGCCCACGAAGGCCGCCGACGTCCTCGAGACGGTGCGACAGGGTGCCGAGCGTCTGCACCGCCACGCACTGGTGGCCGAGCTGAGCCGTGCGTCCGTCTTCGCGGCAGCCATTCCCGCCGTCACGGCGGCGCTGCGGGTGGTCCGTCCTGTCAGTGTTGCCGTGCTCGTCGCGTCATTCGTGATTCCGGCGCTCGCCCTGGCCGCCTGGGCCCTCTGGCGGATGCGTCAGCAGGCTGGCCTCGACGGCATCGCGCACGACATGGATGCGGCCGCCGGCCTCAACGACGAGCTCCTGAGCGCGCACTGGTTCGCCGGCCATGGGCCCGAAACCACGTGGACGGCGGCCCAGGTCGATCGCGCCGCGGACCGTGCGGCACGTGTCGACTGGAATGCCCTTCAGCCCGCGCCGCGTCCGCGCAAGGCCTGGGCGACGACGGCGGTCCTCCTCGGACTCACGGTCATCCTGCTGTTCGTGCCGACAGGTACGGTCGGCGGTGGTGCCGCCAGCCTCAGCGCCAGCACCGACGCCACGAAGAAGCGCGACGATGCGATCGAGATGCTGACGACACGTCTCGAAGAGACGGAGATGTCGCAGGCCGAGCGCATGCGCGCGAAAGAAATCCTCGACCAGCTGCAGCGCGAAGGGCTGAGCTCCGAAGAAGCCAAGGCGCTGCTCGCGGAGCTCGAGGCGCTGCTCGGCAAGGACGGTCTCGATCCGCGCACGCTCGAAGCGATGGCCGACGCGCTCGGCAAGACGCCGTCGGGCAAGGAGCTGGCCGACGCGCTGCGCAAGCGCGCGATGGCCGAGGCCGCGAAGAAAGCGCGCGAGCTCGCCGCCAAAGTGCCGTCGCTCGACAAGAAGGAGCGCAACGAGCTGGCCGACGCGATCGACCAGGCGGCCAACAAGTCCGACAAGGCGCTCGAGCAGCTCGCCGACGAAATGCGCGACGCGGCCGACAAGCTGCGCGGCGACGACGCGGAGGCCATGAAGAAGTCGCTCGAAGAGATGGCCGACAAGATGGACCAGATCGCGCGCGATGCCAAGGAGAAGGGGGCCGACGAGGTCCGCGAGCAGACCGAGGCCATCGAGGACGCGCTCGGCGAGCAGGGCAAGGCGAGCGAGCAGGGCGAGAAGTCCGGCGAGAGCCAGCGCCAGTCGAGCCAGTCGGCCGGTCAGATGCAGGGACAGGGAGAGGGGATGGCGCGCGAGTCGGCGTCGATGCCGAACCCGTCGATGGCCCAGATGCCCGGTCTCGGGCAGATGGCGGGCCAGCCGCAGGGGGCGCCGCCGAAGACGCCCGAGCAGCTCGCCGAAGGCAAGCGCCGCATCGAGGTGGCGCTGAAGGAAGAAGTCGTCAGGGCGCACGACCAGTCCGACGACAAGAAGCCGCACGAGCTGGTCGATCGCAAGACGGAGCGCGTCGATTCGACGGTGCAGTACCGGCGGGTTGAAGGCGCGCAGGACTATGACCGGGCGAAAGCGCAGCAGGAAGGTTCCATTCCTGAAGCGCGCCGCGCCGTCGTCAAGAAATACTTTTCGGCCCTCGGGCCGCGCGCAAAGAAGAAATGATCACCGAGCTCGATCAACAGGTTGACCAGTTCAAGCGGCAGTTCACCAGCATCACGCAGCAGATCGGCCGGCGGATCGTCGGTAACGAGGAAGTGATCGAGGGCACGCTGACGGCGCTGCTCGCCGGCGGCCATGTGCTGCTCGAGGGCATCCCCGGTCTCGGCAAGACGCAGCTGGTGCACACGATCGCCGACGTCCTCCACCTGCAGTTTTCGCGCATCCAGTTCACGCCCGACCTGATGCCGGCCGACATCATCGGCACGAACGTCGTGCAGGAGACGGAAGCCGGGGGCAAGGTGCTCGACTTTCAGCAGGGGCCGATTTTCGCGAACATCGTGCTGGCCGACGAGATCAACCGCGCGACGCCGAAGACGCAGTCGGCGCTGCTCGAGGCGATGCAGGAGCGCAGCGTCTCGGTGGGGCGCCGCACCTTCAAGCTCGATCAGCCGTTCTTCGTGCTCGCGACGCAGAATCCGCTCGAGATGGAAGGCACCTATCCGCTGCCCGAAGCGCAGCTCGATCGGTTCCTCTTCAAGCTGAAGGTCATGTATCCGAGTGAGGCGTCGCTGCACGAGATTCTCGACCGGACCACGCGCAACGAGGTGCCGGAGGTCGAGCGCGTCGTCAACGCGGCGCAGATACTCGAGATGAAGAAGACGGTGCGCGACGTGCCGATTGCAAGGCCGGTGCAGAGCTACGCGATCCGTCTGGTGCTCGGCTCGCACCCGAACTCGCCGCACGCGACGCCGATGGTCAACAAGTTCGTCCGGTACGGCGCGAGCCCGCGCGCGGCGCAGGCGCTCGTGGTCGGCGGCAAGATCCGGGCGCTGCTCCACAACCGGCTGCACGTGTCGACCGACGACATCCGCGCCATGGCGATGCCCGCCTTGCGCCACCGCGTGCTGCTCAACTTCGAAGGCGAAGCCGAGCAGGTCGACACGGACCGCATCGTGGCCGACGTCATCGAGAAAACCAAGGAATAAATCGACTCACGGCCCACGACTCACGGCACATGCCGTGCGCCTGGGACCGAGAGCCGCCCATCCATGGCCCTGCGTTTTGACAACGAGTTTCTGAAGAAACTCGAGTATCTGCACATCCTGTCGAAACGTGTGTTCGCGGGGCAGTTCCGCGCGGAGCGGATTGCGCGCAAGCGCGGGTCGGGGCTGGAGTTCGCCGATCACCGTCCCTATTCAGCCGGGGATGATTTCCGTCATATCGACTGGCGCGCGTATCAGCGCCTGGATCGCCTGCTGCTCCGGATGTTCGAAGAGGAGCAGGACATGCCGGTGTACCTGTTCGTCGACACGAGCCGCTCGATGGCGGAAGGGTCGCCGAGCAAGCTCGATTACGCGTGTCATGTCGCGGCCGCGCTCTGCTATGTCGGCCTGTCGCACCTCGATCGCGTGGCGATTCTGACGTGGCGCGACAAGCTGTCGGCCGAAACGCCGACGCGGCGCGGCAAGGGACAGATCTTCCGGATCTTCGATTTCCTCTCGTCGCTCGAGCCCGAGGGCCGCACCGATCTGGCCGAATCGATCAAGGCGTTCTGCGCGCGGCGGAAGCAGAAGGGCGTGGCGGTCGTGATCTCAGATTTTCTCGATCCGTCGGGGCACGAAGCGGGCCTCAACGCCCTCCGGTATTTCCAGCACGACGTGTTCCTGATTCATGTGACGAGCAGGACGGACGCGGAGCCCACGGTCGCCGGCGACATCCGCATGGTCGACTCGGAATCGGGGGAGTCGCGGGACGTCGAGCTGACGCCGGCGCTGATCCACGCGTACCATCGCGCGTGGAACGCGCACGTCGACGCGCTCGCGTCGTACTGCAGCCGCTACGATCTGGGCTACATCCGCACGTCGATTGAAGAGCCGTTCGAAGACACGATCCTGAAAGTCTTCCGGCAGGGCAGGTTCCTCGCATGATCTTCGGCGCGCTCGGTGGATGGGTCGTGGCCGGCATCGCGGCGGCCGTCGCGGCGGCGGTGACCGCAATCTTCTTCATGAAGGTGCGGCATCCGCGCGTGCTCGTGCCGTCGCTGCTGCTGTGGCGCCGCGTGCTCGACGAGGACCGCGCCGTCTCGTTCTGGGAGCGCATCCGCAAGGCCGTGTCGTTCGCGATCGCGTTGCTGGTGCCGCTGCTCATCGTCTTCGCGCTCGGCCGACCCGAGCGTCACGCCGGCGGCATGGCGGGCGGTCCGCTGACGATCGTGATCGACTCGTCGCTGTCGATGCTGGCCGAACGGACGGACGGCCGCACGCGCTGGGACGCGGCCACGGGACGCGCGATTGCCCTCTCGGGCGGCGACGCCGACGTGACCGTCCTGACCACGGCCGACGGGATCGTCGCGGGACCGACTTCCGACCGCGAGGCGCTACGCGTGGCGCTCAGGAACGTCAAGCCATCGCAACCCGGCCCCTTCCCGCAGGCGCTGGAGCAGTCGCAGGTGGTGTTCCTTACCGACGGCGTGACGTCCTACGACGTGCCGCAGGGCGTGCGCGTGGAGTCGGTGTTCTCATCGGCGTCCAACTACGCGATCACGGCGTTCGACGTGCGGCGCGACTGGCGTGCCGACGGCCGCTACGAGGCGTACGTCGAGCTCGCGAACTATTCAGCCGACGCGAAGCAGCTCACGCTGGCGATCGACGTGGGCGGCTCGCGGCTCTTCGAGCGCGCCATTGAGATGAACGCCGACGAGGTCGTGCGCCACTCGCTGCCGTTCAACGCAGGCGAGGGCGGCGTCCTCCGTGCGGCGATCGTCAAGGCCGGCGATGCGGTGCCGCAGGATGATGAGGCGTTTGCATGGGTGGCATCGGCGCGCCCCTCGGTCGTGACCCTGGTCACGCGGCGAAACCCGCCGCTCGAGACCTTGCTGTCGTACGACGGGAGCGTGCAGGTCGAACGCATCGAGCCCGAGCAGTGGGGGACGGGTTCCGGCGGGCGCGACGCGTCAGCCCGCCGCGGCATTCTGGTGTTCGACCGGTGGGCCCCTCAGACGCCGCCGTCCCAGCCCGCGCTGTTCATCGCGCCGCCGCCGGTGCCGTGGTTGTCGCCCTCGGGCACGCCCGAGCGCGCCGCCGTGTGGGCACGCGCCGACGAAACGCATGCCGCGGTGCGGGGCGTCGACGGGCGCACGTTGCGCTTCGACGAGGTGACCGGCTACGACCTCAAGGACTGGACGCCGCTGGCGTTCACGGCCCGCGGCAATCCGCTCGTCGCGGTCCGCGAGACGAACGGGGTGGGCGCGGCGCTGCTGACGTTCGATCTGACGCGCGGAACCATCGCGAACGACCCCGCATTCCCCGTGCTCATCGGCGACGTGCTCGAGTGGTTTGCGCGATCGGCGCCCGTGCGAGTCGAGCAGCCCGGCACCATTCGCCTGCCCGGCGACGTGTCCGCGATCCGCCGCGTCGACGGCGGCAACGTTGCGATGCGCCGTGTCGCGGACGTCACGGTCGCTGACCTTCGGGAGCCTGGCGTGTATCTGGCCGAGCGGCCAGCGGGGCAGCTTGCTATTGCCGTCAACGCCGGATCGCGACTGTCCTCGAACGTCCGCCAGTCGTCGCGCGCGCAGGACGCCGCCGCCGGCGCGCCAGCGGCCTCCGCCGGCCTCTGGATCTGGCTCGTCGGCATCGCATTGGTGCTGTTCGCTGCCGAGTTCTACACCTGGCACAGGCGGATCACGGTCTGATGCGGATCACCTTTTCGCAACCGATCTGGCTGCTGGCCATGGTCGCGGCGCTGCCGCTGCTCTGGTACGCACTCTCGCGCACGCGCACGAATTTCAACGCGCGGCAGCGCAAAGTGCAGGCGGGCATTCGCGCCGCGGTGCTCGCGCTGCTCGCCCTCGCCCTCGCGCAGCCGATCGCGCACCGCAGCACCGACCGGCTCTCGATCGTCTATCTCGTCGACGCGTCGCACAGCGTGTCGGCGGCGTCGCTGGCGTCGGCTGCCGAGCGCATCAGTGC
>JALYRV010000018.1 GCA_030855205.1 Acidobacteriota bacterium | reverse complement strand
GGCCCGCGCTGCCGGGGCGTTGCCGGTGCCGGCGTATCCCGGCGACGCGCTTGCACCGGCCCGCGCCGCGGCGCTGCCGGAAGGGGAGCCGTTCCCGATGCACGCGGTACCCCGTACGGACATCGCGGCCCTGATCGCGCGCCACGGCGGCACTCTGCTGCACGCCGAGGAAGACGTCCACGCCGGCGCCGACTGGGTGAGCTACACATACATGGTGGGGACGCTCACGCCCGGTTCGTCTGTGCCTCAAGTCACAGACGCTGACGAGGCGTTGCGCTCCGCCGCCTCGCCGGAAACGGCCGTACAGAGTCGCGGCACGAACGCGTAAAGTGTCGGCATGGACAAAGCGATTGCCGCACAGTTGGCGAACCTGCAGGAGCGGACGGGGAAGTCGCTCGACGAGCTCACGGCCGTCATCCGGAAGAGCGGTCTCACGAAGCATGGCGAGATTCGCGACATGCTCAAGCGCGATCTGGGCATGGGGCACGGCGACGCCAACACGCTCGTGCACGTCGTGCTCAAGTCGGATGGCGCGAGCGCCTCGGAGGGCAAGACCGGCGGCGAGGTGCTCGACGCGATTTATGCGGGCCCGAAAGCCGCGATGCGTCCCATTCACGACCGCCTGATGGCCGCGATCGGCAGGTTCGGCGAGTTCGAGGTCGCGCCGAAGAAGACCTACGTCAGCCTGCGCCGCAAGAAGCAGTTCGCGACGATCGGCCCCGCCACCAACACGCGATTCGAGGTCGGCCTGAACATGAAGGGCGTGCCGGCCACTACCCGCCTCGAAGCGCTCCTGCCCGGCGGCATGTGCCAGTACCGCGTGAAGGTCGCCGACGCGAAAGAAGTCGACGCCGAGCTGCTCGCCTGGATTCGTCAGGCCTACGACGCGGCGGGCTAGCTCAGACCTTGACGGCCTCGTGCATGAACTCAGACGCGAGGTCGCCGATCTTGTTGGCGATCTGGATGCCCTCGAGCGGGCCGAACTTCTCGCGGAACTTGTCGAGCGGGATGACCGCCTTCGCCATCGCGCGGTGGCCGCCCGCGCTGCCGATGTCGTTGAAGTAGCGGCGCACGAACTCGCCGGCGTTCTTCATGTAACCGAGATTCCGGACGCTGATCGAGAGCGTTCCGTTGATCTCACCCGAGATGATCGTCCACTTGATCCCCTCGAGCTGCAGGAAGAAATCCGCGGTGTAGGGAATGAAGTCTTCGCGCGTCACGGCGCCGAGGTGCGCGCTGAACACCTGCTGCGCGATCGCGCCCTGCGCCGTCGCCTTGATGACGTGGTCGAGCCGGTCCATCGTGATCTCGGCCCCCTCCATCTTGCGAATCATCGCCGCGTCGGCCAGCGGATAGAGGAACGAGAACGCCTCGAGATCGACCCGAGTGGTCTGGCGCGCGAAGAACAGCGTGTCGGATTTGATCGCGTACAGCATGGCCGTCGCGGTGCGCTCCGAGATGTTGACGTCGACCGCCCGCAGGTGCTCCGTGAGAATCGTCGATGTCGATCCGTAGTCGGCGCGAATGTCCTTGAACACCGCCGTGTAGCCGGGCTGCTCGGGATGATGGTCGACGACGAGATCGACGCGCGGCAACAGCCCGCCGAAATAGTGCGGCTGCACGTCGACCGTCGCGATGCGGTCGAACGTCGAGAACATCGCCGGCGTGATCGGCTCCACGTGGATGTCGAGCATCGTCGCCATCCGCAGGTTCTCGGGACGCGTCACTCCCTGCACCGCGCCGATGATGCCGGTCGCCTTCGTGCGGCGCAGCAGGTTGCGCAGCGCGAGGCCGGACGCGAGCGCGTCGGGATCCGGATCGTTGTGCAGCAGAATCAGCACGCGGTCCGCGTCGGCGAAGTAGCGCTGGTACTGCTGGACCTTCGCCCGCGTCAGGGAGCGCCCGAGCTCGGTCGTGATCGTCGGGGCGAGCAGCTCCCCGAGATCCAGATCGGTGACCTCCGGGAAGGCGGAGCAGACGTCTTCGCCGGCCTTGCGCTTCTTGGCGCCGCCGATGCGCAGGATGTAGATGAGCGACCCGCCCGCGTCGCGAATCGCCGAGACGATCTTCTTGAGGCTCCGCCGCCCGTCGTCTTCCACGATGACGCAGGTGCCTGGGGAGACGTCGGCCTTGACGTAGGTGTCGATGCGCTTGAGATCGCCGAGGACGACGGGGAGGTCGTCCTCCTGCAGCCGCTTGGCGAGCGCGCGGCTCTCGACGAGGAAGTCGACGTCGAAGGGACCCGTCAGAACCTGGTGAAGGGTGCGAATCACCAGCTCGTTCTGGCAGATTGCCAGCGCGCGCACTTAGCGGGAGCCTTCCATAGAGACGAAACTCCGATTATACGCGTATGCTCTGCCCGAACGGTTCAGGTCCGATCGGGCGGGATCTGCCGTAAGATTCGCGCAGGTCTCCAGAATGAAGTTCGCCGCGGCCGCCGCGCTCGTCCTCTCGCTCGGCCTCACCGCCGGGGCGCAGTTCCGTTCCGGCATCGATCTGGTGACCTTCGTCGTCGTCGCCTCCGACAAGCAGGGGCTCGTGGGCGGCCTGACGAAAGAGGACTTCCAGATCCTCGAGGACGGCAAGCCGCAGACGGTCCAGTTCTTCGCGCAGGGGGATGTGACGGCACGCATGCCGCTGCGTCTGGGACTGCTGTTCGACACGAGCGGCAGCATGGCGCTCGACATCAACTTTTCCCGCACCGCCGCGATCAAGTTCATGAACGCCGTGGAGCATGCGAAGGACGTCACCCTCGTCGATTTCGACACCGAAGTGCGGCTCGCGCGCTACGGGCAGGACGACTACCCTCAGCTCTTCGAGCGCATCCGCCGCCGCAAGGCCGACGGGTTCACCGCGCTCTACGACGCCATCGGCACCTATCTGAACGGCATGGCGATGGAGGACGGCCAGAAGGTGCTGCTCCTCTATACCGACGGCGGCGACTCGCGCAGCCGCATGTCGTTTACCCAGGTGCTCGAGCTCCTCAAGTTCATCGACGTCACGATCTACGCGATCGGGTTCATGGACCATCAACCCAGCTCCACGCGGATGGAGCAGCGCATGCGACTCGAGCAGCTGGCGGCCGCCACCGGCGGCCAGGCGTATTTTCCCGGGTCGAGAGACCAGCTCGACGAGATGTACGGGAAGATTCTGAAGGAGCTGGACGGCCGCTACACGCTCGGCTACATCTCGGCCAACACCTCGCCGACGAGCAGCTGGCGCAAGGTCGACATCCGTCTCGCGAACCCCGCCGTCAAAGGGGTGAAAATCCGCGCGCGCAACGGCTATTACTCTCCGGGCAAACCCGGGAGCTGATTCGCTGCGCCTGGCGATGCGGCCGCTCCCGCGCCGCAGGCCCGGCCCCGCCTCGAGTACTGCGCGGAGGTCGTGTTGCAGGTCCCCCTGTCCGATTTGGACCGCGCCGTCCGGTTCTACGTCGAGACGCTGGAGTTCTCGCCCGGGGAGCGCCGCGACGATCTCGGCTTCGCGCATATCAAGACCAACGTGCCCGGTCTGGAGATCGGCCTGTCGGTCGGCGCCGCGCGGCCCGGCGCCTCAATCATCAATATCAGCGTGGTCGACGTCGCCACGGGGCGCCGGCAGCTCGAATCGCGCGGCGTCGTGTTCACCGGGCCGACGCAGACGATCCCCGGGAAGGTGTCGCTCGCCGCGTTCGCGGATCCCGATGGCAACCGCCTGCGGCTGGCCGGCCCCGCCGCCCGTCGGTGAACCGCGGCCCTCTCATGGCGTCGCCGATGTCTGGCTGGCTCGCCGTCGCCGGTCGGACTTGTGCCACGCCTTATCCCCGCGAAGAAAGTCCACGAAGCCTTTCGTCTGGGCGACGAACATGATGGGCCGGTACAGGAGCAGATCCAGAGGTCCCAGCAGTACGAGCTGCACAAGGTCGCGCATGGGATACGCGCGTGAGTGCGAATCCTGCAGCATCAGGGCGACGTTGGTCAGGATGCCGTTGCCGAGCGCCAGAATGAGGATCAGCTGGAGCGCGCGCATATCGAGCTGACCGAGGGCCCAGGCCGTCACGAAAGCGACCGCCGCCAGGCACTGGAAAAAGGGAGCCGAGACCTCCGAGATCACGTAGTACGGCAGGCCGGCCATCCCGGCGCTGCCGTACCTCGGGTTGAACAGCATGCGGCGGTATGCCCACACGGTTTCGAGGATCACGCGCTGCCATCGCGCGCGCTGCACGATCAGGTCACGCAGCGACGCGGGGCTCTCCGTCGTACCCGCGACGCTGCCGAGCGCAAGAATGCGGTACGGGCGCCGCATGCGGCGAAACGTCTCGTGCGCCCTGAACGTGAATTCGATGTCCTCGCACGTGAAGTCCGACGAGAAGCCGCACAGCTCGATCAGCACATCGCGCCGCCAGAGCGCGAACGCGCCGCTCGCGCACAGCATGAATCCCCAGCGTCCCGCGCCCATCCGGGTCGTGAGGAAGCTCCTGAAAAATTCAAGCAGCTGGAAGTTCGTCAGCGGGTCCACATCGATGCGGTGAACCCCGAATGCGAACCGGCGGCCCGCTTCCGGATCGCGGCGAATCGCGACGGCGCTGGTCACGCCAATCACATGCTCGGGATTCTGCTGCGCGGCGCGCATCCCGTTCTCCAGCGCGTTGGGTTCGTAGATCGTGTCGCCGTCGACCGTGCATACGTACCGATAGCGCGCGAGATTGACGCCGCAGTTGAGCGCGTCGGCCTTGCCGCCGTTGTCCTTGTCAACCACGATGAGATTGGGATGGCGGCGGCTGACGTAGGTGCAGCGCACCTGCGCCGTATCGAGCACACGACGGTAGAACACCGACCGCGGCTCGAGCTCGAACGAACTGGTCAGCACCTGCATCGTGTCGTCGGTCGATCCATCGTTGATGACGATCACCTCGTGCTGTGGATAGTTCTGGGCGAGCAGCGTTTCGACAACGTGCACGATGATGCTGGCTTCGTTGTAGACGGGCGCGAGCACGCTGACGGGAATGGCAAATGCCGACTCGAGCAGGGTGTCGTCATTCGTCGAGAGGTCTCGCCGGATGCGATACGCATGCTCCGCGAGCGAGGCGGCGAGCAGCGCGAGCGACACGAGGTAGACGATGCAAAGGTAGGCCAGGCACGTCACCACGACCCAGTAGAGCGCGGCAGTCACCACAGGAGACCCCCGTCGTCGGCGGCCTTGCGCTCGAGGGAGACGAGTCTGGCGGCAAGGTACTCGCGGGTCGAGTCAGGCAGGCCCGCCATCGCCGCGCCCCACACGCGGAGCCCGCCAGCGCTTGCCAGTTGTTCGAGACGATGCAGCCGCTGCCGGTCGGGCGGTCCCTGCGCCTCCTCGGCGAGCAGGCGTTCGAACGTGCCGATGTTCTGCAGGACTTCCGCGGCGCCGTTTCCGGCGAACTCGTCTGCTGCGTCAAGCCAGGCGAACAGCGCCCCCTCGACTGAGGGACCGAGGTTCTCGAGCACGCGCTTGACCGCGTCGCGCACCAGCCATTCCGGGTCGCCGAGATGCGCAGCCATGAGAGCGCCGACTTCGGTCCCTCCCAGCCTCGCCGCCGCGCGCGCCGCGTGCGCGCGCACGAACGGCACGGCGTCATCGAGGGCGCCGAGGGCGGCCGGAAGGCTACTCGTGAAGCCCGCGGTTGCCAGGCTTCTGATGGCGGCGCCCCGCACGCCTGGGTCCGTATCTCGGGCGAGGGCGGCCAGCCGCCGTTCCAGATCGGGCATGCCGGGGAACCGACCTGACAGCACGGCGCCCCAGTAGCGGACAGCCGCGATGGGCTCCTCGAGGAGCGGTGAGACGAGGTCAGAGATGTCCGATGACGTGCCGTCGAGCAGCACAGCGACGTAGGATCGCGCCGGGCGTCCCTGCCGCAGCGCCTTCACGAGCAGCGCTGCACTGCGGCGGTCGTCGATTTCGCCGAGGATGCCCGCGGCGCCTCGCACCACTTCACGGTCGCGGTCGCCGAGCGCGCGCTCGAGCAGGGACCACGACGAGTCGGCGCGCGCGAGGGCCAGAATACGCAGCGCGGAGATGCGGCGCCAGCGGCGCCCGCGTCCGCCAGCGCGTGCTTCGATCCGGCCGGCTCCCGCCCTCTGGAGGAGGGTCACCGCGCACATCTGGCGCGCGTCGTCTCGCAGCGGCGCTTCCGAGAAGCCGCGCTCGAGCGTACGCAGCGATGCTCTCTCGAACAGTCGCACGAGGGCGGGCGGCGGGCTCGCGCCCGCTGCCGACGCGACGAGGCCCGCAGCTTCCTCGAACAACCGGCGCCGGTATTCGTACTGGAACCGGCCGTACACGACCAGCGCCCCGAGGTAGGCGTAAGCCACGGCGGTGATCGTCAGGAGTGTGGTGAGCCACGCCGTGCCCGCCATCAGAAGAGCCGGCGGCAGGAGAGCAGGAGATGCATCACAAGTTGCGCCACTGACCTCAGGCGGAGCTCGTGTTCAGTTCGTCGCGGGCGGCAGCGACAACGCGATCGAGGATGCTGTCGAGCGTGATCTTCGGTTCATAGCCGATGAGTGATCGGATTTTTGCGAGATCGGGTACCCGTCGCGGCATATCCTCGAAACCGTCCTCGTACGCCTCATCGTAAGGCACAAGCACGATCTCGGAGGCGCTGCCTGCCTTGTCCCGTATCCGCCTGGCGAGATCCACAATGGTGACTTCCACGGGGTTCCCGATGTTGAAGACTTCGCCGACAGCGGCCGGCTCCTCGACCAGACGCATGAGCGCCCCGACGACATCTGAGACGTCGGTGAAGCTCCGCGACTGTTCGCCGTCTCCGAACACTGTCATGGGTACGCCTTCGAGCGCCTGCCGTGCGAGCGTCGGCACGACCATGCCGTAGCGACCCGTCTGACGGGGGCCCACCGTGTTGAACAGCCGAACGATGATGACGGGCAGTGTGCGTTCGCGCCAGTAGGCCAGTGCGAGGAACTCGTCGATGGCCTTGCTGCAGGCGTAGCCCCAGCGGTTTTTTGACGTCGCTCCCAGCACGAGGTCGCCATCCTCGCGAAACGGGAGTTCGGTGCTCTTGCCATAGACCTCTGAGGTCGAGAAGATGACGACGAGTTTGTCCTTCTTGGCGGCATGTTTGAGCACCAGCGCGGTGCCATTGACGTTCGTCTCGATGGTACGAACCGGTTCGTGAACGATCAGTTTCACGCCCACGGCGGCCGCCGCGTGGAAGATGACGTCGGCCGCATCGATCAGTTCCGCGAGCACCGGTTCGTTTTCCACCTCTTCGATCAAATACGAAAATCGCTCGTGCTCCTTCAGATGGCGAATGTTCTCAATCGAGCCGGTCGACAGGTTGTCTATGATCGAGACGTGATGCCCGGCCTCGAGCAAACCCTCCGCGAGGTGTGAACCCACAAATCCCGCTCCGCCAGTGATGAGTGCGCGCATGGCGGGCGCGAGTGCAATCTGAAGACCAGCCGGGCTGGCGGGTCGGGGGGTGATGGGAGCGGAGCCTTTCCTGCTAAACTCGTGGATCCCCTCAGGGCTGGATGAGCCCGCAGGGACACACGTCAATGGCCAGCGCCGACCGATTCCAACTCGTCAGTGATTTCGAGCTCCGCGGCGACCAGCCGCGTGCGATTCAGGAGCTCACGGAGGGCCTCGTCCGGGGGGACGATGCGCAGGTGCTGCTTGGGGTGACCGGATCGGGCAAGACGTTCACGATGGCGCAGGTCATCCAGACGGTCAACCGGCCGACTCTGGTCATGGTCCACAACAAGACGCTCGCGGCGCAGCTGTACCAGGAATTCAAGCGCTTCTTCCCGCACAACGCCGTCGAGTACTTCGTCAGCTACTACGACTACTACCAGCCGGAGGCCTACATGCCGGCCACCGACTCGTACATCGACAAGGAAGCGATCATCAACGAAGAGATCGACCGCATGCGCCTCTCGGCGACGCGGTCGCTCTTCGAGCGGCGCGACGTCATCATCGTGTCGAGCGTCTCGTGCATCTACGGACTGGGCGCGCCCGAGGCGTACTACGGGATGATGCTGCCGCTCGAGCGGGGCCAGCGCCTCGAGCGCGAGAAGATCCTGCGGAAGCTGGTCGAGATTCAGTACGAGCGCAACGACCACGACTTCACGCGCGGCACGTTCCGCGTGCGGGGTGACATCGTCGAGGTGTATCCCTCGTATGAAGAGGCGGCGCTGCGTATCGAGCTGTTCGGCGACGAGATCGACTCGCTCGCGACGTTCGACCCGCTGACCGGCAGGATCATCAAGCGCCACGACCGGATCGCGGTTTACCCGAAGTCACACTTCGTCATGCCGCGTACCAAGACGCTACAGGCGGTCGAGACGATCAAGGCGGAGCTGGACGGCCGGCTGAAGGAGCTCGAATCGGGCGGACAGGTGCTCGAGGCGCAGCGTCTGCATCAGCGGACGATGTTCGATCTCGAGATGATGAAGGAGATCGGGTACTGCCACGGCATCGAGAACTATTCCCGGCACCTGTCGGGGCGCATGCCGGGGGAGCCGCCGCCGACGCTGCTCGATTATCTGCCCGATGACGCATTGACCATCGTGGACGAGTCTCACCAAACCACGCCGCAGATTCGCGGCATGTTCTTCGGCGACCGGGCGCGCAAGGAAGTGCTGGTGTCGTACGGCTTCCGGCTGCCGTCGGCGATCGACAACCGCCCGCTGAACTTCGAGGAATGGGAGCAGCGCGTCGGCCAGACGGTCTTCGTGAGCGCCACGCCAGGCCCGTACGAGCTCCAGCGCGCGGGGGGCGTGGTCGTCGAACAGATCATCCGGCCGACCGGTCTCATCGATCCGCCGCTCGAGGTGCGGCCGGTGCGCGGGCAGGTCGATGACCTGCTCGGTGAGATTCGCGATCGCGCCGCGAAGGGCGAGCGCGTGCTCGTGACCACGCTGACGAAGCGGATGGCGGAAGATTTGACGCAGTACTATCACGAGCTCGGTGTGCGCGTGCGCTACCTGCACTCCGACATCGACACGCTCGAGCGCGTGCAGATTCTGCGGGATCTGCGGCTCGGGGCGTTCGACGTGTTGGTCGGGATCAACCTGTTGCGCGAGGGCCTGGATCTGCCGGAAGTCTCGCTCGTGGCGGTGCTTGACGCCGACAAGGAAGGCTTCCTGCGCTCGGGCGGATCGCTGATTCAGACGGTCGGCCGCGCCGCGCGCAACGTCAACGGCCGGGCCATCCTGTACGCCGACAAGATCACCAAATCCATGCAGTTTGCGATGGACGAAACCGACCGCCGCCGGACGGTGCAGACCGCCTACAACGAGGCGCACGGGATCACGCCGCAGTCCATCATCAAGGACATCGACGGCGTCATGTCGAGCGTCTACGAGCGTGACTACATGACGGTGCCGGTGGCGGCAGACGAGCGCGCGACGTTCCGCACGCAGGCAGAGCTCGACAAGCACATTGCCGCGCTGGAAACCGAGATGAAGGCCTCGGCGTCGAATCTGGAGTTCGAGAAAGCCGCCAATCTCCGCGATCGTGTGCGGAAGCTGAGGAATCCGGACCTGGTGAAGGCATCGTGATCGAATGGATCAAGGCCGCGCTGCTCGAGGTGCAGGAGTACCTGCGCCTGGTCGGGCAGACGGCGCGGGCCTTGTTCACACGCCCCTACTATTACCGCGACATCGTCGAGCAGTTCGAGGCGATCGGCCTCGGGTCGATGACGGTCGTGCTGCTGACCGGCACGTTCACCGGCATGGTGCTCGCGCTCCAGTCGGGGATCACGCTCGACATGTTCGGCGCGCGGTCGATGGTGGGCCGTCTGGTCAGCGCATCGATGGTCAAGGAGCTGGGGCCCGTGCTCACGGCGCTGATGGTCACGGGCCGCGTCGGCTCCGGCATTGCCGCGGAGCTCGGCTCGATGATGGTGACGGATCAGATCAGCGCGCTCCGCGCGCTGGGCACCGATCCCATCCGCAAGCTGGTGCTCCCGCGCGTGCTCGCGGGCGTGATCATGGTGCCCGTGCTCACGGTCATCGCCGACGCGATCGGCATGGTCGGGGCGTGGATCATCGCCGTGACGCAGCTCAAGGTGGCCGGTTCGGTGTTCTGGAACTCGGTGGTCATCGGCCTGTTCATCCAGGACGTGTGGATGGGGCTCATCAAGCCGTTCTTCTTCGGATTCGTCATCGTCACGATTGCCTGCCACGTCGGGTTGCGCACCAAGGGAGGCACGCAGGGCGTTGGCCGCGCGACCACCAATGCGGTCGTCGCCGGGTCGGTCGTGGTGCTCGCCGTCGACTTTCTTCTGACGAAGCTGCTCTTCGTCCTGATGTATTAGCCGTGCTGTTCAGGAACGTACGACCCAACGTCACCGAGCGATCGCCCGAACTCGAAGAGGCCCTCGGCCCCGGCTCGCCGATCGTGATGTTCGACAAGGTGTGCCTGGCCTTCGACGACAAAGTGATTCTCGACGAGGTCAGTTTCACGATGCTCGTGGGGCATACGAAGATCTTCCTGGGCGCGAGCGGCGCGGGCAAGTCGACGGTCCTGAAACTCATTCTCGGATTGCTGAAGCCCGACTCCGGCGTGATCTGGGTCAATGGCGAGCGCGTCGAGGCCTTCAGCGAAGAAGAGATGATGATCGTGCGCGCCGATCTGGGCATGGTGTTTCAGGAAGGCGCGCTCTTCGACTCGCTGACGGTGCGCGAGAACGTCGGCTACAAGCTCTGGGAAGAGCTCAAGCAGCCGCTCGATCAGGTCAACAAGCGCGTCGAGGAAGTGCTCGGCTTCATAGGGCTGGCGCAGTTCATCGACCGCATGCCGTCTGAGCTGTCCGGCGGACAGCGGCGGCGCGTCGCGATCGCCCGCGCGATGGCGGCGAAGCCCCGCATCCTGTTGTACGACGAGCCGACCACCGGGCTCGACCCCATTACCTCCGTCACCGTCGACGAGGAGATCATCAAGCTGCGCGACCTCGAGAACATCAGCTCGATCGTCGTGACACACCAGCTGCGTGACGCGTTCTACGTGTCGGACAACGAGGCGATCAAGCTCGGCGACGGCACGATCGACTTCGTGCCCGCGAACGAAGAGAAGCGCGCGGAAGCCGAGTTCCTGATGCTCAACAACGGCAAGGTTCACTTCGAGGGCACGTCCGACGAGCTGAAGGCGTCGAAGGATCCCTACTTGCGCTCATTCCTGTCGTAGAGAGAAAAGATATGGCACGCACGAAATCACTCGCTTGGCCGCAGCTCAAGATTGGCATCATCGGCGTCGTCGCCATCCTCATGGCGTCGATGCTCATCCTCGCCGTCGGCGGGCAGGCCGGATTCTGGTGGGAGCGCTACACGCTCAAGACGCGCTTCGCCAACGCCGCCGGCATGAAGCCGGGGGCCGTCGTCCGCCTGGCCGGCAAGGACATCGGCAAGGTCACGGCGGTCGATTTCGCCGGGCGCGAGATCGAGATCGGCATGGACATCCACGAAGACGTCAAGCCGCTCATCACCACCGAGTCGCGCGCGTCAATGGGATCGCTCAGCCTGCTGGGGGAGCCGATTGTCGAGATCTCGGCCGCCACGTCGGGAACGCCGCTCGCGAGCGGATCGTACGTGCCGTCGACGCCGGCCTCCGGATCCATCGCGGAGGTCGCGGCCACGGCGCAGACGACGCTGGGGGAGGCCAACAAGCTGCTGCTCGGCATCACCGAAGGGAAGGGCAGCGTCGGCAAGCTGTTCACCGACGAGCAGCTCTATGCCGACACCACCAGCCTCGTCAACGCGGCGGAAGCGGTCGTGCGCGACATGCAGCGCGGCAAGGGCACGCTGGGGCAGCTCGCGCAGAACCCCGCGGCGTACAAGTCGCTCGAAGCATCGCTCCGGAATCTCGACGCCGTCACGTCGCGCATCAACCGCGGCGAGGGCAGCCTCGGCCGCCTGCTCAACGACGACGCGATGGCGAAATCGATCTCGTCGGCCTCGGCCAACATGGACGCGATCACCGGCCGCCTGAATCGAGGCGAGGGGACCGCCGGCAAGCTGCTGACCGACGACGCGCTGTTCACGCGCATGACGGAGCTGACCTCGCGATTCGAGAAGCTGGCAGCCGGACTCGAGAAGGGGGAAGGCACCGCGGGCGCGCTGCTCAAAGACAAGCAGTTGTATGAGAACATGACCAAGACGATGGGGGAGCTCAGCGGCCTGGTCGCGGAGATTCGGAAGGATCCGAAGAAGTACCTCAACATTCGCGTCAGCATTTTCTAGGCGGGTAGTGCAGGCCACGGCCTGCCGGGAGCGGTTCCATGGCACGAGACGAAGGGTCGGGCGGCGCGTTTGCCGCGTTCCTGATCGGAGCAATCGCGGGCGCCGCGGTCGCGCTGCTGTTCGCGCCGGCTCCTGGCGACGAAACGCGCCGCAAGCTGGCCGAGAAAGCGCGCGACGGGCGAGAGCACGCCAACCGCGCCTACGCGCGAGGTCGTGACGCATTCGAGAAGGCGCGCCGCGACGCCGGCGCCACCGCGGGAGACGCGCTGTGACGGCCTCCGACGTGTTCCTCGGCATCATCGCCCTCTCGGTGCTCCTGATGGCCATCCTGCAGCTCGGCGCCGTGATCGCCGCCGCGCGCTACGCGAAAAAGATCATGTCGGTGACCGAGGATCTGCAACGCGAGATCAAGCCACTCGCCGCCAAGGTGCACGCGATCGCCGATGAAGCGCAACGCGCGACGGCACTCGCCGCGCGGCAGGTCGACCGCGTCGATCACCTCGTGTCGGATCTGAGCCGCCGCGTGCAGGACACCAGCGCGACGCTCCAGGCCGCGCTGACCGGCGCCACGCGCCCCGTGGCGAAAGGCTCGGCGATGGTGGCCGGGCTCCGTGCCGCGCTCGTCGCGCTGCTGACGACCAGGGAAACGCGCTTCGAGCGTGACGAAGAAGAAGACGCGCTCTTTGTAGGATAGAATCCCGCTTTACTCCCGGGAGGACTCCACCTGATGTTCCGCGCTTCAAGACTGCCGCTGGCAGCGGCCGCCATGGCCGTCGCTTACGCCCTGGCGGGCGCGTCGCCCGCCGCCGCGCGACAGGCCCCCGTGGCCAAGTCGGCCTCTCTCGCGAAGGAGCTCGCCGCGCTGCTCGCAACGCAGAAGCGTGACTCGATTGCCGCGCGCGACCCCATCGAGCGCGACCGGTTCACTGCCGCGATGATCTATCCCGGCCAGCTCATGGTCGTGACCGGCAAGTACACCGTTCCCGTGCTGCTCGACGAGAAGATCAGCTTCGGCAAGTTCATGGAGGTCTACGTCGAGCTCAACGGCGCGGCCGTCCCCTCGTCGAAGCTGTTCATCGAAGACATGT
The DNA here is from genome assembly GCA_030855205.1 of Acidobacteriota bacterium. Lineage (GTDB taxonomy): Bacteria > Acidobacteriota > Vicinamibacteria > Vicinamibacterales > SCN-69-37 > JALYRV01. The sequence goes on along the minus strand of JALYRV010000018.1, from coordinate 12,897 downwards.
TTGCCGACGGCCTCGTCGCCACCCGCAAGCAGTCCCCCTTCGACAGCTGGATGGAAGCGGGGAAGACGACGCTGTTCGACGGGGATCACCGCAAGGCGAAGATGTCCAAAGAGGACTACATGAAGGCCTTCGCCGACGCCGACGCCCGCTACGCGAAGCTGCTTGAGCTGCTCATCGCGCAGGCCAAGGCGTCGAAAAGCAACTAGCAGTCTCGCTCCAGTCATGTTGTGGGCGGCCATCGCTCTCGGCGGCGGGCTCGGCGCCGTCGCACGTCATGCGCTCAACAGCGCGCTGCAGGGCGCGGCACGCCCCGCATTTCCATACGGGATCCTGCTTGTGAACGTGCTCGGATCCGCGGCCGCCGGGATCCTGCTCGGCCTCGTCGTCTCCCACCGCATTCAGCTCTCGGATACCGCGCGCGCCTTCGTGCTCGTCGGTGTGCTCGGAGGCTTCACGACGTTCTCTGCATTCAGCCTTGACACGCTGGAACTCGCACGTGCCGGGCACGCAGGAAGGGCCATGCTCAACGTGGCGGGCAACGTGGGGCTTGGGCTCCTGGCCGTATGGGCGGGGTTCAGGGTCGCAGGCGGGGCGTGAACGAGGAGAGCGGCATGGCGGCCGCTCTCCCGGGAAAATCGCGAGCAGGCAGTCTACTTGCCGCGTCCCATATCGACCGTCGTCGTGAAGCTCTGGCCGTTGAGTTCCGCGGCCATCTGCCCCTGAAGGCGGTTGTCGACGAGTGCGAGCGTGAACGTCCGCATCGGGCCTTCCGGCTGCTGCACCTGGAAGCTCACCTTGGAGCCGTCGACGGTGCCGTTGGCGAACGCCCACTGCCGGTCCGCGTTGGGGCCCGCGGTGCCGGTGAGTACTTTGCCCTTCTGCGTCAGGTCGAACATGAAATCGATGGTCTGACTGCGTCCGTCAGGCATCGTCCGCGTCATCGTTCCGGCCCACTTGCCGGTCAGATTCGTTTCCTGCGCCTGAACCGGAGCCAACGTCGAGAGGAGAATGGCAACTGCTGCGAGTGTCTTCATAGATTTGTTAACGATGTATGCAAAAGAATGGTTCCAGCAGAACCAAAAGCAAAAGGCGCCACACATGCGGCGCCTTTTCGTCGTGACCGTTTATGGAAGTGGTTGGTGGGCGCTAGTGGACTCGAACCACTGACCCCCGCCGTGTGAAGGCGGTGCTCTACCAACTGAGCCAAGCGCCCAACCGAATGAATAGATTATCTCAGCCGCGCTATTTTCGTCTATCCGGAAGGCGCCGCTCGCTCGGTCCGTCGTAGGTGTGGCGTGACGGTTCGATGACCCGCATCGGCTGCTCGCGTGCCTGCTCTTCGAGCGAGTGCGCGATGATGCCGGGGATGCGGGAGATGATGAAGAGCGCGTCTGCCACTTCCGGCTCCAGGCCGATATCGGCGCAGACCGCCGCAATCGCCCCGTCGACGTTCACCGGCATCGTCGTCTCGTTGCCGATGCCCTTGTCGTGCAGCGCCATCTCGAGCGCGCGGATCATCTGCACGTGGGGCCCCTCGAGATCGAGCTCGAGCGCCATCTGAAACAGGCGTGCGGCGCGCGGGTCGCGCTGGTGGTAGCGATGGCCGAAGCCGGGGAAGAGATCGTGCTTTTCGTGCACGCGATCGACGAGCTCGATCGCGGCGTCGCGATACGTCTTGCCGGTCTCGGTCAGGGCGAGCCCTTCGTCGAGCAGCTTCCGGCAGGCCTGAATGTCGCCGCCGTAGAATTTGCCGAAGCCGAGGACGCCCGCCGCGACCGCATTGCGTGTGGGCGCGCCGGTGGTCGTGACGTTGCGTGCGGCCAGCGTTGGCGGCGGCGTCACGCCGTGATCGATGAACGAGATGAGCAGCGCCTCGACCAGGCGTCCGATGGCGGGCCCCGGGACTTCGCCAACGAGTAGCAGGTAGATCGACTCGCCGAAACTGAGGCGGCCCATGACCTCGTCGAGCGGGTATCCGCGCAGCAGGATGCGGTTCGGCTCGATGCTCGTGAGGGCGGTGCCCCAGCGCGTATCCTCTCCCGTGAGCTTCGGATCAGCCATCTACACCCCCCCGCTCAGCCTGCCGAGTCATTCCGTTCCGTACAGCCGGTCGCCGAAGTCACCGAGACCAGGCACGATGAATTTCTGCTCGTTGAGACCTCGATCGATCACGGGCGTGTAGATGCGCACGCGCGGGTACGCGGCCTCGACAGTCCTGATGCCTTCCGGTGCGGCGACGATGCAGAGGATGCGGATGTCACGGGCTCCCGCGTCCTCGAGCACCTGGATGGCATCCACGGCACTGCCGCCGGTGGCCAGCATCGGATCGATGAGGAGCACATAGCTCGACTCGAGGCCCTTCGGCAGCCTCGTGTAATAGCGCGACGCCACCGCGGTGGTCTCATCGCGGCGCAAGCCGATGTGCCCGACGCGCGCCCACGGAATCAGCCTGAGCACCGCATCGAGCATGCCGAGACCCGCGCGCAGGACGGGCACGACGACGACGTCCCCCTTGACCCGCGAGACGGTGGCTGCGCCGAGCGGCGTTTGTACTTCCACGTCCTCGGTCGGGAGATCCTTGAGCGCCTCGGCGGCGAGAAACAGGCTCAGGCGTTCGGCGAGGCGGCGGAAGCTTCCGGGCTGCGTCCCGATGTCGCGGAGCGACCCGAGCGCGTCCTGCGCGAGAGGATGGGAAACCAGATGGACCGGCACGGCCCGACTATAATCTAGGCCCGCATGAAACGAGTAGGCCTCGCGCTCCTTCTGGCTGCTGCCGTCATCGTCCGTCCCGCCGCGCAGGCGCGTGTGACCCTGATTACCGGCGGCACCGTGGTCACCGTCGACGCGGCCGGCACGGTCATCCGCAACGGCGCCGTGGCGATTCAGGGAGAGCGGATCGCCGCCGTCGGCACTGCCGCTGAGATGGCGCGCCGGTACCCGGCCGCCATGCGCATCGACGCCACGGGCCACGTCGTGATGCCCGGCCTCGTCAATACGCACGGCCACGCGCCCATGGTGCTGTATCGCGGCCTTGCCGACGACCTGGCGCTCATGGACTGGCTCCAGCAGTACATCTTTCCCGCCGAAGCGAAGACGGTGTCCGCGGACTTCGTGCGCGTCGGCACGAACCTCGCCGCCCTGGAGATGATCGAGTCGGGCACGACGACGTTCGCCGACATGTACTACTTCGAGGAAGCAATCGCGGCGGCGACGAAAGCGGCGGGCCTGCGCGCCGTGCTCGGTCAGACCATCATCCAGTTTCCGGTGGCGGACGCGAAGACCTGGCAGGAGGGATTGGCGCGGGCCGAGGCGTTCGTCAAACAGTGGCGCAACGATCCGCTCGTCACGCCGGCGTACGCGCCGCACTCGATGTACACGCTCGACGAGACCATGCTGAAGGCGATCCGCGCGTCGGCGGAACAGCACAACGCGTTCGTGCTGATTCATCTGTCGGAGACCAAGGTCGAGAACGACGACTCGCGCAAGGCGCACGGGGTGTCGCCCACGCAGTGGCTCGAGCAGATGGGTTTCTGGACGTCGTCCGGCGGACGTGTGCGCACGCTCGCCGCGCACGGCATCTGGCTCGACGACGCCGACATGGCCACGCTTGCGAAGCGGGGCGTCGCTCTGTCGCACAATCCCGAGAGCAACATGAAGCTCGCGAGCGGCGCCGCGCCGGTGACGAAGTGGCTGACCGCGGGCATCAGGGCCGGACTCGGCACCGACGGCGCCGCGAGCAACAACGATCTCGACATGTTCGAGTCCATGCGGCTCGCGTCGTTCCTGCAGAAGCACGCGAATGTCGATCCGCGCGCGCTGCCTGCGAAGGCCGCCCTGGAGCTGGCGACGATGGGCGGCGCCCGCGCGCTGGGGCTGGACGCATCGATCGGCTCACTCGAGGCCGGCAAGCTCGCCGACGTCATCGTCGTCGGCATGTCGCGCGCGCGCCAGACGCCCGTGTACGATCCTGTTTCACACCTGGTCTATGCGACGCGCGGCGACGATGTGCGCGACGTGTTCGTGCACGGGCGAGTGCTGATGCGCGACCGCCTAATCAGGACGCTCAATCGCGCCGCCGTGCTCAGGGACGCACGCGCGATGCAGCAGAAGGTCAAGGCAGCCGTAGCGAAATGAAGACGCTCATAGATGAAGCCGCGCTTCAGGCGCGCGTGAAGGAAGTGGCTGCCGACATCCGGCGCGATGCCGGGGATGACCCTGTGCTGTTGCTCGGCGTGCTCAAGGGGGCCTTCATGTTCATGGCCGATCTGATGCGGCAGATCGACGGGGAAGTCACGTGCGATTTCATCTCGGTCTCGAGCTACGTCGGCACCACCTCGAGCGGGGAAGTGCAGATTAAGAAGGACGTCGACAGCCCCCTCGAGGGCCGCGCCGTCGTCATCGTCGAAGACATCGTCGATACGGGCCTGACGCTGCACTACCTCCAGGGCATCCTGCGGCAGCGCAACCCGAAGAGCCTGCGGACGGCGTGCCTCCTGAGCAAGCCGTCGCGGCGGAAGGCGCCGGTGCCGGTGGACTATGTCGGCTTCGAGATCGAAGACAAGTTCGTCGTCGGCTACGGCCTCGACTTCAACGAGCGCTACCGCAACCTGCCGTACATCGGCCTGGTCGAGGGCGTGTCCTGATGGCGCAGCGCTTCGCCATCATCACCGAAGCCGATGCCAGGAATCTGCCGGCCGGATCGAGCGTCGAGCTCGAGAAAGGCGGGCACGTCACGCCGCTCGCCGCCGACACACTGCGCGAGCGTCGCATCACGGTGATTGCCGGCGGCGCGATCGATCCCTCGCTGCCGCTCGATCTGGCGCCGGTGTCTCCCGCGCGGCGCATCGCCATCGGCTGCGATCACACAGGCCTCGCCATGAAGGCGGCCATCCTGGGCCACCTGCGGAAGCAGGGATTGAGCGTCGAGGACTTCGGCACGAACACGACCGATGCGGTTGATTATCCCGACATCGCCGGGCGCGTGGCGAAGGCGGTCGCGCGCAACGAGGCCGACGCCGGCATCGTCATCGACGGCGCGGGCATCGGCTCGACGATCGCGGCCAACAAGGTGCGCGGCATACGGGCCGCGATGTGCGTGAGCCAGACGATCGCGCGCTACGCGCGCGAGCACAACGGCGCGAACGTCGCGGCACTCGGCTCGACGATGCTCTCTCTCGACGAAGCGACCGCCATCGTCGACATCTTCCTGACGACGGCGACGAAGGAGCCGCGGTATCTGCGGCGGCTGTTGAAAGTGCGAGAATTGGAACATGGCAGGTAAGGCGCGTGGATAACGTCGACCTCAAGCGGCTGATCGACCTCATCACCGAAGAAGTGATCGCCGCGACGCGTCAGCCCGCGCCGGCAGGCACCTGTGCGTGTCATGCGACGAGCGTCGACTGCTGTCCGGACCGTCTGCGCGGCGTGATCGACGCCGGCGCAAGCCGCATCGGCCTGCATGCGACCGGCGGCGCGGCGACCAGCATTGCCGGGCTGATCGATCACACCCTGCTGAAGCCGGATGCGACGCGAAAAGAGATCGAGCAACTGTGCCGCGAGGCTGCAGAGCACCGCTTCGCCACCGTGTGCGTGAATCCCACGTGGGTGGCGACGTGCGCGAAGCTGCTTGCCGGCACCTCCGTGGGCGTGTGCACCGTCGTGGGTTTTCCGCTCGGCGCGACGGCGTCGGACGTCAAGCATTTCGAGACGCGGCGCGTGATCTTCGATGGCGCCCGTGAAGTCGACATGGTCATCAACGTTGGCGCACTGAAGTCAGGCGACCTGCGCACCGTGGAGCGCGACATCGAGGCGGTGACGCAACCGTGCCGCGACGCCGGCGTCATCAGCAAGGTCATCATCGAGGCGGCGCTGCTCACCGACGAAGAGAAGATCACGGCCTGCTCGCTGTCGAAGGCCGCGGGTGCGGACTTCGTGAAGACGTCGACCGGGTTTGCCTCCGGTGGCGCGACGGCCGCGGACGTGGCGCTGATGCGGCGGGTCGTCGGCGACGACATGGGCGTGAAGGCGGCCGGCGGCGTGCGCGACCTCGACGGGCTGCGCGCGATGGTCGAAGCCGGCGCCTCGCGCGTGGGCGCGTCGGCCGGCGTGAAGATCGTGCAGCAGTCGGCGGGCAAGACTGTCGCCGCGACACCCGCCGGCGGTTACTAGGATCCCGGCGCGGCCGGATCCGGTGCCGGCGGCCTGTCGGGCTCCGGCCGGTGCGCCAGCTCGACCCCCGCCTCGTCGAAGAGCTTCTTCGCAATCCTTCGCAACTCACGTCCGACGTCCCACTGTTTCAGCGGCACCGTCTTGATTCTGGCCTTGATGGTCACGGCGGTGTCGGTGAACGCATCGACGCCGAGGACTTCGATGTCGTCGAGAATGTGCGGAGCGAAGCGAGCGTCGGCGCGCACGGCTGCACCCGCCGCGCGAATGAGATCGACGACATCGTCCGTGTCGGTGCGATAGGACGCGGGTACGTCGAGCGTGTAGTACGAGTAGTCTTTCGTGCGGTTCGAGATGGCCGCCACCGATCCGTTCGGGATGATGTGCACCGATCCCTCGGTGTCGCGTAACACGATCGTTCTCAGCTTCATCTCTTCGACGACGCCGGAATGATCGCCGATGACGATGTTGTCGCCGAGCCGCACGTCGTTCTCGAGAATCATGAAGAAGCCGCTGATGACGTCCTTGACCAGCGTCTGCGCGCCGAAGCCGACGGCGAGTCCGAGAATGCCGGCGCTCGTCAGGATCGGCGTGACGTCGACGCCCAGCTCGCGCAGGATCATCGTGCCCGCGACGAGCACGATCACGGCGGAGAGCACGTTCTGCACGAGGCCGCCCAGCGTGCGCGCGCGCTTGATGCGCTCGAGCAACTCCAGGTCGCTGCCGGTGCTGACCTCGGTCTCGAAGCGCTTCACCATGACCGACACGAGCCGCAGCAGCACGAATGCGACGACGCCGACGATGACGACACGCAGGCCGCCGGCCAGCGCCCACGCGGAGACGTCGCCGATGTGGAGGCCGCGGCGGGGCCGCTGGCCGAACAGCTCCAGCGCGGGTGGCGTCAGCGCGGCGGCGGCGACGAGGAAGATGGTCAGACGCACGAGCCGCACAGGCGCCCGCACGACGGCATGGCGCGCGGCCAGATGCCCGTCGCTACCCACGGCCGCGTGTACCACCGCTCGCAGGAGCCGGCCGGCGAGCGCGGCGATCAGAACGGCGACGGCCCCTGCCGTCAGCAGCGCGAGCATCACCGGCTGCCAGTCGGGAGGGGAGAGGAAAAAGCGATTCATGCTATTTACGTTCTACAGTTTACGCTGCTCATCCCCCCCTAGGCCGCCGCGAGCGGCATGCGGAGCGTTGCGCGGCAGCCCGGCTCGGGATCGCGATTCTCGAGCGAGAGGGTGCCGCCGTGCGCCTCTGCAATCTGGCGGCTCAGCACGAGACCGATGCCGGACCCGCCCTGCTTTGTCGTGAAGAACGGCACGAAGAGATTGCCCGTGTTCGACAGACCTGGTCCGCTGTCGTCGACGAACAGCTCCACCATCCCCGACTCCGTTTCGCGCCAGTTCACCGTCACGCGGCCGCCCGTCTCCGCGGCGGCCTCGACGGCGTTTCTCACGAGGTTGATGAGCAGCTGTTCCATCTGGTCGATGTCCGCATTGATGGCGACCGGCGGCCCGGGACGTATCGCGACGTGCGCGCGCCGCTCCAGCGAGACGACGCGCTGCACGACGGCGCCAAGGTCGACGGGACGGAGCGACGGCTGCGGCAGCTTCGCCAGGCGCGCGTAGGCGCTCATGAAGCGGCTCAATGACTCGGCGCGGCCTGCGATGACCGCGAGGCCGCGGTCGACATCCTCGCGCCAGTCCGGCGGCGGCGGATCTTTTCTCACCACGAGGGCGAGACTGCCAGCGATGGACTTGATCGGCGCAAGAGAGTTGTTGAGCTCGTGCCCGATGACGCGAATCAGGCGCTGCCATGCCTGGCGCTCCTCTTCGCGCAGCGGACGGCTGACGTCGGAGAGCGCGATCATCTCGTGGGGCCGTCCGTCCTGGCGAAACGAGCTGCGCCGCAGCTCCCATCGGCCCGCGCCTCCGGGGAAGCTGGCGTTGAGCACGCGCGTGTGCTCATCGGTGAAGCACATCGTCAAGCCCAGATCCGCAGCGGTCTTGCCGAGCATGCGGTCAACCGGCTGCTGCAGCAGGTTCTCTCCCGCACGGTTGACGAATGTCAGGCGGCGGTCCGGGTCGAACGTGAAGACGGCGACTTCGATCTCCTCCATCGCCGCGTGCAGCAGGTTCGTGGCGTCGACCGCGTACATGCGTTGATGGCGCAACAGGTCGACGAGCGCGTTGACCTCGGTCATGACCTCGCCGAGCGGGTCGCCGTCGCGCGCCCCCCGCGCCCGGATGGAGTAGTCCCCTTCGGCAAGCGCGGCGAGCAGGTTCGACAGCGTCTGCAGCGGCAGCACCACGCGCTCGCGCAACGCGAATGCGAAGCCGAGGCAGACGAAGACGATGAAGACGGTGAGCGTCCACTGCACTTTCGGTGTGTAGTCGCCGGTCCAGAGAAAGATGAGGGAGATGACGGCGCCAGGTGCGGCGGCCGCGAGCGCCATCAGCAGGATGCGCTGGTCGTGTGTGACGCCGCGGCGCCTAGAGGCCATACCGCTGGAGGCGGCGGTACAGGGCGCTGCGGCTCAGACCAAGGGCCTTGGCCGCCTGGCTGACGTTGCCGTCGAAACGCGTCATGGCCTTCTTGATCAGGAAGCACTCGACGTCTTCGAGACTCATGTCCTCGAGACGGCCGACCGCTTCCTTCGAGCTGCGCAGGCCGAGGTCCGTGACCTTGACCGAAGGGCCTGGCGCCATCAGCACCGCGCGCTCGATGGCGTGATCGAGCTCGCGCACGTTGCCGGGCCACGAGTGCTCGAGCAGCGCCTGCATCGCACTGCTGTCGAACGTCGAGAGCCGCTTGCGGTAGCGCGCGGCGTGCGCGCGGAGGAAATGCTGCGCCAGCACCGGGATGTCTTCACGCCGCTCGCGCAGCGCCGGAAGGCGAATCTCGATCGTGTTGAGCCGGAAGAGCAGATCCTGCCTGAAGCGGCCGGCCCCGACTTCCTCGGGCAGGTCGGCGTTGGTGGCGGAGATGATGCGGACGTCGACCTTCTTCGTGCGCGACGATCCGAGGCGCTCGAACTCCCCGGTCTCGATGACGCGCAGGAGTTTCGCCTGCTGTGCCATCGGAACATTGGCAATCTCGTCGAGGAAGAGCGTGCCCTGATCCGCAAGCTCGAAGCGACCCACGCGATCCGCCCTGGCGTCCGTGTAGGCGCCGCGCACATGGCCGAACAGCTCTGATTCGAAGACACCTTCGGAGACGCCGCCGGCATTCACGGTGACCATGGGCCGCGATGCGCGCAGCGAGACGCCGTGCAGCGCGGCCGCGATGACCCCTTTACCTGTGCCGTTCTCGCCGGAAATCAGGACGTTGGCGTCGGACGGTCCGACACGCGAGACCACGCCGAGCACGGCCTGCATCGACGGGGACTCGGCGATGATCCTGGGCCCTTCGCCCCGCAGCAGCAGGTTCTCGGCTTCGAGACGCTGACCGTGGCGGAGGGCCTGACTGAGCTCGATCTGCGTGCGAAGGATCGCGAGCAGCCGCGCGTTGTCCCACGGCTTCTGCACGAAATCGCGCGCGCCACGGCGCATGGCCTCGACCGCGACTTCGACGCTGCCCCAGGCCGTCATCACGACGATCGGGAGCGTGGGGTCGATCGCCGCGAGGCGCGTGAGGAGGTCCAGGCCTTCTTCGCCCGACGTCGTGTCGCGCGCGTAGTTCAGATCGATCAGCGCGACATCGAACTCCCGCGTCTCGAGCGCGGCCAGCACGCCTGACGGCGACGAGGCGGTCTCGAGATGGAACCCCTGCGACTTGACGAGCAGGCGCAGCGCTTCGAGCACGTCGGGCTGATCGTCGGCGATCAGGACGCGCGCGGTCTTTGGCGCAGCAGGGGTGGAGGACACGGGAGGTTGGGAGTTCGCAGTTCGGAGTTCAGGTTCGGGGTCGTTCGACCCCGAACCTGCGGGCCCCGCCTAGTGCTTGATGTCGAAGCCGCTCTCTTCGAGCTGCTGTTCACCACGCTTGCTGCCGTCCTCCTCGACGACGCGGCCGTCGAAGAGATGGATGGAGCGGTCGGCGTGGCGCGCGTAGCGCGGATCGTGCGTGACCATGCAGATGGTCGCGCCTTCGCGGTGCAGTTCGCGCAGCAGATCCATGACCGCCTCGCCGTTCTTCGAGTCGAGGTTACCGGTCGGCTCGTCGGCCAGGAGGATGGAGGGGGCGCCGGCGACGGCGCGCGCGACGGCGACGCGCTGCTGCTGACCGCCCGAGAGCTGCGACGGGAGGTGCTTCGCGCGATGCGACATGCCGACCTTCTCGAGGGCCGCCATGACGCGCTCCTTGCGCTCGGCCGACTTCATGCCGCGGTAGGTGAGCGGAAGCTCGACGTTCTCATAGACCGTGAGGTCGCCGATCAGGTTGAAGCTCTGGAAGATGAACCCGATTTCGCGGTTGCGCACGCGCGCGCGCTCGCTCAGCGGCAGATCCGCGACCTGCCGGCCGTTGAGCACGTAGGTGCCTTCCGTCGGCGTGTCGAGCAGGCCGAGGATCGACAGCAGCGTCGACTTGCCGCAGCCCGAGGGGCCCGCGATCGAGATGTACTCGCCGCGCGCGATCTCGAGATGGATGCCCGAGAGGGCGTGGGTCTCGACCTCGTCGGTGTAGAAGACCTTGGTCACGCCGTCGAGGGCGATCAATGGTGAGGCAGGCGACGTCATCGGAGCTCCTTTGTGTTGCCGACTAGTTGTTGATGCGAACGCGATCGTTTGCGTCGTACTGGGACATGTCCGAGAGAATGACCTGATCGCCGGGCTTGAGCCCTTCGATCACTTCGACGGTGCTGACCGATCGGCGGCCGAGACGCACCTGCACGCGGTGCGCTTCCCCCTGCCCATCGAGCTTGAAGAGCATGACGGTGCTGTTTTCGCTGCCGAAGGCCGGCGCGCCCACGAACACGAGGTTGTCGACCTGCTCGATCATGATCGTGCCGTCGACGCTGAGATCCGGGCGCGCGCCGGCGGGCAGCGCCCCTTCGAGCGTGATATCGACGCCGACCGTGCCGCCCTGCGCGGCGGGATCGATGCGCGTGACGCGGCCCTTGACGATGCCGTTGCGCGTGTCGATGTCGGCGACCTGGCCAATCGCGAGATCGCGCGTCTGCGTTTCCGCAATCTGCAGTTCGGCCTTCAGCCGCGTCGGGTTCGAGACGCGGGCGATGTTCACGCCGGCGCCCACGTTCTGCCCGACTTCGACGGGCAGCGCCTGCAGCTGGCCGGTCATATCCGACCGGACCTGCAACTGCGCGAGCTCGCTCGAGCGAAGCTGGTAGTCAGCCGCGAGCCGGTTCACGTCGGCCACCTGCGGCGCCAGCTGCGAGCTCATCCCGTCGCCCGCCATCTTGAGGCTCTTCTTCGCGAGCTCGACGCGATTGCTCAGCACCTGCACGTCGGAGCGGCGACTCTTGAGCGTGATCTCGGGGGAGAGCCCCTCTTTGCTCAACTGCTCCTCGGCCTCGAGCACATTCCTGGCCTGCTGCAGCTGCGCCTCGAGATTCGCGAGATCCGACTGCTGCGTCAGTAACTGGCGCTCCAGCTCCGACCGGCGGTTGATGAGCGCCGCGCGCGCCGATTCGGCATTGAGCCGCGCCTGCATGACCGACTGCTGCAACTGCGGATTCGACAACTCGAGGATCACCGTGCCGGGCTGCACCTGCGCGCCGGGGCGCAGCACGATGCGCTCGACGCGGCCGCTCGTCGTGGCCGTGATCCAGCGGATGTCCTCCGGCACGAGCCGGCCCGCGCCGCGGACCTGCCGGGTGAACTGTCCCTGTCTCACAATGTCAATCCAGACCGTGCTGCGCTCCACTTCGGGCGCGGCCGGTTTGAGCTTCGAAACGGCGACCGTGACCATGATGATCGCAATGACGCCGACAACCGCAAACGCCGACTGGCGCATGCGCTTTTTCTTCAGAATTGCTGGATCGCGCTTGATATCAACCATGTCGTCTCTGTTATGTGTGGGGCCGGAAAAAGCTCCCGCCGGTGGCGCGGTCTACAGGCCAGCGAACTGGAGCGGTACCGCTTCTATAGGCCAACAGCATGCCAGAGACGTCAATCACGCTAAGTGTCTAGAAAATATGAACTTGTAAGTGTGGCGGTCCGTCAGGTCGAGCCCTCGGTCTGCAATTACGAGAATCCGGAATCCCGGAATCGCACATCAGAGCCCCCGCCCTCGGCACCGTGTCAGCAGCTTTGACGGAAACGGACAGCATCTGGTTTAGGGGGAAATGCGCCCGGCCCGATCAGGGCGGCGACTGTGAGGGCAGCGATAATGAACGTGTGGCGCCGGAAGACACGAGGCTCAGCGATGCGGGTTGGACTCCCGCCCTGGAAGAGGCGTTCGCGCCGCACACCGCCGAAGGCCTGTCGCCGGCGCGGGTCGCCACGGAGTTGAATCACATCTTCAGGCTCTGGACAGCCGAAGGCCCCGTGCTTGCCGAAGTGGGCGGACGCCTGCGCCACGAGGCCGCCGGACGCCACGAACTGCCCGCCGTCGGGGACTGGGTGGCCTATCGCCCGAGCGAGCATCAGTCGCACGCGCGCATCGAGGCGATCCTGCCGCGCACGAGCGTGTTCACACGAAAGGTCGCCGGCAGCGAGACGAAGCAGCAGATTCTCGCCGCCAACATCGACACGGTGTTCCTCGTCTCGGCGCTCGACCGCGACTTCAACCTGCGGCGCGTCGAGCGTTACCTGCTGCTCACGGCAC
>JALYRV010000344.1:1052-2641 GCA_030855205.1 Acidobacteriota bacterium | reverse complement strand
CCGCGAAGTCGTGGAACCCCGCGTCACGGTCCTTCGCGAACACCCACGTCTCGATCGGAACGCCGTCGTAGTCGCCGACGTGCTGCACGGCGAACCGCGCGACGCCGAGCGCGTAGAGCCAGGGGGCAATCGGCACCGACTCGTGCCACACCGTGCGGCGGAGGCCGCCGGGCAGGTCCGTCTCTTCGATTCTCCGGCCATTGGACACGACCTGATAGTGCGCCGGCGCCGTCACCACCATCTCCATCGTCGCCTTGTCCGAGATGTGATCGATCGTCGGCAGCCACTGGCGCGCCTTGTCCGGCCAGTTGTCGCTGAAGAACGTGCGATCGCCGTGCGGGTTTGGCTTGATCTGCAGCCCGTCGGCCGGAATGCCCGCATAGCGCACGACGAACTCGGCGACCTGCCCTTCGCGTGATGGCGTGGCGAGCGCGATGGCGAGGCGGTCGGCCTGGTGCGTGAAGGGGAGCGCCTGTCCATTCGACGTCACGCCCTGCACCGTCATCCCCTTGCCGGCGCGTTCCGGCGTTGCCGCGGCGAGATCCAGCGTGACTGACGTCACGCCGGCTTTGAGCAGCCGCAGGCGGATCGTCGCCTCGCCGTCGATGCGATCTGTCGTGTCGCTCAGCATGAGCGCGAACCGGTAGTGCTGCAGATCGATCGGCTGGCGCGGATACGTGTCGGCGGTCAGCGTCGTGCCGGCCGCGGCCAGCGACAGCAGCATCAGGGTCAGGCGGCGGGTTCGCATGCGCACGATGATACGCGTTCGCCTATCATGCCGTGGGAGATATGCGATGAGAGCACGCGTCTGGGTGTTTGCGGCGGCGGTCTGTGGGGTCTTGATGGCGGCGTCGACGCCGGCGGCCGCGCCAATCGACCGGGCCGAGCACGCGGCTCGGCGCGCGAAGCTGATGGCCGAGATCGGCGATGGCGTGGCTGTCGTCCTCGGCGCGACGACGCCGGCGAGCGACGTCGCCTTTCGCCAGAACCACGACTTCTTCTATTTGACGGGCGTCGAGATGCCCGACGCCATGCTCGTCGTCGACGGAGCCCGCAAGGAGAGCGTCCTCTTCTTCACGATGGACGAGAAGGAGGCCGACGGTCTCGCGATCCCGATTGACCTGGTGACCGCCCCCGTCGCCTCTACCGGGATCGAGCGCGCGATGCCGGTGGACCAGTTCGGCGGCTACCTCGCCGGCCTCGTCAATCGGCGTCAGCCGATTTACACCATGTTCAAGCCGGAAGAGATCGGCCCCGAGAACAGCAATGAGAAGTTCAACGCCCTGCAGAAGTCGATGACGTTGAACGTGTGGGACGGCCGCCTCACGCGCGAGCTCCAGTTCGTGAAGCAGTTGCGCGAGCGGTTTCCGCAGGCCGACGTGCGCGACGTCTCGCCGATGATCTGGAACATGCGCAAGTACAAGTCTCCGGCGGAGCTGGTGACGCTGCGCGAGGCGGCGCGGCTGGGCGTCGAGGGTCACAAGGCGCTCATCCGATCCACCCGGCCGGGCGTGACGGAAAAAGCGCTGTCCGCTGTCTTCGACTTCGTGACGTCGATGAACGGCGCGCGCGGCCTCGCGTACTACACC
>JALYRV010000344.1:0-1042 GCA_030855205.1 Acidobacteriota bacterium | reverse complement strand
CGGGCAAGAACCACGCGTATGGCCATTACCACGCCTACGACCGCACGCTCGCTGACGGCGACTTCCTGATTCTCGACGCCGGGCCCGACTACGGCAACTACCACGTCGACATCTCGACGACATTTCCTGCGTCCGGCCGCTTCACGCCGCGGCAGCGCGAGCTCTATGAAGCCGCGCTCGTCGTGCGCAACGCCGCGATCGAGGCCTATCGCCCCGGCATCACCTTCCGGGACGTCGGCAAGAAGATGGAGGCCGCGCTCGTCGCGAACGGCCTCGAGCGTTTCGCGAAGGACTTCGCGAGCATCATCCGCTACGGCGGCTACAACCACTCCATCGGACTTGCGACGCACGACGTCATGGGCACCTTTGCCGGGCCGGATGAAGTGCTGAAGCCAGGTTTCGTCTTCGCCTGCGACATTCAGCTCTTCAGAATTGACGAGGAAATCGGCATCCGCATCGAAGACACCGTCGCGATCACCGACACCGGCAGCGAAGTCCTGTCGCGCGGCCTCCCGCGCACGGTCGCCGAGATCGAGGCCCTGATGCGGGAAGAGGGCATCCTGGAGAAGATCAAGCGGTAGCCCCCTCGGCGAGCGGTTTTTGCGGAACGTAGTACGTAGGGACAGCCTTTAGGCTGTCCACCTGAGTCTGTACGTTTGCGCCGTTCTCATGCCGATGCTACCGTCGCCGGCAGCCTGGGCTGGCATTCGCGACATCCCGTGGCACGCCTCATGACGCAACCTGTTGAATCCAGAGTAGAAAGCCTCGAGAAACGCGTGACGAACCTCGAAGACAAGGTAGGCCGTGTCGATCCAGGGGAGCCGAAAATTCTGCCGCTCCGCACGGAGATGCGCAGCGGATGTTTTGCAGTTCGGGCTGAGATGAAGGCGCTCGACGGCAAGGTCACCGACATGTCGAGGCAGATGCGCGTGCTCCACGAGGACGTGATCGGCCGGATCGCGCTCCTGCACGAAGACCGGCCGAAGCGGCCGAACGGGAAGCGCCGCCGACGCGTCTGGCTACTCCTCGAGCAGTTGATGAA
>JALYRV010000158.1 GCA_030855205.1 Acidobacteriota bacterium | reverse complement strand
GCGGCCAACGTGGCCCGCGTCACGGCGCTGCATGCGGCGGTGGCGGCGGACGAGACCCGGATCGCGCGCGTGCTGCTCGACGCCGGCGCCGACGTCAACGCGCGGCAGCAGATGGACTACACCCCACTGATGGGCGCGGCCGCCAACGCCCGCGGCGATCTCCTCGATCTGCTGCTCGCGCGCGGCGCCGATCCGTCGCTCACGACGACGGCCGGCAAGACAGCCGCCGATCTCGCGCGCGAGCACGGACACGAGGAGGTCGCGGCGCGCCTCGACGCGCACGGAGTGCGATAAGCTCTCGCGACATGGCAACACGGCCGGCCCAGGCGCTGTCCTACACGATGCGGCACGACGAGCCCACGCGCCTCGAAGGGTTCAGCGACGCCGTGTTCGGCTTCTCGCTCACGTTGCTCGCGTTCTCGCTCGAAGTGCCCAGCAGCGTCGAGGAACTGCGCACCCTTGCCGTCGCGCAGCTCGTGCCCACGTTGCTCGCCTTCGCGCTCATGTGCTGGATCTGGGCCGAACACAACTCGTTCTTCCGCCAGTTCGGCCTGCAGGATCCCACGACCGTCGTCCTGAACTCAGCGCTGCTGTTCATCGTGGTGTTCTACACCTACCCGCTCAAGTTCATGGCGGTGCTGCTGTGGGGGATGACCGCCTCGGGCCTGGGATGGGACGGCATTCTCTCGGCGCTCGCAAGCTCCGGCAGTCTCACGCAGGCGGACGCGGATCGCCCGAACGTGACCTCACTGATGCTGATCTACCATCTCGGTTTCATCGCGCTCTTCACGATTTTCGCCCTGCTCTACCGTCACGCGCTGACACAACGCGCGGTGCTCGCGCTCGACGAGGTCGAGCTGTTCGAGGCGAGGGCCGGTCAGCGCGTGCATTTCATCAGCATGTCAATCGGGCTCCTCGCCATGGTGCTCTTCGCGGTGCTCTCCTCCATCGACGAAGACCTGGTCGGCTTGTCCGGCATGGCCTACATGTTCATGGGGCCCGCCCACGGTCTCCACGGGTCGCGCTACGGGAAGGCACGCGCGAAGCTGATCGCCGCCAGGCAGGCGGCCGACGATGGCGCGTAACGCCGAAGTCATCCGGCAATGGACCCTGCTGCGCGAACTGGAGGGATCCCGCACGTCGACCATCGACGGGCTCGCCGATCGCACGGGTGTCTCCACGCGCACGATCCGCCGCGATCTGATCGCGCTGCAGGAAGCGGGCTTCCCCATCTACGACGAGACGCTCGACGACGGGCGCAAGCAGTGGCGGCTCGACGCGCGCCCGTTCCGTTCGCTCGCCGATAACGGCTTCACGCTGTCGGAGCTCTCCGCGCTGTACTTCAGCCGATCGCTCGTCGATCGTCAGGCCGGGCTCCCCTTTCACGACGACCTCGCGCGCGCGTTCGAGAAGATTGAGTCGGCACTCAGCCCGGCCGTCCGCCGCTTCCTCGATCATCTTCCCGACGTCGTCGGCGCGGGCCCCGGTCCGGCGCCCGCCGACGATGACCGTCAGCGCGACATCGTCGCGAAGCTGCTCGAAGCGAGCCTGCACAATCGGCAGGCGCGCATGCGCTACTTCTCGCTGTCGAGCAGCCGCGCGAAAGAGTACGTGCTGCATCCCTACCGTGTCGTCTACGCGCAGGGCGGGCTGTATCTGCTCGCGTTCGTGCCGGAGTACAAGGAGCTGCGCACGTTCGCGATCGGACGCGTGGAGCAGCTCTCACTGCTCGAAACGAACTTCCAGCGTGAGGCGACGCTGCCCGACGAGCCGTTCTCGCACTCACTTGGCGTGCATCACGGGTCCCCGGAGCACGTGTCCCTGGAGTTCGCACCGCAGGTGGCGTCGTTCATCGAAGGGCGGACGTGGCATCCGTCACAGACACTCGAGCGTCTCGATGACGGGCGCGTGCGCCTGACGCTTCAGGTGTCGGTGGACTGGGCGCTCAAAGGCTGGGTCATGAGCTTCGGGCCGCTTGCGAAGGTACAGGCCCCGGCCGCCCTCGCCACGGAGATCCGCGAAGAGCTCGTCAGGGCGCACGCGCAGTACGCGTAGGCCCGGCAGGCCGACGCCCGACGCTACTCTCGGCTCGGCAGCTTTTTGATCAGCGACGCGATCGCGGTGTCGAGCTGCGAGTCCTTCCCCATCTTCGACTCACCGAGCGGCCGCGTCACGGGAATGTCGACGCCTCGCGGATTGAGCTCCATGTTGCGGCCATCGACGCCGGTGACGCCCATGCGCGGCAGGCGAAAGCCAGACCCGTCGATCAGCTGCGTGTTCCATGTGTAGATGATCCAGCCCGATGTCGGCTCGCCGATCACCTGTCCGAGCTTGAGCGTGCGGTAGCCCTCGGTGAAATCCTCGGCGTCCGACAGCGAGTGCTGGTTCGTGACGAGCGCGGTCGGCGCCTCGAGCGCGCGCTGGCCCAGCACGGTGCGTCCGGGCGCTTCAGGCAGCCCTCGCATCGACATGCGCAGGTAGGGCTGCCGCGCCACGACGTCGATGGCGTAGACGTTGACGAACCCGCCGTTGTTGTTGCGGATGTCGATGACCACGCCTTCGCGCGCGTGGTTCTCCGCGTCGAGATCCATGTAGAGCTGCTCGAGCTGAGGCGCACCCATGCTGAACATGTGGACATACCCGAGACGTCCTCCGCTCTGCTTCAGGACGTACTCCCGATTCGACTCGACCCACGCGCGGTAGAGCAGGTTCTTCTCC
Organism: Acidobacteriota bacterium; assembly: GCA_030855205.1. Taxonomy (GTDB): domain Bacteria; phylum Acidobacteriota; class Vicinamibacteria; order Vicinamibacterales; family SCN-69-37; genus JALYRV01. The sequence goes on along the minus strand of JALYRV010000158.1, from coordinate 5,578 downwards.
GCGCCCTGATTCATCGGGCGCACCGCGACCTCGCGCGGGCTCGCGCCGTCGGCCGACGCCGACACGCGCAGCGTGACGCGGCGATCGATGCGGTGCTGCAGCCGCTCGTCGAGGTTCACGCCGCTGCCGAGCGCCGCGCCGTCGATCGCGAGCAGGTAGTCGCCGAGCCTGATCTCGCGTGTCACCGCCGCGGGGCCGAGCGGGATGATCTCCGTGACCTTCAGGCGCCCGGCCCGCTCGTACTCCGCACGATCGAATCGCAACCCGAGCTTGCCCGCCGACGGCGCGCCGCCTCCCGGCGATGACGTACCGAGATGTGACGCGTTGAGGTCGCCAATCATCAGGTTGAGGAGCCGGCGCATCTCGTCGGGACTTCCGGCTCCGGCGATGCGCGGAGCATAGATCTTCCGCGACTCGCTCCAGTCGACGCCGTGAAACTTCGCATCGTAGAAGTTGTCGCGCATCAGGCTCCACGCCTGCTGGAAGACCTGGTGCTTCTCTTCCTCGAAATCGACCGACATCTCGGCGGTGACCGCCACCGGCCTCGCTTCGCGGCGCTCGATGTTGACGATGTTCACGCGTCCGCCGTCCAGATAGAAGATGTCGCGCCCGTCGGGCGTGAACTGCGGATCCGATTTCGGCGCCGCGGTGGTCGTCAACTGGCGCGCGACGCGATCGGTAGCGAGCTCATCGAGCGGATAGAGATAGAGGTTCTGCTGCCCCTCCGCGCCCGCGACGACGACCACCGACTTCCCGTCAGGGCTGACGGCGTGCGTGAGCACGTCGACACCGATCGGCAGCAGCGACAGTCTGGTGCGGATGTCCTCGAAGACGGGCTCGACCGGTTTCGCCGGCTCGGGCTTCTCGGCCTTTGGATCGGCCGCGGGATCCGCGGGGGGAGACGGCGGCTTCGGCGCGTCGACGGGCGCGGGGCGCGCCGGAGGCGTGAAGAGATCGCGGAACTGATCTTCGCGGAAGCGCGGCGTGCGCAGCACCAGATCGACGCGCGCGAGCTGGCCGTTCTCGGTGCGCTGCCGCGTGTCGAACAACAGGTACGTGCCGTCGCGTCCCCACTGAACCGTGTTGGCGAATACGTTCGAGACGTAGCTGACGGGGCGTGGCGGACCGCCGGCGGCGGGCACGAGCTGCACGTTGGCGAAGCTCTTGGTGCCGGTCGCGAGCAGCGCGAGCCATCGGCCGTCGGGGGACCAGACGGGCGCGCGCGTCACGAGCGGGTCGCCGAAGAGACCCTCGGCCAGCTTCATCTCCTGCGCGCTCCCTTTGCCGTCGACGTCGATCACGCGCAGTTCGCGCCAGTTGCGTACGAACGCGAGCTTCCTGCCGTCGGGAGAGAACGCGGGCCCGCCGTCGCCGCCGCCGGCGGTCAAGGCACGCTCGGACGACGTGGCGAAGTCATAGAGATAGATGCGCGGCTCGCCGTCGCGCGTCGAGACGTAGGCGAGCTTGCGGCTGTCGGGGCTCCACACGGGCGACGACTCGATCGCGGCGGTGGTGGTCACCCGCGCGGCGTCGCCGCCGTCACGCGACGCTGCAGCGAAGATCTCGCCGCGCGAGACGAAGGCGACCTTGCGCCCGTCGGCCGACAGCGCGAGGTCGCTGAACTGCGATGTCGATCGGAGCCGCTCGACATCGGGCGCCGCGATCGCGCCGCGCCGGGCGATGTCCACGGCTCGCGCGGCGCCGGCCGCGGTCTCGCCCGCGGCACCGAGGTCGATCGTCCAGATCCCGAACTCGCGCTCGAATGCGATCCGCCGGCCGTCGAGACTGATCGACGGCCACAGCAGACGCCCGCCCTTGAAGCTGGTCAGCTTTCGCTCGGTTCCGCCCGGCTGGGCGGGGCGCGACCACAGGTTCTCGGCGCCGTCGCGGTCCGACATGAAATACAGCGTGCGGCCGTCGGCGCTCCACATGGGCCACGAGTTCTTGCCGTTGCGCTCAGTAAGTTGCGCGTATGCCGGCCGCGCCTTCGCATCATCGTCGAGCGCGACCGTCCAGAGCTCCGACATGTCGAGATGGCTGTGGCCGCGGCGCCACCACTGCGCCGATGAGTTGCCGCGGGCGCTGAAGGCCAGCGTGCGGCCGTCGGGCGACACCGCGCCGGCGAACTCGTTGACGTAGCGATCGTCGCTGACCGGCATCGGCGTGCCGCCAGTCGCGCGCACGCGGAAGATGTCGTTCATGCCCGAAATGTCGCGCGAGGTCGACGAGAAATAGATCCACTGTCCGTCGCGCGACCAGCCGTCGAGCTGCTCGAGGCCATCGTCGAACGTGAGCCGGCGCAAGGCGCCGGTCGGGAAATCGAGGATGTAGATGTCGCCGCCGCCCGTGCGCGTCGAGACGAACGCGAGACGGCGCGCGTCGGGCGCATACAGGGGGCGCGTCTCCGATGCGCGATGCGCCACGAGCAGCCGCGCCTCTCCGCCGGCGGCAGGCACCGTCCAGATATCGCCGGCCGACACGAACGCAATCTCGCGCCCATCAGGCGAAATTCCCGGCTCCGCGAATGAGGCCACAGGAGTGGAGGCGCCCGGCGATCCGCCAAGCGCGAACACGACGACGAGAACACTGAGTATTCGGGCGGGTGACATTGGCCCGGAACTGTATCATCGCCTCGCCGTCTAAACAGCCGTGCTTCACGATATTCGCGCCGGTTTCCGCTCGCTCTGGCAGCATCGCGGGGTCTCGGCGCTCGCCATCATCTGCCTCGGTCTCGGCGTCGGCCTCAACGCCACCATGTTCAGCGTCGTCGACGGCGTGCTGATTCAGTCGCTGCCGTATCGGCAGGCCGATCGGATCCTGGCCGTCTACTCGTCGAAGCCGAAGGCCAATATCAATCGCGCGGGCGTGTCGTACGCCGATTTCAAGGACGTGCGCGACGCCTCGCGCAGCTTCGAGACGATCGCGGCAACGCAGGGGCGCAGTCTCACGCTCTCCGACGGCTCGGGCGAGCCCGAGCGGTTTGCCGGGGGGGCAGTGTCCTGGGACCTCTTCTCCATGCTGGGCGTGCAGCCGATCCTCGGCCGCGCCTTCCGTGCCGAAGACGATGTGCCGGGAGCCGAACCAGTCGTCATGCTCGGCCACATGGTCTGGACGCGCCGGTACAACGCAAATCCGGGCGTCATCAACCAGCGCGTGCTGCTCAACGCGCGCCCGCACACCATCATCGGCGTGATGCCGCCCAACTTCGCGTTCCCGGAGAACCAGAAACTCTGGGTGACGCTCGCACCCGTCGCGTCGCCCGCCCGCAGCGCGCGCGGGCTCGGCGTGTACGGGCGGCTCCACAGCGGCGTCACTCTCGATCAGGCCTCGAGCGATCTCGCCACGGTCTCGACGCAGCTCGCCGCGTCGTTCCCGGACTCGAATCTCGACTGGGACGTGCGCGCGCGCACGCTGCGCGATCAGTTCATTCCCGACGATGTCAGTCTCGTGCTGCTGCTGATGATGGGCGGGTCGGCCCTCGTGCTCGTGATCGCGTGCGCGAATGTCGCGAACCTGCTGCTGGCGCGCGCGACCGTACGCCGTCGCGAAATGGCCATCCGCGCCTCGCTCGGCGCCGGCAAGTGGCGGATGATCCGGCAGATGCTGGCCGAGAGCGCGCTACTCGGGATCATCTCGGTGCCGCTCAGTCTCGGTATCGCGTTCATCGGCACGGCCCTGCTGCGCGCGGGCATTCCGCCCGACGACATCCCGTACTACGTGCAGTGGCGCGTCGACTGGCGCACCACGCTCTACGCCGCGGGCGTGGCCGTGTCGACGGCGCTGCTGTTCGGGCTGCTGCCGGCGCTGCAGGCCTCGAGCGGCACGTTGCACGCGAGTCTCAAGGAAAGCGGGCGCGGCAACAGCCGCGGGCGCAGCTGGCTGCGCAACGCGCTCGTGAGCATCGAAGTCGCCATGGCGCTCACGGCGCTGGTCGGCGCGATGCTCTTCGTGCGCACGTTCGTGAATCTCAACAAGGCCGATATCGGTTTCGACCCGGCGCCGCTGATGACGATGCGGTACTACATGCCGGGCGGTCCGTACGACGTGCCCGACGCGAAGCTGCGCCGCGTGCGTGACATTCTGGAACGCGTCGAGCGTCTCCCGGGCGTGCAGAGCGCGTACTCGTCGAACTTCATTCCGCTCGACGGCGGGGGCAGCGGCGGCACGGTCGCCATCGAGGGCAAGGCCGTCGAGGCCGCCGACCGCCCGTCGATCGCCTTCGTCGGCGTCACACCCGGCTTCGTGAAGACCATCGGCGCCAGGCTCGAGCAGGGACGGCTGCTCACGGACACCGAGAGCTGGTCGCGCACGCCGTATGCCGTCATCAATCAGACGATGGCGCAGGAACTGTTGACGGGCGGGGATCCGCTCGGCCGGCGCTTCAAGATCGACGGCAACGACATCGACGAGTGGTTCACGGTCGTGGGCGTGATCTCGAACGTGCAGCACGAAGAGATCGACGACGCCGAGCCGATCGGTCCGGCCGCCTACGTGCCGCTGGCCTACCAGCAGACCGTGAGCACCGGACTCGTACTGCGCGTCGCGGGCGATCCGGCGAGCATCACGCCCGCCGTGCGCGACGCGATCCGCGCCGCCGATCCCAACATTCCTCTCGCGTTCGTGCGCACGATGGACGAAGTCCGGCGCCTCACGTTCTGGCAGTTCCAGTTGTTCGGGTCGGTGTTCTCGACGATCGGAGGCCTCGGCCTGCTGCTCGCGGCCGTCGGTGTCTACGGCGTGCTCTCCTACACTGTGTCGCAGCGGCGTCAGGAGATCGGCGTCATGGTCGCGCTCGGCGCCAGCCGGCGCAACGTGCTAGAGCTCGTCGTCGGACAAGGGCTTCGCCTCGCGGGCGTCGGCGTATTGCTTGGACTGGTCGGCGCTGCGGGCGCGGGCAAGGCGGCCGAGAGCCTGCTGTTCAATGTGAGTCCATTCGACCCCATCAGCTTCATCGGGGTCTCGGCGTTCCTGATGATCGTAGCCCTGCTCGCGAGCGTCATCCCCGCGCGCAGAGCCACGAAAGTCGACCCGATCATCGCCCTTCGCGCCGAGTGACTTAACCTTCGCGCCGCTCCTCGGGTCAAATCCGGCAAGTCTTTCCCCGGGAGGGTGGAGAGCGGCAGAAGGAGCGGTTCACAATGAGATTCGTAAAACGTTTGACGGTCGCGGCGGCGGCGACCCTGTTGTTCACGATCCCCGGCGCTGCGCAGCAAGGGCCTCCGCAGGGTCCGCCCCCGCAGGGGCAGCCGAATCAGGGCCCCCCTCCACAGGGCCAGGGACGCGGCGGCATGCGCGGGCCGGCGCGCGGCGCCGCCGACGCTCGCATGGCCCAGCGGCCGCAACTCACCGAGCAGCAGCGCGAACAGTTGCGCACCTACGACGCGCAGCAGCGCACGGCCTCGGACGCGGCGCGGCGCGAGCTCGGCGATCTCCACGCAAAGCTCGATGAAGAGCTGACGGCGGCGCAGCCCAACGGATCGCGGGTCGGCGAGCTGCGCACGCAGATCGTGCAGCGTGAAACGGCGCTCGCGCAGCAGCGGGTCGATCGACTCTCGAAGCTGTCGGGCATCCTGACGGC
>JALYRV010000157.1 GCA_030855205.1 Acidobacteriota bacterium | reverse complement strand
AGGATGCGGAGTTCACGAAGCTCGGAAGCAACCGTCCGGTGAATGTCGACGTGCGCGTCATCGCGGCAACGAACCGCGATCTCGAGCACATGATGCACGCGGGAGACTTCCGGGAGGATCTCTACTACCGCCTCAAGGTCATCGAGGTCTTCGTGCCGCCGCTGCGCGAGCGGCGCGACGAGATCCCATTCCTGACCGACTTCTTCCTCGCGAAGTACTCGGCGAAGTGGAAGAAGCCGGCGCCGCTGCTGTCGGAGCAGCTACGGTCGATGATCCTGAACTACTACTGGCCCGGCAACATCCGCGAGCTGGAGAACATGATCAAGCAGGTGGTCGTGCTCCAGGACGAGCGCATGATCATCAAGGAGATCGAGCGCCAGCAGCAGCTTGCCGCGACCCGCGCCGGCGCCGCCGCGGCGGCGGGCGGAGCGCTGCCGGTCAACTACGCCATGCCCGCGCCCTATCAGGCGCCGCCGCCCGCGCCGGTGGCCGCCTCCGTGCCGCCTCCCCCGCCCGCCGCACCGGACGAGGATGACGAAGACATCGTCGCAGACGAGGCGCCTGTCGCGCCCGCCGGCGCGCCGTCGCTCACCGAGGTGGCACGCGCCGCGTCGCTCAAGGCCGAGCGCGCGCTGATCGAGAGCACGCTCCAGGACGTGCAGTGGAACCGGCGCAAGGCCGCCGCGCTGCTCGGTGTCAGCTACAAGACGCTGCTCAACAAAATCAAGGAGTGCGGCATCAGCCGCTAGCCGGCACGGGGCCCGGCTACAGCAGGCGGGCGACGAACGCGCGCAGGCCCTGAGCGATCACGTCCAAAGACGCGTGCAGCTGGTGGTCGTCGTCGAGCATCACGAGCGTGACGCCGGGCCGTCCTGCGGCCCATCGTTCGACGACGGCGGGACTGACGACCGTGTCGCGGCGGCCCTGAAAAATCAGCACCGGCACCGCTGGAGCCGCGGCAAACGCGTCGTACCGCCGCGCGTCTTCGTAGAGCGAGAAGTCGAGCGTCTCCCTGCGGTTCCACGCGTAGTGGAACACCTCGCAGCTTCCGGAGGCCCGCCAGTCGCCAATCGAGACGTCGCCGATACGGTCGCTCTCGTCGACGCCGAAGTCCAGCGCCGGCGCGAGCAGCACCAGCCCCCGCACCGCGGAATGCGCCGCCGCGTGGAGCGCAACGAACGCGCCCAGGCTCGATCCGATCAGGACGACCGGTGAGCCGGGCTCCGCGTCGATCGCGTCGCGCACCTGCGCCAGCATGCGCGTAATCGTGAGGGATCGAAAGTCCGGCAGGTTCAGATCGGGCACGTGCGTCGCCACGCCCAGGGCCCTGACCGCGTCGGCAATCCGGACGGCCTTGCCCGACTCGGGAGACGAGGCGAACCCGTGGAGATACAGCGCGCGCATCAGAGCATCGTGCGGCACCCGGGGCGGCAGAGGCATCGCATGCCCGCTTCCCCGTCGGTGCAGTAGTCGTATGTGAGCTCTTCGCCGCGCCTGATGGCGCGCAGCGCGCGGATCCAGATGCGGTCGCCGACGATCTCGGTGTAGCAGTTGGGCCGGCAGGCGTGATTCAGGTAGCGGCCCGTGTTGCCGCCGAACGCCGCATCACGCGCGACGCGCGTACTGAGCTTGAAGCACCAGATCCTGCCGCGCGCGAGGTAACGCGCCTCGCGCCGGTCAGACTCCGCTGCGGAGATCTTCTGCCCTTTGTATTCGACGATGAACGTGGCTGCGGGAATGGCCTCGGCGGCAAAGACGCCGGAGCCCGAGATGCCGGATGGCCGTTTGAGGATTCGAGGGAGACGCACTTACCAGTAGCGTACGCGACCCGTATCCACGTGCACGAAATCCGACGCGGGATAGAACCCGACGCCGCCGCGCTTGAGTGACGCCGCCGCTTCACGCAGCGTCTTGAGCTTGACGGCCGGGACGCGGATGTCCATCGCCTTGCCCACCATGTGCAGGCTGTTCGTGGCCACGCCCGTGTGAGAGCCGCCGCGAGTCTGGAGCATCGAGTTGGTCAGGGGCGAGCGGAAGCCGGAAATGATGTGGTACGGCTCGTCGGTGTCGAGCGTGTCGGAGAGATCGTGCAGCAGGTCGAACAGCTTCGGATCGATCGGCTTCATCTGGTTCGTGCGGAAGTCGCGCAGCAGATGATTGAGACGCGCGAGGGCCTCGGGCTCGTACCGGCCGTTGCAGCAGTACTGGATGGCGAGCTTCTCGCGCGTGTGCGTATGCACGAACGACAGCGAGCGGTTCGCGGCGGCAGGAGCCACCGCGCCAGCCGGCACGGTCGCGGCAGCCGCCACGGCGTCCACTGGGGCGGCCGACGCCGCGGGCGACACAGCCTTCAACCTCGACGGCAGCGCCAGGACGGCGGCGGCAGCGGCGCCCGCGCGCAGGAAGTGGCGGCGATCCGACGAATGCCGGCGATTGGTGGCGCGTCGGTCGAACGAGTGGCGGCGGTCGGAATTGTCCATCGGGATATCCCTATTCAAGCAGGAAGCCAGGATTCATTCAAGCTGGAGCGGTAACAGCGGTGTAACGCCCGGCGAGCTTCTTGCTGTAGGGCTGCCCATATGACGCGATCCAGGCTCTGCATCGCGGCCCTCGCGATGGCGCTCCTCCCCGTCCACGCTGTCGGCTGCATGTACAAGCAGGTCGAATCCCCTGAGGCCCGCCCCCGCAACGCGCAGGAACAGCGGATCATCTCGGACTTCAAGAAGCGGGTCGACCACTACGAGGACGTGAGCGAGCGCGTCCAGAAGCGCACCTACCCCGTCACCTCTGACGTGCGTCCGGCGGAAATTCACAAACGGCAGCAGGCCATGGCGGACGGCGTCATCAAGGCGTTGCCCGGATGGAAGCAGGGCGCCATTTTCACGCCCGAGATCGCGGACTTCTTCAGAGCGCGGCTGAAGGAAGTCTTCGCCGGCCCGGACGGGGCCAGCATCAAGGCGGCTATCGAGGACGACGACCCCGGCGAGATCGGCCTTAAGGTGATGGCCCAGTATCCGACGGGCGCGCCGGTCACCACGGTCCCCCTGCAGATGCTCAAGGTACTTCCCGCCCTGCCGAAGGAAGTGGAATACCGCTTCCTCGGTGGCAACCTGATCCTGATGGACGAGGCCGCCTTCCTCATCATCGACTTCATCCCGAATGCGTACAAGTAGCCTCATGCGCCAACTGCCAATCGCCGCCCGTCAGCTCGGACTGGCTCTGTTCTTCACCGTTTCGTGCGCCGCGCAGCAGCCGCCTGTGACCGCCGCCGGGCAGACTCCGGCGCAAGCTCCGCCCCAAGCTCCGGCGCAGCCTGCTCCGAAACCCGTAGACCCACAGGCCGTCGGCGTGCTGCCCAATCGCGACGGCTCGCTCAAGTTCATGGTGATAGGCGACATGGGCACGGGCGATCGCGGCCAGTACGACACCGCCACGCAGATGTTCACGCAGTACCAGCGGTTCAAGTTCAAGATGAGCGTGATGGTCGGCGACAACATGTACGGGTCGCAGCGGCCGGCCGACTACACGCGCAAGTTCGAACAGCCGTACGGGCCTCTTCTCAAGGCAGGCGTGAAGTTCTACGCCGCACTCGGCAATCACGACGAGCGCGAGCAGCGGCTGTATTCGAACTTCAACATGAACGGGAAGTACTACTACTCGATGAAGGCGCCCGACGAGGACGTGCGGTTCTTCTTCCTCGAGTCGACCTATCCCGACGAGGCGCAACTCAAGTGGATCGACACCGAGCTGGGTAACGCCAAAGAGAAGTGGAAGATCGTGGTCTTCCATCACCCGCTCTACTCGTCTGCCGGCCGCCACGGCTCCAGCATCCCGCTGCGCAAGGTGTGGGAGCCGCTGTTCATCAAACACAACGTGAGCGTGGCGTTCAACGGACACGACCACACGTACGAGCGCGTCAAGCCGCAGAACGGCATCGTCTATTTCGTCGTGGGATCGTCGGGGAAGCTGGCGCCAGGCGACCTGCGGAACAACGCGCCGCTCACGGCGTCCGGGTTCGACACCGACCAGACGTTTCTGCTGGTCGAGATCGACGAGGACGTGATGTATTTCCAGGCGGTGAGCCGCACCGGGCGTGTCGTCGATTCGGGCACGTGGACTCGACGGTTCACGGCCGACGAGAAGAAGTAAGCGCTACGGGCCCTTGGCAGCGGCCCAATCGAGCTCGAAGACCTCCGCGACACGCTTGGCGACCGTGGCGGTGCGGCAGATGAGGCCGATCTCGCGCCGGCCATCGAGCTCCAGCTTCCGCAGGCTCTGGCTTCCGATGTACACGTCCTTGCCGTCGGCGACGATCGCGCGGATGTGCAGCCGGCGATCGGCCAGTTTCACCGACGTCAGCCCCGACCCGGCCTTGCCCACCTTGCCGATGATGCGGACGTCGAGCCCCTCCTTCACCTTCGACTGCAGCAGGCGGAGCATCATGCGGTCGCTGACCTTCGTGTCGTAAATCAGCAGCTGCTTCTCGGCGCCCTTGATCAGCTTCGTGAGCGCCACGCGTGAGCAATCGGGGCTGACGACGAAGTCGTCCTCACAGCTTGCCGAGTAGGGCTGCCGCGTGCTGTCGGCGTCATACAGCGCCTCGGCCGCCGCGATCATGGCTTTGTTCTTCGTCACGAGCCCGAAGCTGCGGCTCTTCTCGATATCCAGCTTCGTGTAATTGAAGCCCAGCACGAAGAGCTGATCGTCGACCACGATCATCTTGCCGTGATACCGGGGAAGGTCCCCCGCCGTTCGGGTCACGGTGACACCGCGATCGAGCAGACGCAGCTCGAGCTTGCGCAAGCTGCTGTCGCCGCCGCGATTGGTGTGCGCGATGAGCGCGCGCACGACAACGCCGCGATCGACCGCGTCCTCGAGGGCTTTCTCGAGGGCGGGCCGATCGAAACGGAAGATGAGGATGTCGACGCGGCGCTCCGCGGCCTTGACGGCCTCGACGATCGGACCAAGCCCGTCGTCAGGCTGAATGAGAAGCTCCATAGGTCGCTAACGGCCTAAACAATACCCTTTGGCTTCTTTTCTTTCCACTCGACAGCGGTGTCGTTGGCGCTGTCGAGCGCGACCATGGCCGTTGACAGCTTGTCTGTGCGGCGCTTGAGCGGCAGGCGAACTTCGTAGGTCAGCTCGCCTTCCGCGACCGAGCGAAGCTCATACTCGGCGTTGGCGCGCTTGAAGATCTGCTCGACTCCGTCGCGCACGTCCGCCTTGGACTTGATGCTGACTTCGAACAGCTTCCGCGACTCGGGCTCGAACGACTCGAGCAGGAACAGGATCACCACCAGGAACACCGTCGAGGTCATGGCCAGCGCGTACAGGCTCACGCCCGACGCCAGCCCCATGCCCAGGCAGCACAGCATGACGACGGCGTCTTTCGGGTCGTCGACTTTCGCCCTGTACCTGATCAGACTCGCGACGCCCACGATCCCGAAGGCGCGCGCGAGGCTCTGGCCGACAATGAGCATGACGATCGCGCCGACGACGGCGAGGATGATCTGCGTCTGCACGACCGACGCCTGCCTGGGCGGCGTGCCCTTGCGGCGGGGGCGCAACGCGAGAATCGCACCGAGCAGCGCCGACAGCGGCAGCGCCGCGAAGCCGTCGTCGAGCTCGTGCAGGAAATGATTGGGATCGTGCGCCTCGACCGGCGCTTTGAACGCCTGCTCGGCCTGCGACGCCTGCGCGGCGAGCGGCGCGACCAGCGCGAGCACACAGAGAACGAGTGCGGCAGCGTGCCTCCTCAACGGCGTGCGCTCCGCAGGGCTAGACCTTCCTGCACTTTCAACCTCATTTTCGCGATGTAGCGGGCGGCCAGGTCGTCGGGGTAGGCCGCGGCGCGGAATGCGTCAGCATACTGCTTCGGCGTGAGCTGGTTGAGCAATTCGCAGATCCACACCACATCGTCGACGGTGATGTTCTCGAAGAGTTCCTTGTGACGGGCGTGATAGTCGAACTCCACGGTGCCGTCTGATCGAACGCGCTTGATCAGGTTCTGGCTCTCGTAGTGGGCGGGATTGTTCTTGGTGCCGACGGGCCATTTCGTCTTGCCGAGCGCCGCGCCGACGTCGCGCACGACGTACTGCTTCGACGGCTCACCCTTGCGGGTGACCTTGTAGAGCTTGTTCTGCGGCGTCTTGAGATCCCAATTGTTGAGAATCAGCTCCAGCACGAGCAGGCCTTTCAACTCGCGCGTGCCGACGAACGGATTCTCGTGCCACGACCAGTCCGCCTCCACCTTGGCTTCATCGGTTTTCGGACGGAACCGGCCAGTGCGCGGGGTCTCGCCCTTGTCGAGCTCATACTCGGTGAGCAGGAACATCGCGGGCTGGTGATAGCCCACCGCCCAATGCAGCCGCGACGCGACGATCTCGGTCTGGGCCTCTGTGCCGATCTTGACCGAATACTCGCGGCCTTTCGGATCTTCCACGTCCCAGCCGCCGCTGGCTCCCGTGGTGTCGGCCATCTTGACCTTGAACTTGGTCCCCTTCGCCGCCACGAGGCCCGGGTCGCCGGGGCCGGCAAACAGGTCGCGGGAAGCGATGTTGCCGGGCTTGACCCAGAGCTGAGCCATCTCGTCGGCGGTGGGGCGCCGATTGAGCGTCGATCGCATCTCCGGCTTGGCGCAGGAGACGGCCATGAATGCCGTGAGCGCCAGCATGCCGAGGGCGCTCGTTCTGGAGAGTGTGTAGGGCGACACGTGGGACTGCACGGGCGCGGTCACTGCAAGGCAACTGCCAATAGCTGAGCCAACTAGTGGAAATCGTGAGACGAGATGTCAGGACCTGTCCCTGCCAAACTCAGCAGCCGGTCTGCTTTGACGGCTGTCACCCCCTCTTGAATCTGAAGGATCCCCTCGACCAGCAGGTAGGCCTCCCCCACCACTGTGGCGCGCGAGGCCGCAAACAGGTCGGGGGTGACGATGACGTTGGCGATGCCGGTTTCATCCTCGAGTGTCAGGAATACGAACCCTTTGGCGGTACCCGGACGCTGGCGCGTGATGACGGCGCCGGCCACACGGACGCGCCGGCCGTGCCGGCCTTTCGGCAGGTCGGTGGCGCGCAGCACGCCGCGCAGTGCGAGATCGGATCGCCGCAGGGCCATCGGATGCGGGCCAATCGTCAGGCCGGTGCCGCCGTAGTCGGCCGAGACGCGCTCGGCCAGCGTCATCGGCGTCAGCGGCGAGGGCCGGGCCTGCTCCTCTTCGAGTAAGCCGGGCGCGATGGCCGGCTGATCGAGCAGCGGCCCGGCCACGCGCGCGGCCCGCTCGACCTGCCACAGCGCACCGCGCCGATCCTGCCCAAACGACGCCAGCGCGCCAATCTCGGCGAGCGTCGCGACCTCATCGCGACGCAAACTCGCCATCGCAATGAGCTCGTCGATGGTCGCGTAGCGCGGGCGATCGGATCGGCTCCCGGCTAACGGCTCCCGGACTGATCCCCCGGCCACAACGGGGCCCGGGCTTTCTCTCTCCGTCCAGTCGTGTGCGCAGACGTTGCAGAACCAGAGGCGCGAGCGGATCTCTTCCAGCATCGACCCGTCTTCGCTTCCGCACTTTGGACAGCGGCGAGTCCGGCCCACGGCGAGCGGCGCACGGCTCGAGCCGCGTTCGACAGAGCCCTTTTCGATCCTGCGCCCTGCTTCTTCACGCACGCCGCCGGCATACCGCAGCCCCATACGCAGCTTGCCGTCGTCTTCGACCGTGCAGTCCCACATGGAGTGCTGCACGTCGATGGGCAGGAAGGCGACGCCGTGGCGTTGCGCGTCTTTCACGAGCGTGGCGGGATGATAGAAGCCCATCGGATAGTTATTGAGCATCGCGGCGTAGAACGCCGCGGGATAGTGCGCCTTGAGCCACGCGCTCGCGTAGACGATCAGCGCGAAGCTCGCCGCGTGCGACTCGGGAAAGCCGTAGAGCGCGAACGAACTGATCGACTTCAGGATGTCTTCGGCCGTCTGTCCCGTGATGCCGTTCTTCGCCATGCCGGCGCGCAGTTTCTCTTCAATCACTTTCATCCTCGCCACCGATCGTTTGAAGCCGAACGCGCGCCGCAGTTCCTCGGCCTCGCCGCCGCTGAAGCCGGCCGCGACCATCGCGATGCGCAGCAGCTGTTCCTGGAAGAGCGGCACGCCGAGCGTGCGCTTGAGAATGGGCTCGAGCGATGGATGCGGATACGTCACCGCCTCGTCGCCGCGCCGCCGCCGCAGATAGGGATGCACCATGTTGCCGACGATCGGACCGGGCCGGATGATCGCGACTTCGACGACGATGTCGTAGAAACTGGTCGGCTTCATCCTCGGC
>JALYRV010000343.1 GCA_030855205.1 Acidobacteriota bacterium | reverse complement strand
CGGTCGATGAGCAGGCGCTCGCCGACGTGATCTACCAGTTCGGCGAGGAGCGGAAGTCACGTCGCGTTGCGCGGGCCATCGTCGAGGCGCGCGAGACGGCGCCGATCGAGAGCACGGCGCGGCTCGCGTCGATCGTGCGGCGCGCGGCCGGCGGCGGCACGTATCAGCGGATCGACCCGGCCACGCGCACCTTTCAGGCGCTGCGCATCTGGGTCAACGGCGAGCTCGACGGGCTCGACACGTTCGTGGTCGACGCGGTGCGCGCGCTCAGGCAGGGCGGGCGTCTCGTGGTCATTGCGTTCCACTCGCTCGAGGACCGCATCGTCAAGCACACGCTGCGGACGCTCGAGCGCGGTGAAGGCATCGTCCGGGTGCTGACGAAGAAGCCGGTGACGGCCGGTGAGGTCGAAGTCGCCGGCAATCCGCGCGCGCGCAGCGCCAAGCTGCGCGCCGTTGAAAGGGTCGCATGAGCGGCGTCGACTTCGAATATCAGATTCGCAAGGACGTGCGGAACAATCCGATCGTCCGTGAAGTCGATCATCAGCGCCACCGCGAGCTGTGGCGGTGGATGCTCATCGGCGGCTTCCTCGTGGGCGTGCTCCTGTTCTCCGCGTGGCAGCACTTCGCGATCCTCAAGCATGGATACGAAGTCGAGCGCCTGTCCCGCGAGCGCGCCGAGCAGGAAGAGATCCACCGCAAGCTGCGTCTCGAGATCGAGACCCTCACGGCGCCGAAGCGGATCGAGCAGATCGCGATCGAGAAACTTCAGATGGTGGCCCCCGCGCCCGGCGCGGCCGTCGTCATCGAGCGCGTGACCCCCTCGCCTCAGGCCGGGAAGGCCGTGGTGGCCCTGCGATGAAACAGGCCCGCCTGTTCGAACGGTTCGGCGCCCTGAAGCAGATGCTGCCCGACGCGGTGAAGCCGGAGGCCTCGTCGCTCGCGCCGGATCTCGAGACGGACCGTGCCTGGCGCCAGACGATCAAGCGCCGGCTGCTCGTTGCGGTCGTGGCCATCGGCTGCTGGTCGACGGTTGTCGAAGCGCGCCTCATCTGGCTGCAGGTGGTCCAGAGCGCGGCGCTCGTCGAGCGCGCCGATCGGCAGCAGCAGAACGAAGTGCCTGCCCCTGCACGCCGCGGCGAGATCCTCGATCGCAACGGGCACGTGCTGGCGTTCAGCGTCGATGCCGACACCATCGTCGCCGTGCCGTCCGAAGTGGACGACGCCGCAGCGACCACGACGGCGCTGTGTGAAGTGCTCGAATGCACCGACGCCGACCGCGCGCGCATCGGCGGGCGGCTCCGCCGCAAGAATGCGTTTGCGTATGTGCAGCAGTTCGTCGGGCCCGACCAGGCCCGCCGCATCGCGGCGCTCGAGCTGCCAGGTATCGACGTCATCCAGCAGACGAAGCGGTATTACCCGAAGGTGGATCTCGGCGCGCACGTCCTCGGCTACGTCGGCATCGAGAACAAGGGACTCGGCGGCGTGGAGCAGGCCTACGACACGCTCATCAAGGGGCGCGACGGCTTGATCCGGCTCCAGGTCGACGCGCGCCAGCACGCGGTGCAGAGCCGGGTCGAACTCGCGCCGACCGCCGGCGCGTCGATCGAGCTCACCATCGACCAGTATCTGCAGAACATTGCCGAGCGGGAGTTGCGCGCGGGCGTCGAGGAGACGCGCGCGGCCGGCGGCACGGCGATCGTGATGGATCCGCGCACGGGCGAGATTCTCGCGCTGGCCAATTACCCGACGTTCAACCCGAACGTCTACGGCCGCTTCGCTCCAGAGGCATGGCGCAACCGCGCGATTCAGGAAATCTACGAGCCCGGGTCGACGTTCAAGATCGTGACGGCGTCGGCCGCGATCGAGGAAGGCGTGCTGGCGCCCGGCGACATGATCGACTGCGCGCCCGGCCACATCATCCTGGGCGGGTGGCGGCGCGTGAACGACGTGCATCGCTACGGCATGCTCTCGTTCGAGGACGTCATCGTGAAGTCGAGCAACGTCGGCGCCATCAAGGCCGGCCTGCGGCTCGGTCCCGACCGTCTCGGCGAATACATCAAGCGCTTCGGATTCGGCCAGAGCCTCGCGCGGGACTTCCGCGGCCAGAGCGCCGGCATCGTCTGGACCAAGGGACTCGGCGACAGCGACATCGCGTCGATGTCGATGGGCTACCAGATCAGCGTGACGCCGCTGCAGATGGTGACGGCCGTCAACTCCGTCGCCAATGGCGGCAAGCTCCTCGAGCCGCACCTCGTGCGCGCGACGATCCGCGACGGCGTGCGTCACGCGGTGGCGCCGAAGGTCCTGCGCCAGGCGATCCTGCAGAGCACCGCCAACGCCATGACGACGATCATGGAAGGCGTTGTCGAGCGCGGCACCGCGAAGGCCGCGCAGATCGACGGTTACCGAGTCGCGGGCAAGACGGGCACCGCGGCCAAACTGGTGGACGGGCGTTATTCGAAGTCGGACTACAACGGATCGTTCGTGGGCTTCGTGCCATCGCGCAAGCCCGCGCTGACCATCCTCGTGGTCATCGACTCGGCGCGCACGGGACAGGGCTATGGCGGCGCGGTCGCGGCGCCGGTGTTCAAGCGGATCGCGGAAGCGTCGCTGCGGCACCTCGGCGTGCCGCGCTCGATCGATCCGATTCCCGCGATTCTCGCGACGGTGCC
>JALYRV010000342.1 GCA_030855205.1 Acidobacteriota bacterium | reverse complement strand
CCTCGTGCAGGACATTCCCAGTGAAGTCGGCCACCTGGTACCACACGACCTGCGGGAGCCCCGGGACAAGGAGGCACACCCGGTGCGCGTCATGCCGGGCACTCGGCTTGCAGAGGCGCTTGGAAGCGAAGTCGACCAGCACGGCGAAACCATGGTGAACAGCCGGCATCACCAGGCAATCGCGAGCGTCGGCGACGGCCTCGAGGTGACCGCCGTGGCGCCGGACGGGCTGCCCGAGGCCATCGAGAAGGCAGACCGAAGGTTCTGCATCGGCGTGCAGTGGCATCCGGAGAATTTTCACCGCTCCGGAAGGTTTCGCGGATTGTTCGACGCGTTCGTCAGGTCGGCCCGCGCGGCAGACTGACGTCCGGCTAAACGTCCTGCGTGGCTTAACGTCCTACGTAACGAAGGGATCCATCGAGTGGGGGCAGAGAAACCGGTCGTCCTCATGGTCGACGACGACCCGGATATCCGGGAGATGGCGAAGACGTACTTCGAGGAAGTGCACGGCCATCACTTCATTTCGGCGAACAGCTTCGAGGCTGCCGTGCGCGTGATTCACGACACGCCGGGGCAGATGGTCGCGTTCGTCGACATCCATCTCAAGGGCGGCCGCAAGAGCGGTCTCGATCTCCTCCGGTACATCCAGGAAAACGCCTCGCACCGCGTCGTGCCCTACGCTTTCACGGGCGAGACGTCCCTGCTCGTCGAGGCCAAGGCGCTCCAGGCCGGCGCGATCAACGTCTTCCACAAGTCCGTCGATCAGATCGACCGCCTCGTGGTCTACGCCGAGGAATCGCTGGTCTCACGACTGGTGCGCCGGTGGGCGGAAGACGATCTGACGGGACTCGACAACTTCCACGCGTTCCGCAGATCGGTCATGGCCGAGATGACGGCAGCGCGCGACCGCAATGACACGAAGCAGCACAGCGTGTTCTCGATGCTGTTCATCGACGCCGACAAGTTCAAGGGGATCAACGACACGCACGGGCATCTGGCCGGCGACATGGCGCTGCAGGAAATCGCCCGCGTCCTGCGCGGAAACGTGAGGCCGACCGATCACCTGTGCCGCAAAGGTGGCGACGAATTCCTCGTCTGGCTGTCGGGCGCCGACGAGACCAAGGCGCTCGAAGTCGGGCGCGCGCTTCAGCAGGACATCGCCAGTGCGACGATCACGAGCGAGGCCGGCGTGCCGATCTCGTTCACGGTGTCGGTCGGCGCGAGCCAGATGACGCGCGAGGAGATCGGCGGCGACGTCGGGGCCGCGCTCGAGAGCCTGATCGCGCGCGCCAACCAGAGAGAGATGCAGATGAAAACGCTGCTGGGGCAGTCCCGCTGACGCTCAGGCTCTGACGAGCACCGCAATCGACTCGACGTGCGGCGTGTTGGGAAACAGATCCAGCACTTCGAGCTGCACGAGCTGATAGCCCCGTCCCAGGAATTCCTTCACATCGCGCGCGAGCGTGACCGGGTCGCACGACACGTACACCACGCGGCGGGGCGAGAGCGCCAGCAGCGCGGCCCGCGCCTCGGCCGACAGGCCCGTCCTCGGAGGATCGACGACGACCGGGCCGTCGACGGCACGGGTGTGTCGCAGCCATGTCTCGACCGAGTGGCGTACCGCCTCGGCGCCGGCCCCGAAGCACGCGAGATTCGCCGTCAAGTCCACGCCGGAAATCGGATCGTTCTCGACGGCAATCACGTCGATGCCGCGCGAGGCGGCCTCGACGGCGAAGAGTCCGACGCCGGCGAACAGATCGACCAGCGGACCTTCCCCCGCCGCGTCGACCACCTTGGAGGCGAGCGTCGCAAGCAGGAACCGATTCGCCTGGAAGAACGACGCCGCGTGGCGCGACAGCACGCCGCCGCCGGGCAGGCGCTCGTCGATCGTCCCGGCGGCGCTGAGCCCGGGCACCGCGCGCAGCAGTGCCGCGGGTTCGAGATCCGGCGCTCCGGCCTTGAGCGCCACGTGCATCAGACGCGTATCGGCGGCGACATTCTCGGCGAGCACGATCTCCTCGATGAACTCCGAGAGCGGCGCGAGCGCCCCGCCCGCCGCCTCGAGCACCTGCGCCGCCCCGGGAGAGAGCTGTCCCGTGCGCACGGCGTCGCAGACGTCGCGGCTGCGCTCGCGATAGAACCCGATGCGCCCGCCGCTGATGTGCAGACGCGCGCGCATGCGATAGCCGGTTTCCGGCGAGCCGGTAATCGGGGGCAGGTCGGTCAGCGGCAGCCGCGCCTGCCGCCGGAACGCGTCGGCGAGCATCTCGCGCTTCAGCTCGAGCTGCCGCGCATACGCGACATGCGCCAGGAGATTCCCTCCGCACTGAGGGTCGAAGGGGGGCTCGCGGCGATCCGGACTCGCCTCGAGCACCTCGATCGTTTCGGCAAACGTCACCCCCTGCCGGCGCTCGGTCACGCGGGCACGCACACGCTCACCGGGAATGGCGCCCGCGACGAGCACGACGGCCCCCGCGCCGCCCTGCCCCGCCGATGAGGGGTCGCGCGCGATCATGCGGCCGCCCTGCGCGGCGCGTTCGATGGTGAGCTCGAGATCAATGCCAGTCATGGTGTGAGGTCCGGAAGATCGAGTCGGTCGCGCAGCAGCCGGTCGGCCGCGGCAAGGGTCGCGTGCGACCACGCGTCGGCCGTCATGCGGCCGCGCCAGGGATCGAG
>JALYRV010000156.1 GCA_030855205.1 Acidobacteriota bacterium | reverse complement strand
GCAAAACTACGCAGGGCGGCGCAATCGGCGCGGCGGGTGGCGCCGTCGTTGGAGGCGTAATCGGCAGAGCTGCCGGCTCGACCGCCAAGGGAGCCATCATCGGCGCGGCCGTGGGTGGCGCCGCCGGGCTGATCATTGGCCAGCGGATGGACAAACAGGCCTCGGAGCTCGAGAGAGAGATTCCGGGAGCCCAGGTCGAGCGCGTGGGCGAAGGCATCCTGGTGACCTTCGACAGCGGAATTCTGTACGACTACGACTCCGCGACGGTCAAGCCGGCCGCGCGCGACAACCTGCGCAAACTGGTAACGAGTCTCGAGAAGTACCCGGGCACGAACGTCGTGCTGGTGGGGCACACGGATGGTGACGGCGCCGACGCGTACAACCAGGACCTGTCGCAGCGTAGGGCGAGAGCCGCGGCTGACTTTCTCGCAGCGCAGGGCGTGCCGCGGGCGAGGATTGAGGCCTCCGGACGAGGCGAATCCGAGCCGGTCGCCGGAAACGACACCGCGCAGGGCAAACAGCAGAACCGGCGAGTCGAGATCGCGATCTTCGCCAACCAGTCGATGCGCAACGATGCCGGGAGGTAAGCGTGCGCCTGATCCGCAACAGCCGTCCCGCGCCGTCAGTCGAGCGCGAGACGCCGGCGTAGTGCGGGAAGTGCCGTCGTGGGTCCGCGCCATTCCAGTTCGTCGACCGAGTCGAACACCGGCACGTCGGTCCGAAGCGTAGCGAGATCCCGGAACAGCCGCGCCAGCTCGCGGTCGCGCGTCAGCGTCGCCGCGAGCGACGCGGCGCGTGTCACCGTGAGTCCCCAGTCACGGTGGTGGCCGGGAATCGCGTCGATGTGGCCAAATTTTGCGAGCACGGCCGCGGCCGACTTCGCGCCCCAGCCCGGGAGCCCGGGGAAACCGTCGGATGTGTCGCCCACGAGTGCGAGATAGTCCGGGATCGATGCGGGCGGCACGCCGAATCGCGCGACCACGCCTGCCTCGTCGCGCGTGGTCTTCCTCACACGATCGAGCTGCACGACCCGGGTGTCGCGCACGCACTGCGCGAGGTCCTTGTCGGGCGAGCAGATGATGACGCGCGCCACGCGCCGGTCCATCGCCGCTTTCGCCGCCGCCGACGCGAGCGCATCGTCCGCCTCGACATCGACCATGGGCCACACCGTGAGTCCCCAGGCGCGCAGGCCCTCTTCGAGCAGCGGGAACTGCGCCAGCAGCGCGGGGTCGATGCCCTCGCCGGTCTTGTAGCCGGGCCACATCGCATTGCGAAACGATTCGATGACGTGGTCCGTCGCGACACCGATGTGCGTGGCGCCGTCGCGCACGAGCCCGCGGATCGAATACATCACGCCGCGCACGGCCGCAATCTCCTCGCCGTCGCGATTCTTCGCGGACGGCACGCCGTAGAAATGCCGGTACAGCTCGTAGGTGCCGTCGACGAGATGGATGATCACGCGAACAGGATACGGCTATCGCGGCGACTCCTGGCGGTAATCAGGAGACGGACGGTCACGTTGCCATATAGTCATAGAGGAGCAACGCGAACATGGCCTGTGTGCTGATCGTCGAAGACCAAGCGGACGTCCGCGAAATGCTCGACCTCCTGCTTCGGACCGAGGGGTATGAGACGGAGTTGGCATGCAACGGCCAGGAGGCGCTCGAGCGCCTGCGGAGCTGCGGCCCGTGCCTGGTGCTGCTGGATCTGATGATGCCGGTCATGTCGGGATGGGAGTTCCGCGCGCGGCAGTTGCAGGATCCGGAGATCGCCGACGTGCCGGTCGTCTGCATCTCGGCCGTCCACGAGCCTGACGAGGTCAAGCGACGGCTGCAGCTTCGCTGCCTCCCCAAGCCGGTCGATTTCGACGTCCTGCTGGGCATCGTCCGCGAGACGTGCGGCGCGTAGACGCGACCGCCTTCGCGATCACAAGACAGTGCCGCGCGGCTGAATCGGCCGGCGGCGCAGCCGGCCGTGCGCAACCAACGCCGCCAGCAGCAACAGCACGAACGTGGTAGCCGCAGGGCCGTACTCGGCCCGCCACAGGTGCAGCGCCGTCGCAGACACCATCACGATCATCACGCCCGCCGCCGCGGCGACGACCAGGCCCGGCTTGATCCGCGTGAGACCCGGCAGCGTCAGGCCAATCGCCGCCGCCACCTCCGCGACGCCGAGAAACACCTGAAACCAGCGTGGGAGCGATGCGTTCATCTGCGCGGCGATCTCAGGCGGCGGCGCCAGGAGCATGACGCCATGCGCCAGGAACGCGAGGGCCAGCAGGATCTGAAGCGTCCACAAAAGGATGTTCATACCAACTCGTCGAACGGGGCGTGCCCGGCTCGACAAGCCGGGCCAGGAATTCCTCTACTGCCGTTTGCAGGATGAAATGCTCGCCCGCCCGATCGTACCGCAGCTCCGTCGCCGGACCGCCGCTCCCGCTTCGGCGAAAGGTCAGAACCGAGCCCGGCCTGACGGAAGGTCCAGTTCTCCACCCATGGCAGAGCGCTTGCGGCCGCGCCGTCGAAGGCGAAGGCGATCCCCTCCGAGGCCTGCGTGACGACGATCACCGTGTCTTTGCCGCGCCCGAGCCCCTTGTAGGTGCCGGTGAGCAGCGACGCGTCGCCCACGAACCGGCGTGCCGGCGGCGGCGCCGGCAGCACCGCCAGCTGCGCGCCGCGATACCACCTGGTCTGCGACGAGAAGCCGAAGCCCCCGCCGTCGTGCCCGATAAACCGCATGCCGCCTCTGTCTTCGCCGGCGGCGAGGCCCATCGCATACCGGGTCGACGTTCCATCGCTGAGCCTCGTCGGCGTGATCATCTCGACGTAGGACTTCGGCGTCATCACTTTGCCGCCGTGCAGCGCCTGCAGCCACGTGATCAGATCGTCGACAGTTGAACAGATCGCGCCGGCGGCGTAGGTCGCCGTGTGCACGATTGCGTGGACGCTGCTCGCGCTGAACCTTCTGAGCATGATCATTGACGCAATCGGGAAGGCCGTGTCGACCCGGGGCGTCCGCTCGATATCGATGCCGGCTTTTCGGTCAACGGATGGCTCGCCGTTCTGCTCACGTTCCTCCTGGCCCGCGTGTTCGCGGAAGGCGCGCGCGATCCGCTTCTCGACGCTCGCGGCGATCTGCGAGGCGCTCTCGTGCCAGCCTGGCGACATTCTCAGGTTCGAGCCGGACGTCGCGCCACGCGACCCGGCGAGCGTGAAGTGAGATATTTGTGAGGTAGTCTCTCTCGATGTTCCGTCGGCATGTCCCCACCGTGTTCTGCGCCGTTGCGGCGCTCGCGGTCACCATCGGCGCTCAGAACGAGGTGCCGCGAGATCTCCGCCCGCTGCTCGCCAAGCCGGTCAGCGAGATGCGGCTCGTCGTCACGCGCTACAACGCCGATCGACAGACGCTGAACCGTAACTACGCCGGACCTGGCGGCTTCAACATGCCGGGGGGACGCGGCCGTGGCGCCGCGCAGCCTGCGGGGCCGGCGCCGCAGCCCGTGCCGGTGTCGACCGCGAGACTTGCGCGCCTCAAGCGGCTCGATCTCGACTGGCAGGCCGCCCTGAGCCGGATGCCTGCCGCGACCCTCACGCCCGCGGCCGCGCAGGATCTGGCGGCGCTGCAGTCGAGCATCAACGCGAACCTCGGGCGGCTCGAGGCCGAGAACCTGCTGCTCGCGCAGATGGCTCCCGCACTCGCCTATGCGCCAAAGCTCGTTGCGCTCATCGAAGCGCGCATTCGCGTTGACGAGATCAATTCCGAACACGCCGCCCGCACGCTCAACGACGTGAGGAATCAGCTGGTGGGCGTCATGGCCGAGCCGCCCTTCAGGATGAACGCGGCGAATGCCGCGCGTGCCGTCGAAGCGACCGACACGCTGCGGGCTGCGATGACGGAGTGGTTCAACTTCTACAATGGCTACGACCCGATGTTCTCGTGGTGGATGCCGGTGCCGTTCAAGCATCTCGACAAGGCGTTGCAGGACTACGCCGGTTTCCTGCGCGACAAGGTTGCGGACAACGGAACCGCGATCGCACCGGCGTCGACGCCGGCGATTCAGCCTGCGCCGGCGCCGCGCCATCCCTCGGTCCCCGATCTCGTCGAGATCATCGCGCTCCCCCAGGATGAGATGCGCGACATCGTCGCGCGCTTCAACGCCGATGGGGCACGCAGCGGAGGGGCCGGAGGCGCGCAGCCCGAGCAGGCCGCCGCGCCGCGAGCGCCGCGCAACAACCAGGCATGGCTCGCCGCGCTCACCTCGCTCGACTTCGACGCGCTCTCGCGCAACGCGCAGGTCGACTATCTCTACGTGAAATGGCGCGCCGAGACCGACATCGCGCAGGCCGCCGCGACCATTCCGCCGGGGCCGCCGTTCCGCGCCGACGCCTCGAAGATTCAGGGGAAGCCGCGCGGCCGCGAGGGACTCATCGCGGATCTGCGCGACAACATGATTCCCTACACGCCGGAACAGTTGATCGCGCTCGCGAACCGTGAGTTCGAGTGGTGCCAGCGTGAGATGAAGAAAGCCTCGCGCGCGCTCGGCTTCGGCGACGACTGGAAGGCGGCGCTCGAGAAAGTGAAGCAGACCGCGGTGGCGCCCGGCGATCAGCCGCGCATGATCAAGGGTCTCGTCGACGAAGCCGTCGCGTACCTGCGCGCGCAGAATCTCGTCACGGTTCCGGCAGTCGCGGCCGAATCGCTGCGCATGACGATGATGTCAGCCGAGGCGCAGCAGGTGAATCCGTTCTTTCTCGGCGGCGACCACATCATCGTTTCGTATCCCACCGCCGCAATGGAGTTCGACGCGCGCATGCAGAGCATGCGCGGCAACAACCCGAACTTCTCGAACGCGACAGCGCACCACGAGCTGATTCCGGGCCACAACCTCGTCGGCTACATGAATCAGCGGTATCGCGACTATCGTCCGTCTCTGACGAGCGGCGGCCCGTTCTATGGCGAAGGATGGCCGCTCTACTGGGAACTCACACTTTACGAACTCGGCTTCAACACGACGCCCGAGGAACGGATCGGCGCGCTGTTCTGGCGCATGCACCGCTGCGCGCGCATCATCTTCTCGTTGAACTTCCACATGGGCCAGTGGACGCCGCTGCAGGCGGTTGACTTCCTGGTCGACAAAATCGGGCACGAGCGCGACAACGCGACCGCCGAAGTGCGCCGGTCGTTCGAGTCGCCGCAGTACCAGAACCAGCCGCTCTACCAGGCGGCCTATCTGCTCGGCGGCCTGCAGTTCCGCGGCCTTCGCCGCGAGCTCGTCGACAGCAAGCAGATGACGAACAAGGCGTTTCATGACGAGCTGCTGCGACAGGGCAACATGCCCGTCGCCCTGCTCCGGCTCCGCATGACGAAGCAGAAGCTCACGCGGGACATGGACATCAACTGGAAGTTCTACGGCAACCTGCCGGAGAAGTGACCGTGTACCCTCCGCCGTACGCACCTTCATTCCCGAGGTCTCGAATGCGTCAACTCGTCACGCTCATCGTCATCGCCGCGTCCATGGCCGTTGCGTCTCCGGCCCGCGGGCAGGCGCCTGCTCCGCCCGTGCAGTCGGCCCAGCCCGCCGTCACGCCTGCAAAGGCGCCGGCCGAAGAGTGGTCGGCCACGCAACACACGCTGAAACTGGGAAGCCAGACGATTCCCTACACCGCCAAGGCGGGGACGACGGCCATCGAGGACGATGATGGCGAGACGATTGGGCTGATGTACTCGGTGTCGTACGTCAGGAGCGGCGACGCCGACGCGAGCAGCCGTCCGGTGACGTTCCTCTTCAATGGTGGACCGGGCTCCGCGTCGATGTGGCTGCACATGGGATCGGTCGGTCCGAAGCGCGTCGTGACGTCGAACGACCAGTACACGGCGCCGGCGCCGTACCCGATTGTCGACAATCGCGAGACGATCCTCCATCGCACCGACCTCGTCTTCATCGACGCGATGGGCACCGGCTTCAGCCGGATCGCAGGCAAAGGCAAGGAATCGGATTTCTACGGCGTCGACGCCGACGGGGCGAGCTTCGCGCAGTTCATCACGACGTGGCTCAGCCGCAACGGCCGTTGGAACTCGCCGAAGTTCATCATCGGCGAGAGCTACGGCACCTTCCGCGCGGCGGTCGTCGCGAACATGCTGCAGCAGCGCGGCGTGCATCTGAACGGCGTCGACCTGCTGTCGATGGTGCTCGACCTCTCCTCGATCACTTTCGCGCCTGGAGACGATCGGCCCTACATGTTCTACCTTCCGAGTTACGCGGCGGTCGCCTGGTATCACGAGGCGCTGGCCTCACGTCCGGCGTCGCTCGAGAAGTTGCTCGCCGACGCGCGGCAGTATGCGGTCACGGACTACGCGTCGGCGCTTATGAAGGGAGCGGCGCTGACCGAGGCGGAGATGCGCGCGGTCGCGAAGCGCCTGTCCGCGATGACCGGACTGTCGGAGGATTATCTTGTTCGGGCAAACCTGCGTCCGACGCTCGGGCAGTTCAACGCCGAGTTGATGCGATCGCGGCGCATGACGGCCGGCCGGATCGACGCGCGCTTCGCCGGTGACACGTTCAACCAGCTGACCGAGAACGCCGAAGGAGACCCATTCAACAACGCCGTCGGGAGCGCGTACACCGCAGCGGTCAACCACTACACCCGCGAAGTGCTGAAGTTCGGCGACGACCGGCCCTATCGCAACACCAATGGCGCCGGCGGACGGTGGACATGGGCGCGGCGCGGCGGCGGCTTCTTCTTCCCCGCCGCACCGAACGTGCAGGGAGACCTCGTCGCGGCGATGATCGCCAACCCGCACATGGTCGTACAGGTCGAGAACGGCTACTACGACATGGCGACGCCGTTCTTCCCGGCTGAATTCACGATGTCGCACCTCGGCATTCCGGCGCGCCTGCAGAAGAACGTCACGTTGAAATACTACGAGGCCGGCCACATGATGTATCTGCGCGACGAAGACCGCGTGGCGCTGCGCGACAACCTGATCGCGTTCATCGACAGCGGCTTGCGCAAGCGGTAGCGAAGGGGTGGCAGGGCAGCCCCGCTGCCCCACCCATCCTCCAACTACTTCGGCTGCTTCATCATCATCATCTTGCTCTTGTCGATCGTGGCCTTGTCCGGGTCTCCCTGCATGCCGGTCGGCGGAGTGAAGATGAAGCCTTTCATGTATTCGGCGTGCTTCTTTTCGCTGATGGCTTCCGTGTAGGCCTTCCGCGCGTCGCTGGAGCTCTTCTTTCCCATCACGACGTCGTAAGCCAGGTTGATCGCCAGGAAATTCGCCTCTTCCTTGTCGCACCGTGCCGCCACTTCCCCCTTCGTGCGCTCGACGATGATGCTGCCGTCATACTCAGCCAGCTCGTCGAATTTGTCGGCGGGCACTTTCCACGCGATGGCCTGCTTGAACATGTCGTGGTGCGGCATCGGAAAGTCGTGCTGGATTTCCTCGTTCACGAGCTCCGACCATTTCCACGGACCGTTGTTCATCCAGATCAGACGGTTGGCTGACGCTTCCTGGGGCAGGCCGTACTTCGCGATGATCTTTGCGGCGAGCGCTTTCGGCTCCGCCTTCCAGGTGCTGGTGATCTTGTCGACCATCGGCCGATCGATGTTCATCATCATCGGCTTCATGCCCATATCCTGCGCGTGCTTCATCGGCGTCTCCTGCCCTGACCATGCTGCAGCCGTGAAAGGCAGCACCAGAGCGGCACCGATCAACGCCGTAATTCCATAGGCTTTCATTTACATTCTCCTCAATTCTGGCGTCGCGAGATGTCGTGGCGACCAGGGGTGGCCGGGCGTCTGTTGGCGCCCGGGAGCGATACACGTCCGAAGGCATTGCAACTACACGGCCGTCGCTTGCGGACGGGGTGGCTCGCAAGCTGGTCAAGGACGAACCGCCTCAGCCGCGCTGTGAGCAATACGTGATGTTGAGATGGGTGCCGAGCATCGAGTGGGCAGCGAGCAGGACGGATGCCCGCGACCACTATCGCGGCGGCGGGCTGAATTTGTACTGCCGCGCAATCGCATCGACGGTCGCGCGAATCAGGTCGCCACCCTGCCGCCGAATGGCGGGCGTGACCGGCGTGGCCGATCCTGACACCGCGCCGTCGCCGATGGTGAACGCCATCTCGCGCCGCTGAATGGCGTCGGCCACATACAGCCGGGTGGCGCCATCCAGCAACGCGCCGTAGACGCTGCCGTAGCTGGCGGCGAGCATGCGGTCACGCGGAGCCGGCCGGACTTCCCCTGGCACAACGGCGAGCGACTCGCCAAAGAATGGTTGCGGTGGCACCGGATCGTGTCCCAACAGTCGAAACAATGTTGGTGTCAGGTCGGTCGTGAAGGCGGGGC
>JALYRV010000155.1 GCA_030855205.1 Acidobacteriota bacterium | reverse complement strand
CCGCCGGCGCCGCGGATGCCGGCGTCACCGTGCCCGCCGCGGCCACGGGGCTGATTGGAGAGGCACTGTCGTTTCGTGGACTCGCACGGGCGCTGATGCCCGCGGCAGACGGCCGCTATCGACGGACCGAGCGCGCGACGATCGAGGCCCCGCTCGCCGCGGGCGCCATTCCGTCCGGCGCGCGGTTGCTCGACCGCCTCGGCAAGCCGCTCAGCATTCCGCTCGCGCCGCGCGAACGGATCGACGCCGCGGGCGTGCGCTGGATCGTCGCGGAGTTGCCGCTCGCACCCCTGTCCGACGGCGACTATGTGATCGAGATCGAGGCCACCCGCGATGAAACCCGCGAGCGCAGGCTGTTCGCGATTCGAGTCGTGAGGTAAACTGAAGGCACGCGAGCGGGCTTAGTACAATGGTAGTACAGAGGCTTCCCAAGCCTCGGACACGGGTTCGATCCCCGTAGCCCGCTCCACACTCACAGGCAACGCGTTCAGCTCCGTATGACGGCGAGCACTTCGTCGCGTTTCAGTTCCATCATCTCCGGCGTCAGCGCCTCGAGATTCAGGCGCAGCAGCGGCTCCGTATTGGACGCGCGCACGTTGAAGTGCCATTCGGGGTACTCGACCGAGAAGCCGTCCATCTGGTAGGTCGTGCCGTCCGAGTACTTCGCCGCGAGCTGGTCCAACTTCGCGGGAATGAGCGTCATGTCCGCGACCTTCGTGTTGATCTCGCCAGAGATGAAGTACTTCGCCCGGAGCGGCGCGAGCAGCTCGCTGAGCGTCTGCCCCTTCTTCGACATCAGCTCCAGAATCAGCAGCGCCGGGATGAACCCGTTGTCGGCGTAGAAGTTGTCGCGGAAGTAGTAGTGCCCCGTTACCTCGCCGCCGAAGATCGCGTTCTCGTCGCGCATGCGGCGCTTGAAGAACGAGTGGCCCACTTTGTTCATCAGCGCCGTGCCGCCGTAGTGCGCGACGACGTCCTTCACCGCGTAGCTGGCGCGCACGTCGTACACGATCTTCGCGCCCGGATGCTTCAGGAGGAAGGCCTCCGCGAGCAGCGCCGTGATGAAGTCGCCCGCGATGAACTCGCCCGATCCGTCGATGAAGAAACACCGGTCGGCGTCTCCGTCCCAGGCAATCCCGATATCGGCCTTCTCGGCAATCACGCGCTCGACGATGTCCTTGCGGTTCTCCTCGATCAGCGGATTCGCTTCATGATTCGGGAACGTGCCGTCGATATTGAAACAAAGCCTCGTCGTCCTGCAGGGCAGTCGGTCGAACAGCGGCGGCGCCACCAGCCCTCCCATGCCGCTGCCGGCGTCGAGGACGACGTTAAACGGCTTGATGACGCCGATATCGATGAACGAAAGTACATGTGCGAGGTAGTCGTCGAGGAGCGGCTTCGTCTCGATCCCGCCCTCGGCTCCTGACGGCGCGGGAATGGTGCCCTTCGCGATCATCTCGCGGATCTCGACCAGCCCCTCGTCGCCGCTCAGCGGGAACGCTTCGCGGCGCACCATCTTCATGCCGTTGTACTGGCCCGGATTGTGCGACGCCGTGACCATGACGCCGCCGTCGAGGCCGTCGCGCGCCACGCCGAAGTAGAGCATGTCGGTGCAGATCATCCCGTAGTCCACGATTGACGCGCCCTGCGAGCGCGCCCCGTCGATGAACGCCGCAGCCATCGACGGCGACGACACGCGCATATCGCGGCCGACGCCGATGCGCGTCGCGCCCAGATACGTCACGAACGCCCGGCCGATCAGCCGCGCGGCGTCTTCGTTGAGTTCGCCAGGATAGATGCCGCGGACGTCGTAGGCTTTGAAGATGGATGTGTTGATGTTCATGTCGTCGAAAAGTCCGTGATGACCGATTTATCGCCGATGACGGCGCCGGCGCCGATGGTGGCGGCCCGCCCGATGTGACAGTGCCGGCCGACGATGGCGTCCGAGACGTTCGCGTCAGCGCCCACCCAGCTGTTGGGCCAGATCACCGATCCGCTGATGTCGGCCTTCTCGTCGATGTGGCAGTGATGCCCGATGACCGAGTAGGGGCCGATGCGCGCGCCGCTCTTGATGGTGGCGCCTTCGTCGATGAAGCACGGCCCCTCGACGAGCGCACCCTCCTCGACTTTCGCGCCCGGCGCGATCCACGCCATGGCCGACGCGCCGGAGAAGGGAGGCGCGAGGTAACGCCCGTCCATGATGTCGCGGTGCACCTGCATGTACTTCTCCCGCGTGCCGATGTCGATCCAGTAGCCGCGGTAGATGTACGCCACGAACGTCTCGCCCCGCTCGACGAGCGACGGGAAGTAGCTGCGTTCGATCGACCAGTTCGTGTTGGCCGGAATGCGGTCGAACGTTTCCGGCTCGAGCACGTAGATGCCGGCGTTGATCGTGTCGCACGTGATCTCGTCGGCCTTGGGCTTCTCGAGGAAGCGCGTGACGTTGCCCTGGGCGTCGGTCTCCACGAGCCCATACGCCGACGGGTTGTCGACCGGCGTGAGCACGATCGTCGCCTTCGCCTTGCGCTCGCGATGCAGCTTGATGACCGAGGCCAGATCGATCTGCGTCAGCACGTCGCCGTTGAACACGACCACCGAATCCCGCAGGAACTCCTCGGCGTACTTGATCGCACCAGCCGTGCCGAGCGGCTGCGGCTCGACGACGTAGCGGATGCGCAGGCCCAGATCCGATCCGTCACCGAAGATCTCCTCGATGCGGCGCGGCTGGTAGTTCAGGCTGAGGATGACTTCGTCGATCTCGGGAATCTGTCGCAGGAGGTCGAGCTGGTAGTAGAGAAACGGACGGTTGAAGATCGGGACGATCGGCTTCGGGATGTGCGCGGTGAGGGGGCGGAGGCGGGTGCCCATGCCGCCGGCCAGCAGAATCGCCTTCATGACAATTCGAAAGTTTAGCACTCCGAAGTAGAATCGCGCCGTGCCCGCGCCTTCGCGCCTGAACCTGCCGAACGCCCTGACGATCGGCCGGATCGTGCTCGTACCGCTGCTCGTCGTCGTGCTGCTGACCAAGTTCGAGGGCCGGATGATCCTCGGCGTGCGTCACGAGCTCGTGGGCGCCGCCATCTTCGCCGTCGCGTCGCTCACGGACTGGCTCGACGGCTATCTCGCGCGCCGCCGGAAGCAGGTGACGACGCTGGGGCAGTTGATGGATCCGCTGGCCGACAAGCTGCTCGTCACCGCGGCGCTGGTGTCGCTCGTGCAGATGGGGCAGGCGCCGGCCTGGATGGTGGCGGTGATTCTCGGCCGCGAGTTCGCCGTGACGCTGCTGCGGGCCATGGCGCACGGGCGAGGACACATCATCGAAGCCTCACCGCTCGGCAAGTTCAAGATGGTCGCGCAGATCGTGGCGATCCTCGCCCTGATGCTCGGCAAGGACCACCTCGGCCCGCTGTATATCATCGGGCAGGTGGCGCTGTGGGTGGCCGCGCTGACCGCGCTGGTGTCGGCGGTCGACTATTACCGCCGCTTCAACCACGTCATCAACACGTCGCCATAGCGGCCTCAGATCTTGCCGGGGCCTGCCTTCATCGCGGCGATGCGTTTGACGGCACGCTCGAGATATTCGCTCTTCTCGAATTCCTTCACGATCCGATCGTAGTAGGGCAGCGCTTCGGCGGCGCGGTTCACTTCCTTCGCCGACAGAATCTCCCCCATGTAGAAGTAGACCGCGTCGCGGTCGCTGAACTTCGGGTCGCGCTCGAGCAGGGCCGTGAAGCGATCGATCGCACCCGGGTACCACTTCATGCGGTAGTAGTGCAGGCCGACTTCGTAGTCGGCGCGGCCGACGCGGTCGCGCGCGTCGCGCAGCTTGGCCTCGACGTCGGGCCGGAGCTTCGAAGCGGGGTAGCGCTCGACGAAGGCCTCGAATTCACGGATCGCATCGCGCGTGTTGGTCTGATCGCGTTGCGGTGCGTTCATCTGCTGGTAGTGCGACATCGCCAGGCGGAACTGCGCGTAGTCGGCCCGCGCGTGCGTCGGGAAGAACGTCAGGAATTCGCGGAACTCGTTGAGCGCGTAGACCTGCGCCTCCGGCGTGTTTTCGCCGAGGAACGTGTCACCGATCGCGAGCTTGGCGTCGGCCCGGTACGTCGACTGCGGGTACCCGTCGACGAGGCGGCGCAGGTATTCGCGCGCCGTCAGCCACTTCTTGTTGCCGAGCTGTGCCATGCCCTGGTCGTAGAGGTACTTGTCGGGCTCGGGCGCGTCGGCCGGCGGATTGATCGGCGCGCGGCCCGCGCAGGCGGCGGCGCCGAGCGCGATGACCAGCACCGCAAGCGGCAGGGCGCGGCGGGCGAGACGTGAAGACGAAGACAGGCGTAGCATCGAAAGGCTCCTCAAAGTTCGTAACGTAGTCACGGCGCGACCCCGCCCCCCGACAGCATGGGCAGGGCCTGTTGCAGCCAGGCGCACTCGGCCGCGATCCCCTCGGCCAGCGAGGTACGGGGTCCCCAGCCGAGATCCTGCCGGGCGCGCGACGAATCCGCGAAGGTGTCGCGCATGTCCCCCTTCTGGGCAGACTCGCGGCGAATGTCGAGACGGCGTCCGGTCGCCTCGGCGATGAGCTCGAGCACGTGGTTGATGGTGACGCGCGATCCGCCGCCGATGTTATAGACGGCGCCGGGGCGTCCGCGGTCCCCTGCGGCGATGGTGGCGGCCACGGCATCCGCAACAAAGGTGAAATCGCGCGTCTGCCCGCCGTCGCCGTAGAGCGCGATGGGCTGCCCCT
Organism: Acidobacteriota bacterium; assembly: GCA_030855205.1. Lineage (GTDB taxonomy): Bacteria > Acidobacteriota > Vicinamibacteria > Vicinamibacterales > SCN-69-37 > JALYRV01. The sequence continues at coordinate 3,639 of JALYRV010000155.1, read as the reverse complement.
CGATCGCGGCCCGGATGAAGCGGTGAAAGCCCATGTCGGGGCGCTGCCGCGGACCGTAGACGGTGAAATACCGCATCGACGCGGTCGGCACACCGTGGTTGACCGTATAGAGGTGGCAGAGCTGCTCGGCGGCCAGCTTGGTCACGCCGTACGGGGAGACGGGTTGCGGCAGCGCCAGCTCGGTCATCGGAATGGCCACGGCGTCGCCATAGACCGACGAGCTCGACGCGTAGACGAGCTTTTCAATCGGACGGCCGACGCAGGCTTCGAGCAGCATCTGCGTGGCGTCGACGTTGTTGACCGTGTAGATCTGGAAATCGCGACCCCAGCTCTTCCGCACGCCGGCCTGCGCCGCGAGGTGGAACACATGGGTGACGCCGTCGAGCAGCGCCGGCAGATCGGCATCCGCGATGCTCGACTCGACGAACCGGAAGCCGGGGCGTCCCTCGTTGACCGCGAGGTTGGCGTCCTTGATGCGTCGCGGGTAATAGTCCGTGAAGCAGTCGAGCGCGGTCACGCGCGCCCCTCGATCGAGGAGCGCGGCGCTCAGGTGCGAGCCGATGAAGCCGGCGGCGCCGGTCACAAGTGCGTTCATTTGAATGCGTCGCGAATGCGGCCGGGAAGGCGGCAGGGCCGCCCATCGTTCCCCAGCGCGGCATGCATCGTGAGACCCTCGGCCGCGAGCACGCCGTCGGAAACCCGTGACACCCGGTACGCGAACTCCATGCGAACCGGGGATCGTATCCAGCCCTCGGTGTGGATGACGATCTCATCATCGTATCGCGCCGGTGCCCGATACTGACAGCGCGCCTCGATCACCGGCAGGGACACGCCCGATTCTTCCATCTCGCGGTAGGTCCATCCGAGGGCGCGGAGCAAATCGGCCCGCGCGACCTCGAACCAGACGAGGTAGTTGGCGTAGTAGACGACGCCCATGCGGTCGGTTTCCGCATAGCGCACGCGCAGGCGGGTGTCTGAGACGGGCACGGGTCAGGGCCGCCGCAACGCGTCGCGCAGCGTCCTGGTCAGGCGGGTGGCCTCGCCGGTGCGGCCGTCGGGATCGGACGAGAAGATCGCGGCGCCGGCGACGAGGATGTCGGCGCCAGCCTCGACGAGGGCTGCGGCATTGCCGTGATCGACGCCGCCATCCACCTCGATGCTGGCGGCGCTGCCGCGCGCGTCGAGCAGCGCGCGCGTGCGGCGCACCTTGTCGTAGCTTTCGGGGATGAACGCCTGGCCGCCGAAGCCCGGGTTGACCGTCATGATCAGCACGCAGTCGATGAGCGCCACGACTTCCTCGATGGCCGAGAGCGGCGTCGCCGGATTGAGCGCGACGCCCGCGCGGGCGCCCAGCGCCCTGATGTGCGAGAGCGTGCGGTGCAGATGTGTCGCGGCCTCGGCGTGCACGGTGATCGTCGCCGCGCCGGCCTGGGCGAAGGCGTCGATGTGCCGATCGGGCGCCTCGATCATCAGATGCACGTCGAGCGGCCTGGTGGCGACGCGCTTGAGCGCGCGCACGACGGGGATGCCGATCGTGATGTTGGGCACGAAGTGCCCGTCCATGACGTCGACGTGAATGAGATCCGCGCCGCCCGCCTCGACGGCGCGCACGGCAGCCGCGAGCGCCGTGAAGTCGGCTGCGAGCAGCGAGGGAGAGATGCGCACCGTCGCCGGATCCACGCGCGTCACCGGCTGACCTCGAGCGAGATCGGCTCGCCTGGCGCGACCTGGAAGCCGGGCTGCGGATTCTGGCGGAGCACGACGCCCGGGGGGATACCGGGATACGGATGCGAGCCCACCACCGAGACGCGGAAGCCGGTCGCGCGCAGCAGCTCGGCCGCCCGGTCGCCGGCCAGACCGATGAGGTCGGGCATTACGTACGTCGTGCCCCGTTCTCCGCGGTTGATGAGCAGCGACACCTCGCCGGCCGATGAGGCCGGTGGCGGGTCCTGCGCGATGACGGTGTCGAGCGCATACCGCGCCGATCGGATCTCGGCGACGTGCGTGAGCTTGATCTGGCTTTGCTCGAGCTGCAGCGTGGCCGTGCGCTCCGAGGCGTCGACCAGGTTCGGCGTCGAGGCGGAGCGGACGCCGGCGCTCACGTACACGCGCACGCCGCGCGCGCTGCGCAGCTTCGCGCCGACTTGCGGCTCCTGTGTGATGACGTGCCCGGCGGGGACTTTCGGATCGATCCGGCGCCGCTCCTCGACGCGCAGCGCCAGTCCGGCGTCGGCGAGCAGCGCGCTCGCCTCATTGATCGACCGTCCCGTCAGGTCAGGCACGGGCACTTCGCGGCTGCGCACAGCGACGCGCAGCGCCGCGGCCGCGAACAGCAGGTAGGTGCCCAGCAGCGCGCCGCCGATGATCACGATCCGCCCAGCGCCCCAGACGCGGTTCGACAAAGCCATGGAGAAGGGAAGGGTACTAGAAAGCGGGGTAGATGAGTAGGTTGAGCAGGTCGGGCACGTCGGGCAGGTCGGGTAGGCCCAACCTGCTCCACCTACCGCTTCCGTTCGAGCACGCAGGCGTAGAAGGCTTCGAGTGCGTCGCGATGGGGCAGCGTGCGCAGGTCGTCGCGCTCGTCGAGCAGCGTCGTGAACCGGTCGCTCGCCGGCACGCGCGCGAAGGCGCTGTGGTCAGCGAGAAACGCATCGACGACGGCCTCGTTCTCCTCCGGTTCGCTCGAGCACGTCGAATAGACCACGCGCCCGCCTGGCCGCACCGCGCCCGCGGCCCCGGCCAGCAGGGCACGCTGCGTGTCGGCCAGCAGCGCGAGATCCGCTTCCGCGCGCCGCCAGCGAATGTCGGGGTCGCGACGGATCGTGCCCAGCCCGGAGCACGGCGCGTCGACGAGGACGCCGTCGAGACCGGTGAAGGGTGCTCCGGCGCCGAGATCGTGCTGCACGGCAGGCACGCGGCCGAGGCCGAAGCGCTCGAGAGACTGCCGCAGCAGGCCCACGCGGCGTCCCCGACGGTCGGCCGCGATCAGCAGCCCGTCTCGCGGCATCTCGCACGCGAGTACGAGCGTCTTGCCTCCGGGCGCGGCGCACGCGTCGAGCACGCGGCCGCCGAGCACCGACCCCGCGAGCACGCCGACCAGCTGTGACGCTTCGTCCATCAGCGCGACCAGCCCCGCGTCATGGGTGACCGATCCAATCGGGTTGCCGCTGGTGACGATGAGGGAGTCAGGCGCGTGCGTGCCCGGCACCGTCTCGATCCCTTCAGCCGCAAGGCGCGTCCGCGCCTCGTCGCTCGTCATTCGCGTGGTGTTGACGCGCAGCGTCATGGGGGCCGGCTGGTTGTTGAACGCCGTCCAGCGGTCCGCCGCCTCGAGCCCGTGCCGATCGATCCAGCGCTCGACCAGCCAGCGCGGATGCGACATGGTGGTCGACAGGTAGGCGGTCCACTCGCCGCGGTCCTCGCCTGACGGACGCGGCGGCAGGCCGGCGTCCACGCCGTTGCGCAACACCCCGCGGAGCACGCCGTTGACGAACCCTGCCGCGCGCGTGGCGCGGGCCCTGCGGGTGATCGCGACCGCGTCGTTGAGCACCGCATGCGCGGGCGTACGGGAGAGATGGCGCAACTGGAACAGCGCGAGACGCAGCGAGATGAGCGCCGGCGCATCGATCGATCCAATCG
>JALYRV010000017.1 GCA_030855205.1 Acidobacteriota bacterium | reverse complement strand
CGGCAGTGCCGTGGCATGCGGTGGGGACGCTGTTCGAGCCGGGTGTGCCGGAAGCGCTACGCCCGATCGCCGGGGCGGCGTCGGCGATGGCACCGGTGCCGATCGTCACCGTCAATCTCTGGTACGACCTCCCGGTGCTCGATACGGAGCTCATCGGGTTCGTGGGGCGCACGGCGCAGTGGGCGTTCGACCGGGGCGCGATTGCCGGCGGCACCGCCTCGCACATCTCGGTGATCACAAGCGCGGCCACAGGGCTCGCCGGGCGCACCGACACCGAGATCATCGCGACGATCACGGCCGACCTGCGGGCGGCGCTTCCCCGAGCCGCCGGGGCCACCGTCGTGCGGGCGACGGTCATCCGCGAGCGCCAGGCGACGTTTTCGGTTCGTCCGGGCGCGCCGGCTCGTCCGGAGGAGCGAACGCCTCTCGATGGTTTATTTCTCGCAGGTGACTGGCTCGCGACCGGATTGCCGGGGACAATAGAGGGAGCCGTGCGCAGCGGGAACCGCGCGGCCCGGTTGCTCTCAGGTTGCCGCTGACTAATCGTGCGATCCATCGTCATTCACTACAACGAAATTGCCCTGAAGGGGCGCAATCGTCCGTACTTCGTCTCGCGGCTCGTGCGCAATCTGCGTGACGCGACGGCGGACGCCGGCGTGGCCTACATACGCGTGCTCAACGGCCGGTTCGAGATGGAGCTTTCTCCCGAGGCTGATCTCGACGACGTGCGCGGGCGCGTGTCGCGCGTCTTCGGTGTCGGCAACTTCGCGCGTGCCGGCCGCACCGGGATCGATCTCGATCGTCTTGGCGCGGAGATTCTCGAAGGGCTCGACGGACGGCAGGCCGCCTCGTTCCGCATCGCGGCGCGCCGCGCCGACAAGCGCCACGCGATGACGTCGGTGGACATCGAGCGACAGATCGGCGCCGTTGTGCAGGCCGCGACCGGGTGGAAGGTCGATCTCAGCAAGCCGGAGCTCACGATTCACGTCGAGATGCTCGGCGACGAGACGTTCTATTCGTTCGGCCGTGAGAAGGGGGCGGGGGGCCTGCCCACCGGCGTCAGCGGCCGGGTGGCGTGCCTGCTATCGGGCGGGATCGACTCGCCGGTCGCGGCGTGGCGCATGATGAAGCGCGGCTGCCGCGTCTACTTCATTCATTTCCACAGCTATCCCGTGCTGTCGCGCGCGTCGCAGGAGAAGGCCGAGGAACTCGCGCGGCTGCTGACGTCGTGGCAGCTCCGGTCGCGGCTGTATCTCGTGCCGTTCGCCGACATCCAGCAGAAGGCGCTGATGACCGTCGAGCCCGCGCTGCGCGTCGTCGTGTACCGCCGGCTGATGCTGAGGATTGCGTCGCAGATCGCGATGAAGGTGCGTGCGAAAGCCCTCGTCACGGGGGAAGTGATTGGCCAGGTCGCGTCGCAGACGCTCGAGAACATGACGGTCATCGACGCCGCGGCGGAAATGCCCGTGCTGCGTCCGCTGGTCGGGATGGACAAGGACGAGATCGTGGAGGCGGCGAAACTGATCGGGACGTTTCCCATTTCGATCATTCCCGATCAGGACTGCTGCACCCTGTTCACGCCGAAGCATCCGGCGACGCGCAGCACGGTTGAACGAGTCGAGGCGGCCGAGCGGGCGCTCGACGCAGGGGCGCTCATGCAAGCGGCCGTCGCGGGCGCGGCGGTCAGGGACTTCAGATTTCCGATGGTAAAATCGGTCGCCCTGCAGGGCGGAGGAGAACAGACGTGAGGCTCACACCTGGGAAGCTGGCCGGCATGAAGGCCGTATCGGACGCGCGCGGCGTGATTGCGGCGGCGGCGATGGATCAGCGCGGCTCGCTGCAGAAGGCGCTCGCCAAGGAGAAGGGCGGCGAGATCACCGACGCGATGATGGAGGAGTTCAAGACCATCGTCACCGAAGTGCTCACGCCGCACGCGACGGCGATCCTGCTCGATCCCGAATGGGGTCTGCCGGCGTCGAAGCGCCGCGCGAAGAACGCCGGGCTGCTACTCGCGTACGAGAAGACCGGCTACGACAAGGCGGAGCCCGGGCGCCTGCCCGACCTGCTCGACGTATGGTCGGTGCGGCGTCTGCAGGAAGCGGGCGCCGACTGCCTGAAGATCCTGCTCTATTACACGCCGTTCGATCCGAAGCCGATCAACGAGCTCAAGCACGCGTGGGTCGAGCGCATCGGCGACGAGTGCCGCGCCAACGACATCCCGTTCTTCCTCGAGTTCGTCGGGTACGAGGAAGGCGCGGACGAAAAAACGATCGAGTACGCCAGGAAGAAGCCCGACATCGTGACCGGCGCGATGCAGGAGTTCTCGAAAGACCGCTACGGCGTCGACGTCATGAAGGTCGAAGTGCCGATCAACATGCAGTTCGTCGAAGGCGCGGTGTGCGGGAAGGGGCAGGCGGCCTACACGCGCGAGGAAGCCATCAAGGCGTTCCGCGCATCGGCGGCGGTCGCGACCAAGCCGTTCATCTATCTGTCGGCCGGCGTCAGCAATGCAGAGTTCACCGAGACGCTCGCCCTCGCCGCCGAGGCGGACACGAACTTCTCAGGCGTGCTGTGCGGCCGGGCGACGTGGAAAGACGGCATTCCCGTGTACGGCAAGCAGGGCGGCGCTGCGTTCCGCGCGTGGCTGGAAGATGAAGGCGTGAAGAATATCGAGAACGTGAACGCCGCCCTGAAGGTCGCGAAGCCCTGGACGGCGTTCTACGAATAGAAGTTGTCAGTCGCGCTTGAGGATTTCGGTTCCGCTCACGCTGCCGAAGCAGGACGAGCCGGAGTACGGCACGCGCAGCTGGTTGGTCTCGACCACGGCGGTGCCGCTGAGCGAGATCGCGCACGAGATGCCCGCGGAGACCGCGTTGGCGTTGACCAGGAACACGATGTTGTTGCCCGTCTGGGTGCCTTCAGCGGTGCCGCTGACCTGCAGCGTGTTGTTCTGGCACGACGCGCTGAAGGTGCCGCGCGCGCTGTTGGCGGTCTTGTCGGTCACCGACCATGCGAAGTTGGTGCACGAGTCGGCCGTCGTGATCGAGTTGATCGATCGATATGTGCCCGCGAGGGTGCTGACCGCCAGCGATGAGCCGGACGGGCCGGTCAGCGACGAGGCCGTGCGCGAAAACTCGATGCAGCCCGCCGGGATCACCGTCACGACCGCAAGCACGGCCACGGACATATAGCGCTTCATAAACAAAAATCCTCTGGGAGCTGTTGTCTGGGGGAAGAGCGAGCATAGCATAATCCCCTATGACGCTAGCCCGGCCGGGGAGCCGGCTCTTCCCCTGGTACGACTCGTGGTGGCTGGCCGCCTATGCGCGCGCGACCGAGATCATCGCGCAGGCATGTCCCGCCCGCCTTCCCGGCTTCGTCGACGCGATGCGCGTCTTCGAGGCGCCGCAGGGCTTCAACACTCCCGTGCTCGACCATGTTTTCGACGCGTCGACCTTCGCGGAGATTCGCGAAACGATCAGCGCGCTGCGTCCTGAAGATCTCGAGCTGCACGAGGCCAGGGCGTTTGGCCGATTCGTTGTGCACAACCATCCCTATTTTTCGGAGCTGCACCGTCGCACGGTCGGCCTCGTGAGCGAGGCGGCCGGCGAGCCGGTCGAGCCCACGTACAACTTTCTGAGCCTTTACGGAGGGCCGGGCGTCTGCCCGCTGCACCTCGATTCTCCGCAGGCGAAGTGGACGCTCGATCTCTGTGTCAACCAGAGTGGTCCGTGGCCCATCTATTTCAGCGAGGCGTTACCGTGGCCCGCGCCTGACGCCGCGATGACGGCGGGGGCCGGCTGGCAAGACGCCGTCAAACGAGAGCTCGCGTTTGCTCCCGTCACCCTCGAGCCCGGACAGGCCGTCTGCTTCTCGGGCAGCAGCCAGTGGCACTACCGCGACGCATTGCCGCGCTCGGAAGGACGCCAGTTCTGCGAGCTGCTCTTCTTCCATTTCGTCCCTGCAGGCACCCGGCAACTCTCCAGGCCCGATCAGTGGGCGGGTATCTTCGGCGTGCCGGAGCTCGAGGGACTCGGCGGCGGCGAGGTGGTCTTCATATAATTGCGGGATGGCGATCCGCAAAGTGTCGCGCATGGGGCATCCCGTCCTGCGCGAGAAAGCCCGTCCTCTCACGGAAGCCGAGATCAGGACGCCCGACATCCAGCGTCTCATCGACGACATGTTCGAGACGATGGGCGAATATCAGGGCATCGGCCTGGCCGCGCCGCAGGTGTACGAGGGGCTGCGGATTTTCGTTGCCGGCAACGACGCCGACCTTCCCCTCGCGGACCTGAGCGACGACGGGCCCATGCCGCGCGTGGCGCTGATCAATCCGGAGCTCACGCAGGTCGGGCGCGTCGTCGAAACCGACTGGGAAGGCTGCCTCAGCATTCCCGACATCCGCGGCCAGGTGCCGCGCGCGAAAGACATCCTCGTGCGAGCGCTGGATCGTGAGGGCCGCCGCGTCGAGTTCCGTGCCTCAGGCTTTCCCGCGCGCGTCATCCAGCACGAGACCGATCACCTCGACGGCGTGCTGTTCTTCGATCGAATGCGCTCGTTCGAAACGCTGTCGTATCTCGACGAGTACCAGCGCTACTGGCTCACTGAGGACGAAGACGAGGACGAAGAGTGAGCGTGTGCCACGCGGCGGCCCGCACCGCGCCGTCCGTGAACGCCATCGGCACGTAGCGCCCCTCGTTCCAGAGCGGCAGTAGATCGGCGTAGTGCGCGCTCAGCGGATGCCCTGACTGGCCCATCGGGATCACGAACATCGAGCGATCCCAGTCACCCACATCGAGGATCTGCCTGTACGACGCGACGAGCATCTGATCCCTGACGGCCATGGACGGGTTCACGGTGTACTGGTCGCCGGGACGCGCCAATGTGCGGCTGAAGATTGGCCGCAGCAGCGGCACGGCGTCCATTGGCGCATGCGCGAAGCGGACGCTGTTGGCGCGGTCCCATCGCCAGGCCTGCAGGCGGCACCCTTGCTCGCGCGCGATCCCCTCGATCGCCCGCGACAGCGCCTCACCCAGCATGGCGCCGCACGTCTGCCGGCCCGGCAGCTCGATGTCGTCGCACCACCCGTCGGCCCCGCCGCGCGCGGCGAACCGATGCATCGCGCGCGACAGCGACGCCGTCGCCGCCAGGTAGTCCTGCCACAGCCCGGGCCCAAGGTCGTCGCGCAGCATCGCTGCCGCCGTCTCGGCGTAGTACCGCTTGTAGAGCACGCCTTCCGCGCTTCCGCGCGCCATCGATCCATCCCACGCCTTCAGCTTCGCCAGCGCCGCGGCGCCCGTCGCGTCGCGCGGCTCCGCCCTGTCGAACAACAGCGCGCGCAGCGCCCGCGGCTGAAGCGAGACGACATCCTGCTGCATTCGCGCGACGTCGGCCAACGCGAGCGCCGGCTCCCGCTCGATCATCTCGGTGATGCGCTCCGCGCGGTACGGCACCTCGAAGCTCGTACTCAGCGTCCGGCCGCGACCGCCAATGGCGTTGTTGGCCGTGACGATGAAGCCGGATTCCGGATTGACGAGCGATGCGATCGACTCTGCCCGCGCGCGTGCCGTCCAGGCGCCGCCGGCCGTCGCGCGCACGGGCACCGCCCCCGCCGCCGCGAACCCCACGTCGCCGTCGACGTCGGCGTAGACGACGCTGAGCGCCGGCGCGTGCAGGTGCGTCAAAGCGTCGCGCACGCCGGCGGCATTCGCGGCTTCATTGAGCCCGAAGAAGGCGCGCACGCTGGCGTCCGCGGGGTCGAGCCCCGTCCAGCGCAGCGCCAACAAGCCGCGCTGCCCGACGAGGTCCGAGATGATCGGCCCAGCCTCGCTGACACGCACCGTCATGTGCTCGTCGGCCTGCCCTTTCACCTTGATCACTTCGGCGATCGACGTCACAGGCTCGGTATGCCGGACGACGACGAGATCCTGCGCGTCGGCCATGGCGTTGGTGAGCCCCCACGCCACGCGGGCGTTGTGACCGATCACGATCGCGCACGTGCCGGGGAAGGTCGCGCCTGCGGCGTCCAGCGACCCGCCCGTGATGTGCGCGAGATACCAGGACGCCGGCGCCTGCGCGGGGATGTGCGGGTCGTTGGCAAGAATCGGGCGGCCGGTCGCCGTCCTCGCGCCGCTGAGCACCCACGAGTTACTCGCCGCCGCCGAAGGGGGCGCCAGGTGTTCGAGCGCGCGCGCGATCTGCGCGAGGGCCGCGGCGTTCTCCGTGGAGATCGACGGGAGGATCGTGGCGCCGTCGAGTTCGCCGGGCACGAGTTCGCTCGCGCGCGCCGCGCCGAGCCTGTCGGTCAGCCTGATGTGGAGCAGCTCCTCACGCCAGTTCATCCCCTGCATCCACGCCAGCAGCTTCATCGTCGCCACCGCATCGTCGGGGGTCCACGGCTCGGCGCGCGCGCCGGTGAGGGCGAACTCGACCGGAAGGCGGGAGCCGGACGTGTCAGCGAGGAAAGCGTTGACGCCGGCGACGTAGGCGCGAATCGACGCGGCGGATTCCGGATCGAGCGACGCGTGGGCGGCGCGCGCCGCGCGCGCGAGACCGATCGTGCGCATGAAACGGTCGGTGGGCAGCGCGGCCGGGCCCAGGATCTCCGACAGCCGCCCGGCGGCGGCGCGCCGCTGAACCTCCATCTGCCAGAGCCGATCCTGCGCGTGCACGAACCCGAGCGCGAAGAGCGCATCGTGACGGCTCGCCGCGCGAATGTGCGGGATGCCGTAGCGGTCGCGAAGGATCTCGACAGGCGACGAGAGCCCCTGCACCGCGAGTTCGCCGCTGACGCGGGGCAGCGGCCGGTGGAGCAGGAGCAACACTGTCCCCGCGGCAACGGCCACGACGCTGACGGCGATGAACGCGGCGTGAATCCTTTTCATATAATCGTTGACGTGCTCCCCGATGCCGCGCCCGAATTCACGGCTGATGAAGCGCGCGCGCTGGCCCCCTACTTTACCAACGTCGACCGGCCGGTCTTCGCGCTGATCAATCTCCCCGAGACCGTCAAAGGGGCGCTGTTCGCGCGCTACTCCCGCACACCCAAGTCGCTGCGCCGGCTGTTTCTCGACGAGTTCCTCGAGAACGTCGAGAGAGGGCGCGCGCAGGCCGAGGAGGCTGCCGGTGTCGGCGTCAGGCGTGCGGAACAGCTGTTTCAGAAGGTGTTCAACGACTACGGCGACGACTCCGTCGCGCAGCTTGGCGGCGTGCACCTGGCATGCGAGGACGCCTCGAACATCCTGACCAAGCAGCTCGAGTGGGGACGCCTGATGGCGTATCTCGAGCAGTCGACGCGGTACATCCCGTACACGGATCGGCGCGGCGGGCTGTGGCGCTATCACGTGCCCGCGGAACTGGACGGCCATCCGCTACGCGCGCAGTTCGTCGAGACGCTCGATCGCGCGTTCGAGGTGTACGCCTCGTGGTTCGAGCGCATGCGCGAGCATTTCGTCGCGCGCCATCCGAAGGCGGAAGAGGATTCCGATTTCGTGTATCGCGCCGCGATTCGCGCGAAGGCGCTCGACACTCTGCGCGGACTGCTGCCGGCGGCGACGCAGTCGAGCGTGGGGATCTACGGCACGGGCCAAGCGTATGAAGCCCTGCTGCTGCGCCTCCGCGCGAGCCCGCTCGAAGAGTCGCGCGCGTATGCGGCGATGATGCTCGAGGAGCTGCGGAAGGTGATTCCCGCGTTTCTCACGCGCGTCGACGTGCCGGAGCGCGGCGGCGTCTGGAGCGAGTACCTGGCGCGCGTCCGTGAGGACGCCGCCGATATCGCCGCGCAGGTGCTCGACGGCGAGCTTCCGGACGAGCGCGCCGAAGTCACGCTCACCGAGTTCGATCCCGAGGGGGAGCTGAAAGTCGTGGCGGCGGCACTCTACGCCTCGACCGATCTTCCCGACGATCAGCTCCTGGGTGTGGCGAGGCACCTGTCGCTCGACCAGCGCGCGTCGGTGCTGTCGGCCTATGCGGGGCAGCGCAGGAACAGGCGCCACCGTCCGGGGCGGGCGTTCGAGCGCACGTCGTACCGCTTCGACGTGCTCACCGACTACGGCGCCTTCCGCGATCTGCAGCGCCATCGCATGCTCACGCTCGAGTGGCAGGCGCTGACGCCGCGCCACGGCTTCGCCCTTCCGGACGCGGTGGAAGAGGCCGGCGGCGGCCCCGACTTCCGTGAAGTGATGGAGCGGTCGGCAGCGACGTGGGACGCCCTGATGAAAGCCGGGCTGCAGGCGATCGCGCCCTACGCCGTGTCGATGGCCTACCGCGTGCGCTTCTACATGCACATGAACGCACGCGAAGCGATGCACCTCATCGAGCTGCGCACCGCGCCACAGGGGCACGCGGCCTATCGCCGCGTCTGCCAGCAGATGCACACGCTGATCGATCAGAAAGCCAATCACCACGCGATTGCGTCGGCGATGCGCTTTGTCGATCACTCGCAGGTGGAGCTCGAACGCCTGCAGTCGGAGCGGGCGCTCGAGCGCAAGCGTCTGGATCGCGCGTGACACCCATCTACATCCACCAGATCGAAGTCCGCTTCGTGGACTGCGATCCGATGGGACACGTCAACAACGCCGTCTATCTGAGCTATCTGGAGCAGGCGCGCTTCGGCCTCTGGCGCAGGCTCTGGGGCTTCACGGGTGAGAGCGCCAGAACCGCCGCCGGAGGCACGGGGCTCATCCTCGCGCGCGTGGAGTGCGACTTTCGCGCCGCGGCGACGTATGGCGACGTGCTCGAAGTGCGCATCGGGCTCAACGGCATCGGCCGCACCAGCTTCACCTACGACTACGAGATCGCCGACGCCGCGACCGGCCGGCTCATGACGACCGCGCGAACGGTGCTGGTGTGTTACGACTACAGCAGCGCGACGCCCGTCGTGATCGATGCCGAACGGCGCCAGGCGCTGTCGCGCAGCTTTGCGGGCGGGCAGCAGAATTCCGACCGCGTATGACTCGTCTGTTTTCGTTCCTCTTCATCGCTCTCATCGCCGTGTCCGCCCAGACGCCTCCGCAGAAAGCAGGCGAATCGCGCGCGCACTGGATCGCCCGCAGCATGCAGGAGCGCGACACCGGCAAGGACAGCCGCGTGAGCATGCGCATGACGCTGATCGATCGGCGCGGCCGCGAGCGGCAGCGCGCCCTCACGCTCAAGGGCCTGCAGGGAGGCGCCGGGCGCCCGACGCCGGGCGACCGCACGCTGCTGCACTTCACGCAGCCTGCAGATATCCGCGGCGTTGGCTTCCTCGTCTGGGAGCATCCCTCCGCCGAAGACGAGCGCTTCCTCTATCTTCCGGCGCAGGGGCGCGTGCGCCGCATCGCCGGCTCGGAGGCGCAGGAGAGCTTCGCCGCGTCCGACTTCACGTACGAAGACATCGGCGGCCGCGAGCTGGACGATTACGACTACGCGCTGCTCGCCGAGAACGACACATGGACCGCGCCCGACGGGTCGCGCCACGCCGTCTGGCGCCTCGAGTCGAAGAGCCGGAATGCCAACGCGCGGTTCCCGCGTGTCGTGTCGCTCGTGCGCAAGGACATCCTCATCACCGTCGAGGCGCAGATCTTCAACAGACGGAACGAAAAGCAGAAGGCGTTCGCGGCGCGCGCGATCGAGAAGCTCGACGGCTACTGGACGGTGACGTCGATGACGATGGCCGATGCACTCGAGGGCACGCGAACGGAGCTCGTCGTCGAGAAGGCCGAGTACGACGTCGGCCTCAAGGCTGACGATTTCAGCCGCGTGCAGCTCGAACGGGGAGTGCGGTGAGCGCCGCGCTGGCGCGCTTCATCTGGCGATTCCGCGCGCTCCTCTGCCTCATCATCGTCGCCGGCGCGCTGGCGTTCGCGCCGTCCGTCAGCCGCACCACCATCGACAACGACCTGACGTCGTGGTTCTCACCCGACGATCCCGTTTATCAGGAGTACGAGCGCTTCAAGGCCGAGTTCGGCGGCACACGCACGTTGATCGTCGCCGTGCGTGCGCCGTCGCGCGAGCGCCTCTTCAGCGCCGAGGGATTCGCGTTCATCGATCGCGTCAGCGGCGACATCGAGCGCGTCGAGACCGTCGAGCGCGTCAACAGCCTGTCGACCGCCACCGTCGTCGACGCGCTTCCGGCGACCGCGGATGACGACGGGGGCATCGACGTCCGCCCGCTGATTGACGATGTGGTGCCGAAGGGCGCGGCGGCGGCCGGCGCACGGGCGCTCGGGGATGATCTGCTGCGCGGCGATCTGATCTCGGAGGACGGCACCGTCACGGCGATCGTCGTCAGTTTCGACGAGGCGCGCGTCGACGATGTGCGGGCGGGCGTGATCGATCGCATCCACGCGATCGTCGATCCGGCGCTGCCGGCGGGATTCGAGGCGTTCTACAACGGGAGCCTCGAGATCAGCGAGACGTACAACCGGATCACCGTCGAGAATCAGACGAAGTTCACGCCGCCGATTCTGATTCTGACGCTCAGCGCCGTGTATCTGATGTTCCGTTCGTGGCGCAAGACCGTGCTGACGCTGGCCGCCATCGGCGTGAGCGTGTTCTGGACGGTGGGGCTGTACGCGCTGATGGGATTCAGCTTCAGCGTGCTGGCCAGCATGATCGTGCCGCTCGTGATCGTGCTCGCGATCGCCGATGACGTGCACATGATGCAGCACTTCGATCAGGCCATGCGTGAAGGGGCGACGCCCGAGCAGGCGTTCAAGAGCACCATCACGCACATGGCGCCGCCGCTGCTCGGGGCGAGCGCGACGACCGCGCTCGGCATGCTGTCGCTCGCGACCAGCGACGTGGTCGCTGTCAGGGCCTTCGGTGTGGGCGCGGCGGTCGGCGTGATGGTCGACTTCGTGATCTCGCTGGTCTTCGTGCCGACGCTGCTCGTATGGATGAAGGCGGAGCGCACCACGCCGCCGCAGGAGCGATGGTTCCTCGAGCCGCTCAGGCGCGTCGCCGCGTTCTCGACCGGGCACGCCAGGGCCATCATGATCACGGCAGGCGTGCTCGCGGCGATCGCGGTTGCCGGCGTCACGCGCCTTCAAGTCGACACGAATCACATCGCGTTCTTCAGCAAGACGCATCCGCTGGGCACATCGGCCGCGGTCATCGACCAGAAGCTCGGCGGCGTGTACGGATTCCAGATCATGCTCGAGGGCCCGCCTGGCTCGATGCAGCAGCCTGACACGCTCAAGCGCATGGACACCCTCGCCACGCGCATCGAAGCGTTCCCGGAGGTCCGCAAGGTCACGACCCTTGCCGACTACGTGAAGCGGATCAACAAGGAACTCGCGGGCGGCGACGCCGCGGCCGCCGTCGTGCCCGACGATCCGGACAAGGTCGCGCAGGAGCTGTTCGTGTTCACCCTCGGCGACGAGGGACGCCACGAGCTGCAGCGTATGGTGTCGAGCGACGCCTCGGCCTCGCAGGTCTC
Source organism: Acidobacteriota bacterium (assembly GCA_030855205.1). Taxonomy (GTDB): domain Bacteria; phylum Acidobacteriota; class Vicinamibacteria; order Vicinamibacterales; family SCN-69-37; genus JALYRV01. The sequence continues at coordinate 15,828 of JALYRV010000017.1, read as the reverse complement.
CATCAAGCTGCAGGCCATGAGCTCCGATCGGCTGTTCGACTACGTGTCGGATGTCGAGCGCTTCGCCGCGGAGTCGTTCGCGGGCACAGGCGTGCGGGCCACCGTCACGGGATCGGGCAAGCTCTTCGCGCAGCTCGATCACTACCTGGTCGTGTCGCAGGTGAGCAGCTTCGCGACCGCGTTCGTCACCGTGTTCGCGGTGATCTTCCTCGTGTTCAGATCGGCGCGCTACGGGCTCCTGGCGGTCGTGCCGAACCTCTTTCCGGTACTTGCGGTCTTCGGGGTCATGGGCTGGATCGGCATCTCCCTGAACATCGCGACGGTCATGGTCGCCAGCGTCGCGCTCGGCGTCGTCGATGACGACACGATTCATTTCATCAGCCGGTTCAAGCGGGAACGGGAGCAGGGCGCCACGATTCCCGGAGCGATCGAAGCCGCGACCATCTACGAGGGGCGCGCGGCGCTGACCACGGCGATCATCAACAGCGCCGGCTTCGCGGTGCTGATGATGTCGGAGTACCGCCCGTCGGCATGGTTCGGCGGGCTGCTGGCGCTCACGATGATCGTCGCGTTCCTCGCCGAGGTGTTCATCCTGCCGGCGACCATCGTGCTGCTGTCGCGGCTCTTCGGCAACACGCGCGGACCGGGCCTCAAGCGCGCCGCGATCACGGCAGCGTGTCTGCTGGCTGCGTCGGCCTCCGCAACGGCCCAGACGATCACCGGCAGTGTGTCGGCGCTCGTCGATCATCTTCCGAACGTGCCGGCAACGCCTGCGGTCACCGAGCTTCGGCTGCGCGCGGTGGTCGACGCGCAGGCCGAGCCGGAACCATGGCTGCGCTTGCGTCTCGCCGGCCGTGCCGACGGTCTTGCCGCCGATCGCAACGGCCGCACCGGCGATGCCAGGGCCGAGGCGCTCGAGGCCTGGGTGGAGGCGGGCGGCCGCTATGGCGACATACGCGCGGGCGTGGGGCGCCTCGCGTGGGGACGCCTCGACGAAGTGCAGCCCACCGACGTCGTCAATCCGATCGACGTCTCGCGCTTCCTGCTCGATGGGCGGAGCGAAGCGCGGCTTCCGATCGTCTTCGTGCGCGGCCGCATGCTCGCCGGCGAGGCTTTCGCGCTCGAGGCCATCGTCGCGCCCGTGTTCCGTCCGGGCACCTTCGACCGGCTGGACGTGCGCTCGTCGCCGTTCAACCTGTTTCGCGATCTGCCGCCTCCGGTGTGTCCATCAGGCGTGACATGTCCGGAGCGGCGCTTCAATCGGATTTCACCGGACGCCGGAGCGCTGCAGGGAGGCGCGCGCGCAAGCGTGACGACGGGACGCCTCGACTGGAGCGTGTCGGCGTGGCGGGGCTTTGTGCCGTTCCCGCTGATCGCCGGCGTCGAGCCGCTCGATCCGATTGCGCTGCGGCTGGTACACCCGCGCTACACGATGCTCGGGGCAGACCTCGAGACGGTGCGCGGCAAATGGGCGCTCAGGGCCGAGGCCGCGTGGTTTCCGAATCGCCCGCTTCAAGTCGAGGGGCTTCCGTTCGTCGCCGAAGGCGATTCGCTGGAGGCGGGGGCCGGCGTCGATCGGCGCGCGGGGGACTTCACGCTGTCGGCGACCCTGCTCCTGCGGCGCGAGGACGTGCCGGTGACGGTCGCGACAACCGAGCCGCGCACCAACGTCAGCCTCGTCGCGGGGTTCAGCCGCACGTTCAGCCGCGATCGCTTCGAGTGGCGGGCGTTCTCCCTCGCGAATCCGGCCGACCGCGCCGCATTCCTGCGAGGCGTGCTGTCGTGGAAGCCGGCCGACGCCGTGTCGGTCGAGTCGTCAGCCGGCTGGTTCATCGGTGACGGCGACGATGCGATCACGCGGTTCGGCGATCGCGATTTTCTGTCGGTCCGAGTGAAGTACGCCTTCGCCCGATGATCACGCTGCTGCCCGCGGGGAATCCCGGGCCGTTTACAGGCCCTCGCGGCAACAACACATGGCTCGTCGACGGCGCGTCACCGCTCCTCGTTGACGCCGGCGTCGGAGCGGACGCGCACATCGCGCAGCTCAGGGCCGCACTCGGCGGACGCCCGCTCGCGCGCGTGTTCGTGACGCACGGACATCACGATCATGCAGCCGGAGCGCCCCGGCTGCGCGCGGAGTGGCCGGGCCTCGAGGTGTGGTCACTGAGCGGGAGCGATGGCGCGACCCGTCGAGCCGAGCCGGGCGCGCGGCTGCCGGCCGGTGACGGCGAGCTGGAGGTGATCGCGAGCCCGGGCCATGCGCGGGATCATGCGTGCCTGTGGGAGGCGCGCGCGCGTCTGCTGTTCTCAGGGGATCTGATCGTCAGCGGCAGCTCCGTGATGATCTCGACCTCGTCGGGCGGCAACCTGCGGCAGTATCTCGCATCGCTCGCGGCAGCGAAGGCGCTCGGGCCCGCGCGGGTCTACCCGGGGCACGGACCGATCATCGAAGACGCGGGACGCCTGATCGACGAGTACGTGTCGCATCGTGCGCTGCGCGAGCGGCAGATCATGGGCGCGATCGACGCGGGGCCTGCCACGATCGACGCGTTGACGCGCGAGATTTATCCGGGGCTGGATCCCGCGCTCGAGGGGGCCGCGCGCGAGACGTTGCTCGCGCACCTGCGCAAGCTGGAAGAAGAGCAGCGCGTGTGCGAGCGCAACGGCCGGTGGCTGGGAGCGGCCGCCGGCTGAGACGATCGTTACGACGCCGGCACGAATCCCGCCGGCAGATCCTTCGCGCGTTCGTCCTTGCGCGAAGCCTTCGGCATCGCGTCGCGCACGACGCGCTCGAGCTCCTCGAGATACCCGAGAAAGCGCCGGCGTCCGTCGGCGGTGACCCGGCAGAGCGTCTGCGGCCGTCGGTTTTCGAATCCCTTCCACACTTCGATCAGCCCGGCTTCGCGAAGCACGTCGAGGTGGCGCGACAGATTGCCGTCCGTGAGCGCGCACAACTGCTTGAGCTCACCGAACTTCAGGCCTTCGGGACGCGTCACGAGCGAGGTCATGATCCCGAGCCGCGCTTTCTCGTGGAGCGCGCGGTCGAGTCCCTCATAGGCGAAGCGCCCGTTTTCAGCGTCTGGCGACTTTGATTTCTTCATAGTAGGCAGCGACGGCGGCAAGCAGTTGTCCCGGTCCGAAGGTCAGGCCCACCCACCACGGCGAGAGCGCATCGGCCGACGGGCCGATCCACAGAATCACGAGACCGGCCGTCCAGTAGTAGAGCGCCACGAGCGTGCAGGCGCGGGGCAGATACGGGCGCGCGGCGAAGATGCCGACGCCGAAGAACACCGCCCAGAGGCCGGGCAGGAGCGGCACGAGCGTCAGGCTCCATCGCATGAGCGCCAGCGTGACGATGGCCGCGGCCGCGAGCGCCGGGAGGAACTGCTCGAACACCTCACGCGTGCGCCGGCGTTCATATCCCTCCGGCGCGCGGACGTACTGCCACACGATCTCGGCCGATCCCACCAGCATGCCGGCGGCGGCGACCGCCGCCCAGTAGCTGACGAAGCGGAAAGGATCGGTGAGGAGCGATTGAGGCTGCAGCGCGGCGGCCGCGAGCCCGACGAGTCCGGAAGCGGCAACGGGCACCGGCCGCCATCCCCGATAGACATCGGCGCGCGCCATGCGGGCGTGGATCTCGGCGATGTGTTCGAGCGCGCGTGACTGCTCCATGTGAACGATGCCTAAACTTTGCAGAACAAAGCCGTGAAAGTCAACGATACGATGCACCCATGGAGTCCAAAGGGTACGCGCGCCCCGAGCTGGTCATCGAGTCACGTGCCCTGGCGACGGCGCTGAAACTCAACGACGCGCCCGCGCCGGCGCCGCCGTTCACCGCGATGCCCATGGTCGTCGACGTGAGGCCCGCGGAGAGCTTCGCGCAGGGACACATTCCAGGCGCCATCCATCTGGATCTGTGGGGCCTCAGCCTTATCGACACCGACGAGGCGCCGCGCCGCGCGTTCCTGTGGATGATCCATCACCTGTTCGAGCAGCGCGGCATCAGCGATGCGCGTCCCGTGGTCGTCTACGAAGACACGTCGGGCATGCGCGCGGCGCGCGCATTCTGGTTCCTCGAGTACTTCGGCCATCCCGATGTGCGCGTGCTCGACGGCGGGTTCGAAGGATGGCTCGACGCGAAGCTCCCCGTCACGCGCGATGCGATTGCGCCGAGGCCGGTCGAGTGGAAGGCGCGGCAGTACTCGGATCGCGCCGCGAGCTGGCATGACGTCGCGCTGCGGCTGGAATCGACGGGCACGGTCATCCTCGACACGCGCAGCGACGACGAGTATCACGGCCGCGTGGCGCGCGCGAAGCGCGGCGGCGCGATTCCCGGGGCCGTCCACATCGAGTGGACGCGCAACCTGGCGGGCGACGGCGCCTTCAAGCCGGCCGGGGAGCTGCAGGCGATGTACGCCGCGTCGGGCGTGACGCCCGACAAGGAGGTCGTCACCTACTGCCAGGGCGGTTACCGCGCGGCGCACAGCTATCTCGCGCTGCGGCTGATCGGGTTTCCGCGCGTGCGCAACTACCTCGGCTCCTGGAAGGAATGGGGCGACAGGGAAGAACTGCCGATTGAGAAGATTGGCGAATAGAAAGAGGAAGATTAGGACGTGAACAAGGTCATCGACTTCATCAACACCCATCGCGATCGGTACATCACCGAGCTCACCGAGTACCTCGCCATCCCGAGCATCAGCGCGCTTCCGCAGCACAAGGGAGACGTGCGCAGGGCGGCGGAGTGGACGGCGGCGGAGCTCGGGCGCGTGGGCCTTGAGCACGTGCGTCTCGAGGAAACGCCCGGCCACCCGATCGTCTACGGCGAATGGCTGCATGCCGAGGGGGCGCCGACGATTCTCTTCTACGGCCACTACGACGTGCAGCCGGTCGATCCGCTCGACCTGTGGGAGACGCCTCCGTTCGAGGCGACCGTGCGCGAAGGGGAGATCTACGCGCGCGGCGCCGCCGACGACAAGGGACAGATCTTCATGCACTTCAAGGCGATCGAGGCCCACATGAAGCAGAACGGCCGCCTGCCGGTCAACATGAAGGTGCTGCTCGAAGGCGAGGAAGAAGTCGGCTCCGAGAATCTGGACGACTTCATCCGCGCCAACCGCGATCTGCTCAAAGCCGACGTCGTCGTGATCTCCGATTCGCCGATGTTCGAGCGCGGCATCCCGTCGATCTGCTACGGCCTGCGCGGACTGGCGTACTTCCAGATCGACGTGCGCGGCACGAACAGCGACCTGCACAGCGGATCGTTCGGCGGCGCGGTCGCCAACCCCGCGATGGTGCTCGCGCAGATGCTCGCCCAGATGAAAGACAAGGGGGGCCGCGTCAGGATCGACGGGTTCTACGACGATGTGGTGGAGCTGACCGGCGAGGAGCGCGAGGCGTGGCGCACGCTGCCGTTCAACGAGAAGCAGTACCGCAAGGATCTCGGGGCGCCGAAGCTGTTCGGCGAGGCCGGCTATTCGACGCTCGAGCGCATCTGGGCGCGGCCGACCTTCGAGGTCAACGGGCTGCTCTCGGGCTTCACCGGCGAAGGCGCCAAGACGGTGCTGCCCGCCGTGTCGATGGCGAAGGTGAGCATGCGCCTCGTGCCGAACCAGGACCCGGACAAGGTCGCGCAGCAGTTCGAGGACTACGTGAAGAAGATCGCGCCGAAGACGGTCGATGTCACCGTCACGCGCATGCACGGCGGGCGGCCGTGGATGACCGACTATCACAACGAGTACGTGCAGGCGGCGAGCCGGGCGATCGAGAAGGGCTTCGGACAGGCGCCGGTGTTCAACCGCGAAGGCGGATCAATCCCCGTGGTCTTCACGTTCCAGCAGGAACTGGGGCTGCCGTCGGTGTTGTTCGGCGTGGGCCTTCCCGATGAGAACGCCCACGCCCCGAATGAAAAGCTCGATCTCGGAAACTTTCACAACGGTGTGATTGCCTCCGCGATTCTCTATGACGAAATCGGTCGCCTAAAAGCGAATGCCTAGCGTCGCGCCGAACGTTCTCGGCCGTCCGGGTTCACCCACGAATCCGGACGGCGCCAGACCCGGGAACGCGAACGCTACCGGCACGTAGAAGGTGTCGAACGCGTTCTTGACCCAGACATCCACAAAGTACCGCCGCCCCTGCACGCCGCCGCGCACGTTGACGAGTGCGTACGCGTCCTGCTCGACCGTGTTCGCCTCGTCGAAGTGCATGGAGCCGTAGCTCACGGCCTCGCCGCGCGCGACCCACTGCCACGACCGGATGATCTGGCGCGTGATCTGCGCCCCCACGGTCGCCGTGTAGCCGGGCGTGTTCGGCAGCTTCTTGTCGCTCACGTCGAGACCCGACGCGCGGCTGCCGGCGCCGAAGGCCGCGTTGGTGACGCCGAGCGCGCCGAACACGTCGATCCCCATGGACGGCCGCAGCCCGACCTCGAGCTCGATGCCGGTGCTCCGCGCCTCGCCGACGTTGGCGATGAAGAACTGCCCCGGCGCCACCGGGTTCGGGACGTTGAGCTGAAGTTCGTCCCAGTCGATCAGGAACGCGGCCGCGTTGGCCGTGATGCGGCCGGCGGCCCACGTCGACTTGACGCCGCCTTCGACATGCCACGTCTTCTCTTCGCCGTAGGACGCGCTGCCCGCGGGTGACGCCGGATTGAACCCGCCTGCCTTGTACCCGCCGCCGCCCGACACGTAGACGATCGTGGAGGGGCGCGCGACATACGAGAGCGCGAGCTGCGGCGACACGTTCGTGAACGTCTGGTCGGCGCCCACGTTGAAGGGGGCCGCGATGGCGGGAGAGTAGAACGTGCTGATGTCGGCGTCCTTCTGCTCGCGATCGAAGCGCGCGCCTGCCGTCAGCTCCACCTTCTCGCCGAAGGCGACGGTGCCCTGGGCGTATGCGCCGATGCCGAAATCGTCGAGGGCCGACCGCGGCGACGTCTCACTGACGGGGAACGGCAGGAACGGCGAGAGGAACCCGGGCGCGTAGTTGTTGACGGCGTCCTGCTCGAAGTTCTGTGTGAACAGGAACAGGCCCGTCTGCCAGCGCAGCGTCGCGCGATCGGAGAGGCGCACCGGCGCGATGGCGGCCGACGCGAGGCGGAACTCCTGCGTGAACTGCAGGCTCTCTTCAGCGTTGGTGCGCGTGATGAAGTTCAACGGCGAGTAGTCGAGGTCCGTCGCGTCGCGGGCCTTCCAGCGCACGAGGCCGGACGTCGAGGTGAACGCGAAGCGCAGGCCTTCGCGCCGGGCGATGAACGTCGAAGCGAGGATGTCGCGCTCGGTGGATCCCTCGAAGTCGCGCGCGGTCGTGCGGCGTTCCGACGCCTGCAGCGTGCCGAGATCGACGAGCGCGTAGTCGCCGTCGCGCGCGCGCTCGGCGTTGACGATCACGCGCGTCTCCCAGCGCAGGTTGGGCGCCCACAGGAGCTGCGCCTTGCCGAACGCCGCCGAGCGCGAATCGATGTCGTCCCCCGTGACGCTGTTGGTCGTGAAGCCGTCGCGCGCGCCGTAGCCGAGCGCCACCGACATGGCCATGCGCGGCGAGATCGGGCCGCTGACATTGGCGCGCACCTCACGCAAGCCGAAATTGGCGAGCGGCACCGAGATGCCGCCGTGCCAGCCGAGGAGCGACGGCTTCGTCGTGCTGATGTTGATCAGGCCGCCAAGCGTGTTGCGCCCGAAGAGCGCGCTCTGCGGGCCGCGCACGAACTCGACCTGCTCGATGTCGACGAACTCGACATTCGACGAGTTGGTGTTGAGCTGCGGCACGCCGTCTATGTACGTCGTGATGCCGGGATTGGCCGGGCTCGAGCCGATGCCGCGGAAACGCGCGTTGCTGATCCTGCGCGCGCTCAACTCGGAGAAATAGGTGTTGGGCGAATACAGCGCGGCATCGCTGATGGCGGTGATGCCGGCGGCTGTCAGCGTTTCCCACGTGATGGGAGTGATGCTCAGCGGCAGCCGCTGCGCGTCAGCAGGTTCCTTCTGCGCGGTCACGGTGACCGAAGGGACCGTGACGTGAACGGCCGGCTGCGTGGTCTGCTGCGCCGCGGTCGTCTGCGCCGACGCGGCGGGAACGTACAAGCTTGCGACCGCGACAACCGCAGTCAATCTCTTCACTAGGAGCATGCGGCAATTATCGCCCGGGACGAGCCGGGAGAAAAGCACGAGTGACCAACTGACGTGCCGACGGGGTGGACGCGCCGGCACCGATTACGGTTTCGCAATCCTGCGACGCTGCGTGTAACCCGGGACACCCGTGCATCGTGCAGCCCGAGCGCGGAACGCTCAGGGATTCCGTGGATCCTGCGCCATCTGCACGTGGCGCTCCGGTTGCACTTCCTCGAGCGATCCCTCAATGCATCTGCGTTCTTCACAGCCGTACGGCTCTGAGCCGTTTGTCGCGTCCTGCGATCCGTCGGCCGATCCCGCAGGTCTCGGCCTGCGCATGATCGGCAGCGACGCCGTCACCGGCGAGCTGCTCGACGTCATCCGGGTCACGCCCGATCTCGGGCGGCCCGCGACGGTCGAGATGGCCGTGCGCGAGCGCGCCAAGCGGTTCGACACCGCGACGCTGCCAGGTCTCGCCCCGCTGGTCCGCGTCCATCGCTCGTCAGCCGACGGCCGTCTCGAGGTCTGGTCGCGCCGTGCGGAAGGCTTCCGCCTGAGCGCCGTGCTCGAGTGGACCGAAACGCGGGGCGTGGGTGCGTCGCTCGACGCGGCCCTGACGGTCGGCGATCGGCTGCTGTCGGCGCTCGCCTCGTTGCAGCGCGTCGAGAATGTCTCGGGCGCATCGGGGCACGGCGCCATCGCCGTCGACCAGGTGCTCGTCAGCGAGACCGGCGCGCTCACGCTGACCGACTACGGCTTCGGCACCGCGCTCGCGGGCCTGCAGTGGACGCGCGAGGCTCTGTGGCGCCGCTTCCGCATCGCGATGCCTCCCGCGGCCGGTCTGGCGCGCTTCGATCATCGTGTCGACGTCACGCAGGCCGCCGTCGTGCTCTGCGCGCTGCTCTGCGGACGCCTGCTGAGGGCAGACGAATACCCGCGCGACCTCGACGCCATCGTCAGCGAAGCGGTGCTCAGGTCGTGCGCCGACGCGCCGCGCGAGGATCGCGAGCGGCTGACGGCGTGGCTTCGCGGCGCAACCGAGCTCGAGTCGCGCAACGCCTTTCAATCGGCCGGCGCCGCGCGCCTCGCGCTGCACGAGGCGCTCGGCCATCGCATCGGCGATGACGAGGCCGTGCAGGCATGGCTGCGCGCCGCACGCGGCATCGTGATGCCCGAGAGTCCGGCCGCAGGGCCCGTCGCGGCGGACGTGCCGGCGGTGATGGAAGCACAAGTCGTGAATCAGCCTCAGGAAGCGGAAGCGGTCATTGCAGCGCAGGCCCCGCTCGACGGCGGCGTCGGCGCGCGCGTGCGCCGCTGGCTGCGGGGACGATAACGGGTGGTAGACTCGCGGCTTCCGAAATCCACTCATCTTCCCAAGGAGCGCCCCATGGTCTGCGTCTCACGCGTCCTGATTGCCGCCGCCGTTCTCTCCCTGCCTGCCGGCCTGACGGCTCAGACCCCCGCGCACACGCGCGCCGGGCTCAAGTCCACGTACGACATCGGCAAGGGCAACATCATCAAGGCCGTGGCGCAGATCGGCGAAGACCTCTACGCCTTCAAGCCGGTGCCGGAAGTCCGGTCGATGGGGCAGTTGTTCGGCCACATCGCGAACGCGAACTTCATGATCTGCGCGACCGCGGCCGGCGAGAAGTCCCCGGCGACGACGAACTTCGAGACGGTGACGAAGAAGGCGGACATGGAGAAGGCGATTGCCGACTCATTCGCCTACTGCGACACCGTCTGGGCGAAGATCGAAGGGGACAAGGGGTCCGAAGCGGTCGACGTGTTCGGGATGAAGCACACCCGGGCCTCCGCCATGGCGTTCAATGGCGCGCACGACTGGGAACACTACGGCAACGTCGTCACCTACATGCGCCTCAAGGGCATGACGCCCCCCTCCAGCCAGGGCGGCGGCGGTAATTAGTCCTATACACCTGGGTACTACCTTTGGTATTCTTCGCGCCTTCAGTCATGCAGCACTTGCGTATCCCGCTCTTCGGGCTCTTTCTCTGTACGGGCGTTGCCGCCTGTGCCGATCGCGCGCCGGCACCTGTCCGCGCCGCCGATCTGGTGCGGGCCGACATGCGCCTGCTGCCGGAGATTGAGACCATCCAGTCGCGGGTTCCGCGCAACGCGACGCTGCAGACACTGCTGACGCAGCACATTTCCCCTGACCTCGCGGGGGCGGTTTCCGACGCCGCGCACGGCGTCTTCAATCCCCGCGAGCTTCGCGCCGATCGCCCGTATCGTCTCGTGCGCTCGCTCGACGGCTGGCTGCGCGAGTTCGAGCTCCAGATCGACGCCGACCGCTTTCTCCGCATCGTCATGCGCAAGAACGACCATGGCAGCGAGGAGCCGGCGGCCGAAGTCGTGCCGTACCGCAAGGAGACGACGATCGCGTCGATCAGCGCGACGGTCGACGCGAGCCACACGTCGCTCATCTCGGCGCTCCAGGGCGCGGGCGAGAACGTGCAGCTCGGGATCGCCCTCGCGCGAATCTTCGAGGGAGACATCGACTTCGCCAGCGACGTGCAGAAAGGCGATCGGTTCGAGATCGTGTTCGAGAAGGTCCTGCGCGACGGCGAGTACGCCGGCTACGGCGAGATCCTCGGCGCGGTCGTCGAGAACGACGGACGGCGCCTCTCGGCGATCCGCTTCGCGGGCGCCGACGGCAAGGCCGGCTACTACGACGACAAGGGGCGCTCGCTCAACCGCGCGTTCCTGCGCGCACCGCTCGATATCGCGGCCCGCATCACCTCCGGCTTCACGCAGCGCCGCATGCATCCGGTGCACGGCACGTATCGCCCGCATCTCGCCATCGATTACGGCGCGCCCTACGGCACGAAAGTCGTGTCGGTGGCCGAAGGCACCGTGGTCTCGGCCGGCTGGGCCGGCGGCGGGGGCAAGCAGGTTCGCGTGCGGCACTCCGGCGGGTACGAGTCGTACTACCTGCACCTGTCGGCGTTCGCTCCCGGCATGAAGCCCGGCGCGCGCGTGACGCAGGGGCAGATGGTCGGCCGCGTTGGGGCCACGGGCACCGCGACCGGCGCGCATCTCGACTACCGGCTCAAGAAGAACGGCACCTGGATCAATCCGCTCGCCGAAGCGCGTCGCATGCCGTCGGGTGAAGCGATCCCGGCGTTCCGCCGCGCGGCCTTCGATTCGGCGCGCGATCAGGTGCTCGGCCGGCTCTTCAGCAAGCCCTCGACCTCCAAAGCAAACTAAGTAGAATGGCAGGCTGATGTCTGCCATTCGTCCTTTCAGGGCGCTGCGACCCGCGCCGGAAGCGGCGGCCCGTGTCGCGTCGGTCCCCTACGACGTCGTCAGCACCGGCGAAGCGCGCGTGCTCGCGGACGGAAATCCCCTCAGCTTTCTCCACGTCACGCGATCCGAAATCGATCTTCCCGACGGCGCGAATCCGTACGCCGCCAACGTGTACGCGAAGGCGCGCGCGAGTCTCGAGGAGATCCGCCGGGCCGCGCCGCTCGTCACGGAAGCCGAACCGTCGCTCTATCTCTACCGCCTCCGCATGGGGGAGCACGAGCAGACAGGCGTCGCCGGCTGTTTCTCGGTCGACGAGTACGACAGCGGTCTGATCAAGAAGCACGAGAAGACGCGCCCGGACAAGGAAGACGATCGCACGCGGCACATCGTGGAGACGCGGGCGCAGACGGGCGTCGTGTTCCTGACCTATCAGGCCTCCAGCGAGATCGACCGCCTCGAGGACGCGGCGTGCGCGGGCGCGCCGCTGTTCGAGCTGACGGCGGCCGACGGCGTGCGTCATCAGATCTGGCGGGTGGGCGGGGCGGAGGCCGCGGCGATCGTCGATGCGTTCGGCCGCGTGCCGGCGCTCTACATCGCCGATGGCCACCACCGCGCAGCCAGCGCCGCACGGGCGCGCACTGCACTGCGGACCGCCGAACCCGCAACCGCCGAACCGCCGAACGACGGCGAAGCCGGCTGGTTCATCGCCGTCGCATTTCCCGACAACCAGATACAGATCCTTCCGTACAACCGCGTCGTGAAGGACCTCGCCGGGCGCGCTCCCGCCGAGTTGCTGCGCGAGCTGTCGGCGCGCGCCCCTGTGACGGCCGGCACCAGCACGCCCGCGGGGCGCGGGCGTGTGTCGATGTTTCTCGACGGCGCGTGGCACGAGATCGACCTGCGCGGGCTCGAGCCGGCGTCGCCCGGTCCGGCTGACGCGCTCGATGTCGCCGTGCTCGAGCACCATGTCCTTCGCGGACTGCTCGGCATCGAGGACGTGCGCACCGACAAGCGCATCGACTTCGTCGGCGGTATCCGGGGCACCTCCGAGCTCGAGTCGCGTGTCCGGGGCGGTCAGGCCGCCGTGGCGTTCGCGATGCATCCGGTGACGATCGCCGACCTGATGACGGTGTCCGACACCGGCGGCATCATGCCTCCCAAGTCGACGTGGTTCGAGCCGAAGCTCCGCGACGGGCTGCTCATTCATGAGATCTGACCGATGAAAGTGCTGATCGCCGACAAGTTCGAGCAGAGCGGCCTCGACGGCCTGAAAGCCGCCGGCTGCGAGGTCGTCTACGAGCCCGATCTGAAGGACGGCGCGCTGACCGCGGCGATCGGGGCGTCGGCGGCAGACGTGCTCGTCGTGCGCAGCACGAAGGTCACCGCGCCCATGCTCGACGCCGGCCGGCTGTCGCTGATCGTGCGGGCCGGCGCGGGCTACAACACCATCGACGTCGCCGGTGCCTCGTCACGCGGCGTGTATGTGTCGAACTGCCCGGGCAAGAACGCAATTGCCGTCGCCGAGCTCGCCATGGCGCTGCTCCTCGCGATTGATCGGCGGATTCCCGACAACGTCGCCGACCTGCGCGCCGGCAAGTGGAACAAGAAGGAGTACTCGAAGGCGCGCGGCATTCACGGCCAGACGCTCGGCGTGCTCGGCATCGGCAGCATCGCGGCTGAAACGATCAAGCGCGCCGCCGCATTCGGCATGTCGATCGTGATCTGGAGCCGGCGCTTCGACGGCCGGAGCGGGCCGATCACCGAAGCCGACGCGAAGGCGGCCGGCCTCGAGCACGCGATGCGCGAGACGGCCATCACGCTGGCGCCGACGCCCGCCGCGGTTGCCGAACAGGCCGACGTGCTGAGCATTCACCTGGCGCTCGGCGCGGAGACGCGCGGTCTCGTCGATGCCGGCGTGCTGTCGCGGCTCAAGCCCGGCGCGATCGTGATCAACACCGCGCGCGGGGAAGTCATGGATCAGGCGGCGCTCGTCGAGGCGATCACGGCGCGCGGCCTGCGTGCCGGCCTCGACGTCTTCGCGTCCGAACCGGCGGCTGCGACCGACGCGTTCACCGACCCGATCGTGGGCCATCCTGGCGTCTACGGCACGCACCACATCGGTGCTTCGACCGATCAGGCGCAGGAAGCCATCGCCGCCGAAACGGTGCGCATCGTGCGCACCTACAAAGAGACCGGCCGCGTCCCCAACGTCGTCAATCTCGCCCGGCAGTCTCCCGCTCGCGTCCGGCTCATCGTGCGCCATCGCGACCGGCCAGGCGTGCTCGCGCACGTCTTCGCGCATCTGCGGGAAGGCAACATCAACGTCCAGGAAACCGAGAACATCGTGTTCGAGGGAGCCGAGGCGGCCGTCGCCAGCATCAATCTCGACGGTGCCCCCGACGCGGCGCTGCTCGAGAGGATTCGCGGCGGCAATGCCGATGTCCTCGACCTCCAGCTCGTGAGCGTCAAACCATGAACCGCATCTTCAATTTTTCCGCCGGCCCCGCCGTGCTTCCGCGTCCCGTGCTCGAAGAGGCGCAACGCGACCTTCTCGAACTGCCTGGCGTCGGCATGTCGGTGCTCGAGATCAGCCACCGCTCGAAGCCATTCGACGAGATCATCCAGGGAGCCGAAGCGGATCTGCGCGCGCTCGCGGGGATATCGGACGACTATCAGGTGCTGTTTCTCCAGGGAGGCGCCAGCCTGCAGTTCTCCATGGTGCCGATGAACCTGTTGCTGCCGGGCACGACGGCCGATTACATCCTGACCGGCGTCTGGTCGCAGAAAGCGCTGAAGGAAGCCAAACGCGTCGGCGCGACACACGTGGCGGCGACGACGGAGGGGGACAACTTCACGCACGTGCCGGCTGCATCGGACCTGACGCTCACCGGCGACGCGTCGTACGTGCATGTGACGTCCAACAACACCATCTACGGCACGCAGTGGGCGGAGCTGCCGGATGCCGGCGGGCGTCCGCTGGTCAACGATGCGTCGTCCGACATCTTCTCGCGGCCCATCGACATCTCGAAGCACGCGCTCATCTATGCGGGCGCGCAGAAGAACCTGGGGCCCTCCGGGTTGACGCTCGTCATCATCCGCAAGGATCTGCTCGAGCGCTCGCAGGCGTCACTGCCGACGATGCTCAGCTACAAGGTGCACGCGGAGAACGGGTCGCTCTTCAACACGCCGCCCGTGTTCTCCATCTACGTCCTGCGCCTCGTCCTCAAGTGGCTGCGGGCGAATGGCGGGCTCGAGGCGATGGGGATCCAGAACAAGCGCAAGGCGGACGTGCTGTACGCCGAGATCGACCGCTCCGGTTTCTATCGCGGGCACGCGCGTCCCGACAGCCGATCGTGGATGAACGTGACGTTCCGGCTGCCGAACGAGGAGCTCGAGAAGCAGTTCGCGAAGGAGTCGACGGCCGCCGGCCTCGACGGGCTCAAGGGTCACCGTTCGGTCGGCGGCCTGCGCGCGTCGATCTACAACGCATTTCCGGAAGAAGGCGTTGCCGCACTGGTCGAGTTCATGCGTGCATTCGAGCGCAAAAACGGGTAATCGCGCGGCTGGACTGGCCCGTTCGCCGCACCGCGGCCGATTGCGCTAAAATCGAGGGGATTCGACGAGCCCCATCCGGGCTGCAGGGCGCACGACCTTCCTGCCTACATCTGACTTTTCGGAGGCATCTGTTGCGGTCTTTCCTGTTTGCGTTGCTCGCGTCGGCCATTACCACTCAGATTGCCGTCTTTGCGACCACCATCTATCTGCACCGGGCGGCGACGCATCGCTCCCTGGTGCTTCACCCGGCGATGGCCTGGCTCTTCCGCCTGTCGATATGGACGAGCACGGGGATCGTGCCGCGCGAATGGGTGGCGGTGCACCGCAAGCATCACAAGTACACCGACAAGGAAGGGGACCCGCACAGCCCTGTCATCGAAGGGTTCTGGAAGGTCCAGTTTGGCAACGTCTTCTATTACCTGCGTGAAGTGAAGGACCCGACGCTCGTCCCGACCTACGCGCGCGACATGCGTCCCGACATGTGGGACCGCGTGTTGTTCAACCACGGCTCGCTCGGCCTCGCGGTCGGGATCGCGATTCTCTGTTCGACGATCGGCCTCGGATGGGGTCTCTTCGCGGCAGGCCTGCACGCCGTCATGTACGTCTTCGTGCTGTCAGCGTCGATCAACGGGCTGTGTCACACGGCGGGCTACAGGAATTTCGCGAACACGGCGACCAACCTGAAGTTCGTGGCGTGGCTGACGGCCGGGGAAGGCCTGCACAACAACCATCACGGATTCCCGCGCAGCCCGAAGTTCAGCTTCAACCGCGGCGAGGTCGATCCGGCGTGGCCGGTGATCAGGGCGCTCATCGCGATGCGTCTCGCGCGCCCCTACCGGACGATTGACGAGTCGGTCTGACAGTCTGACGGCAGCTCTCTAGTTCTCAATCTGCCCGGGCC
>JALYRV010000341.1 GCA_030855205.1 Acidobacteriota bacterium | reverse complement strand
GTACGGCAGCGTGCCCGAGGGAGAGAGCGTCGAGACCGACGAGCTCCGCCCGCGCAACCCGTACTCCGCCAGCAAGGCCGCGGCCGATCGCCTCGCCTACAGCTACTGGGCGTCGTACCAGGTGCCGGTGGTGGTGACGCGCGCCTCCAACAACTACGGCCCGAATCAGTTTCCCGAAAAAGTCATTCCGCTGTTCATCACGAACCTGATCGACGGCTTGAAAGTGCCGCTGTATGGCGACGGGCAGCACATCCGCGACTGGCTGCACGTCGACGATCACTGCCGCGCGATCGATGTCGTGATTGCGAAGGGGCTTGGCGGCGAGGTCTACAACGTCGGCGGCGGCAACGAAGTGAAGAACGTCGACCTCACGCACCGGCTGCTCACGCACACAGGGCGGGATCGCGACAGCATTCAGCCCGTCGCCGACCGGATCGGGCACGACCGGCGATACGCGCTCTCGACCGCCAAGATGCGCGCGCTCGGCTGGAAGCCCGAGGTCCCCTTCGAGGAGGGTCTCGCCCGAACGGTGCGCTGGTATCAGGAGAACGAGTGGTGGTGGCGTCCCATCAAGGACCAGGATCCGGCCTTCAAGGCGTACTACGAGGCGCAGTACGGCCGGCCCCGATCCTGACCGCGGCGTGACGGCGTCGACGCTGGTGACCGGCGCGAGCGGATTCGCCGGCGGCCACCTGCTCGAGCGCCTGCCGCGCGATCAACCCATCGCGGCGTGGTCCCGCGCCGGGCACGCATCGGGCTCGGCCCCGCACATCGCATGGCGCGGGGTCGACCTGCTCGACCGTCGCGCGGTCGAGCGCGCGCTCGACGCGACTCGCCCAAGTGTCATCTTCCACGCGGCCGGCGCGCCGCACGTCGGCGCGTCGTTCGACAATCCCACGGAACCGCTCGCCATCAACGCCGTCGGTACGCACCACCTGCTGTCGGCGGCCGCGCGCGTGACGCCTGACGCCCGCGTCGTCGTCGTGACGTCAGCGATGATTTATCGCGCGTCGGACGCCGTGCTCGACGAAGAGGCGCCCGCGGTGCCGTCGAGCCCGTACGGACTGAGCAAACTCGCGCAGGATCGTCTCGCGGCGCTCGCGGCGGGCGACGGCATGGACACCGTCATCGCGCGGCCGTTCAATCACACGGGGCCCCGCCAGCAGCCGTCGTTCGCCATTCCGGGCTTCGCACAGCAGATCGCGCTCATCGAAGCAGGACGCGCCGAGCCGTTGCTGCGCACGGGCAACCTCGATGCCGAACGGGACATCACGGACGTCCGCGATGTCGTTGACGCGTATGCACTCCTCGGGCGCGCCGGTGTGCGCGGCACGGCGTACAACGTCTGTACTGGCCACGCGTGGAGAATCGGTGATCTGCTCGAGCGGCTCCTCTCGAGATCGCGCGTGCGCGTGCGCGTCGAGCGGGACGAAGCGCGCATGCGCCCTGTCGAGCCGTCGCGCCTCATCGGCGACAACACACGGCTGCGCGCACTTGGCTGGGAGCCGCGCGTCCCGATCGACATCATGCTCGACGATGTGCTCGAGTACTGGCGGACGCAGGTGGCCTCGTGAACCCGCCGTTCTCCGAAGGGCGCCGCCAGTTCCTGCACATGGCGATGGGCGGGTTCGCGCTGTTGCTGCGGTTCCTGACGTCGTGGCAGGCCGCCGGCCTGGCGCTCGCGGCGCTGCTGTTCAACCTCTTCGTGCTGCCGCTGGTCGGCAAAGGCATCTATCGGCCTGCCGATGCGCGCTTCGCCGCCGGGATCATCCTGTATCCGCTGGCCGTGCTGCTGCTCGTGCTGTGCTTCCCGCGCCGCCCAGATATCGTCGCGGCCGCGTGGGCCATCCTGTCGGCTGGTGACGGCATGGCCACGCTGGCAGGACGCGCGATGCCGATGCGCCGCCTCCCGTGGAATCCCGACAAGTCGGTCGGCGGTCTGCTCGCGTTCATCGTATGCGGCGGTGCCGCGGCGGTCGCGCTCGCGATGTGGACGGCGCCTGCGGTCACGCCGCTTCCCAGTTTCTGGTTCCTGATCGCCGCGCCGATCGCGGCGGCCATCGCGGCAGGCTTTGTCGAAACCATTCCCGTGGGTCTCGATGACAATCTGCGGGTGCCCGCCGCCTCCGCGCTGGTGCTCGGCAGCGCGGCGCTGATCGATCGCGACCGCCTTGTCGCCATGGCGCAGCAGGGAGACGCGCTCCCGCTGGCCTTCGCGGCAAACGCGGCGGTGGCTGTGGCGGGCTGGGCAGCACGCACGGTGACGATTCCGGGCGCCGTGGCCGGCTTCGTCATCGGCACCTTCACGTGGATCGGCGCGGGCTGGCAGGGATGGGTGCTGCTGCTTGCGGCATTCGCGGCGGCGGTCGTCACGACACGTCTCGGCGCGAAGCGAAAGGCGCTGCTCGGCATTGCGGAAGAGCATGGCGGCCGGCGCGGCGCCGGCAACGCGATCGCCAACACCGGTCTGGCCGCGCTGATGGCTGGCGTCGCGGCGCTCTCGCTGTATCGTGACGCGGCGCTCGCGGCGTTCGTCGCCGCCCTCGTGGCGGGCTCGAGCGACACGGTCGCAAGCGAGATCGGCAAGGCCTACGGACGCACCACCTGGCTGCTGCCGACGCTGCGCCCCGTGCCGCCGGGCACGTCCGGCGCGATTTCGTCGGAAGGCACGGCGGCGAGCGCCGTGGCCGCGGTGCTGCTC
>JALYRV010000340.1 GCA_030855205.1 Acidobacteriota bacterium | reverse complement strand
GCCGCCGGCGCGAATCGGCGCGCGCACGGATGCGGTGCGCAGCGTGCCGCCTTCGGCGGCCACCCGTTCGGCGACGTGTTCGCATGCGCGCCGCGCGAGCAGCGAGCCGGCCTCCGGCTCGTAGAGCACCGACTCCACGCCGTCGAACGCGATCTGCGGATAGCGCTTCGCGGCGTCCTGCGGCGTGAGCCATTCGAACGGCAGGTTGTGCGCCTTCAACGCGTCGGCCGATGCGCGTCCGAACTGATTCTCCCGGCCGAAGAACCACAGCGCGCCCGTCTTGCGGAAGAATCCACGCTGCCAGCGCGCGTCGTGCTCGAGCCACAGCGTCATCGCCCGCGCAGCCAGCGCCGTATAGATTGTGCGCGTGCCGTACGTGGCGCGGATGACGCGCGTCTCACCTCCCGAGCTCGCCCGCGCGTTGCCCGGTCCCCAGCTGTCGACCAGCGTGACCCGGGCGCCCGCACGCGCCAGCGCGAGCGCGGTCCATCCGCCGAACGCGCCCGCGCCGATGACGGCAACGCGGAGGCCCTGGGCGGAAGCGGCAGGGCCGGCAGCGAGGGCGGCAGTCATTGGTATACCAAGGCCGGCGGCCAGCACTTCACGGCGTGACGGCATGCGGGGATTGTATCGATCCTTTGCGCCATGGCGAGGAGTCTTCGCCGCCGCACCCTGATGACTCGCGATTCAGCTCTGCAGCGTTCGATACCGTACTTCATGCTCCGCACGGCTGTGGTAGTTTTCAGCCACCCTCCCCGTGACGACGTTTTTTCCATCCGAGAACGGTCTCGGCGCGATGATTTCGGGCAACCGGCTTCTGGGTTTGCTACCCGAGCACGAGCTCGCGCGTCTGAAGTCCCAGATGACGCTCGTGCCGCTGACGCGGAAGCATATCCTCCACAGGGCAGGCGAGCCGATTCGCGAGATCTACTTCCCCAACGACGGCGTCTGCTCGATGACGACGGTGATGCGCGATGGGCGGATGGTGGAGGTGGCCACCATCGGCAATGAAGGCGTCGTGGGCATCGGGGCGATCTTCGGCCGCGAAACCGCCAACGGCGAATCGCTGGTGCAGGTGCCTGGCACCGACGCATGGGCGCTCAGCGTGAGTACGTTTCGCGCGGAGGTCGAGCAGAGCACGGCGCTCGCCTTGATCATCAACCGCTATCTCCAGGCATTCCTCGTGATGGTGCTGCAGTCGACGGCCTGCAACAGCCTCCACACCGCCGAAGAGCGCTGCGCGCGCTGGCTCCTGATGACGCGGGATCGCGTCGGCGCCAATGAATTCCCCATGACGCAGGAGCTGCTCGCCGTGATGCTCGGCGTGCGCCGTCCGACGGTGACGCTGATCCTGCAGAAGCTGGGTCTCCGCGGCGTGATCCGCTACTCCCGCGGCAGGCTCGAAGTGGCCAACGGGCCGGAGCTCGAGCGCGTCTCCTGCGAGTGCTACGCTACGGTCAAGGCGGAATTCGATCGCCTGCTCGCGCCCCTCACGGTCTGACGGCCACGCGGGCGCTTCCGGCGTCATCAGGGAACGTGCCCTCCATTTCAGCCGTATCATTCACCAGTTCCCGCGCCTGCCTGGCCGAGGTTCGTTCGAGGTTCGTTCAATGATGACTACCCGACGGTCCCGTGCCGTGGCGGATGCCGCGCGCGTCGCCGGCGTCCTGCTGCTGCTCCTGTCTCCCTCGTTCCCGCCCGCACCCACGCCGCTGCATGCGCAGGTCCGCGAGACGGATCTGGACGCGCTGATGGCCAGGGCCCTCAAGCACCGCGCCGACGCGTGGAAGACGATGGAGCAGTACATCCTCAACGAGCGTGAGCAGGTCGAGCTGCGGGGGCCGCTGGGCATTCCCCTCTTCGGCGAGCGCCGTGACTTCACATGGTTCGTGCGCGACGGGTACTTCGTGCGCAGCCCGCTCGAATTCAACGGCGTGAAGATCGGCGACGAGAAGCGCCGGCAGTACGAAGAGCGCTGGATGGCCCGCGAGAAAGAGCGCGAGAAGCGCGACGCCGAGAAGAAGGCGAAACAGGATCCGGCCGGCACGGCGGCGCCCGCGGCCCCGGCGGCCCCGCCCGACGTCGACGGTTTCATCAAGCAGACGGCCGAGCCGCGATTCATTTCGGCCGCCTACTTCCTCAACTTCAAGTTCGAGCCAGGCAACTACTACATGGCCGGCCGCGAAACGTTCGAAGGGCGTCCGGTCGTGCGCGTCGAGTACTTCCCCCGCAAGCTGTTCGTCGACAGCGACGAAGACGCGGAGCGCAAGAAGGCGCGCGAAGCGCAGCGGGTGAAGGAGGGGAAAGGGAAGGAGAAGGAGGTCAGCTTCGACTTCCAGATGAACAAGGTCGCGCGCATCACCCTGTGGGTCGACGAGGAGCGCGCGATGATTCTCAAGTACGTGTTCGAGAACGTCGATCTGGCGTTCATGCCCGCGCAGTGGCTGGTGCGTGTCGAGGACGTGCGCGCCGAGATGGCGATGGCGCAGCCCTTTCCCGGCATCTGGCTGCCGAAGGACATGGGCATGCAGTTCGGCGTCACGTTCGCCAACGGCACGTACGGCCTGCGCTACCGGCTGTCGTTCTACGACTACCGCATGGGCGACGTGAAGAGCCGCATCAAATTCGACGGGAGGCAGCCATGACGTGCGCGGCCCTCCTCGTTGCGGTGCTGCTGCAGGCCGGCGCGCCTGCCCCCTCC
>JALYRV010000339.1 GCA_030855205.1 Acidobacteriota bacterium | reverse complement strand
GCGATCGCCAGTGCGACCAGCCCGATTGTCGCGAGCGCGTCGACCTGCAGCGACGCGCCGGCCGCCACGAAGAAGATGACCAGCACGGGCAGCGCGCCGCGCTCCACGGCCCGCTTCAACGCGTCGCCGGCCGGCGGCGCGATGTTTTCCACCACGAGCCCCGCGGCGAGCGCCGCGAGGACGGGTTCGAAGTGCAGCGCGCGGGCCGCGATGCTGAGCAGCAGGCAGACACCGACGAGGACGAGCGTGACTTCGCGGCCGATCGATCGGAGATAGAGCGAGAACAACGCGCCGACGATGGCGCCGAACGCGAGCGATCCGATAATCTCCCATGACGCCGACGCCAGCAGTCCGACATGCTGCGACGCGCTCCCGCCGGTCCACCGTACGATCTCCATCGCGACGGTGAACATCAGAATCAGCAGCAGGTCGGCCAGGATCACGACGGCGAGCGATGTCTCGGTATAGATGCCGGCCGAGCGGCTCTCGGCCACGACCGCAATCGTGACCGTCGGCGAGAAGCTCGCGACGACAGCCGTCAGCAGAAATGCCAGCGCAGCGCGCAGCGCCGGCGGCGCGTCGGGCGCGATCGGCAGCCACGGCCATGCCAGCCAGAACGCCGCGAACAGCACGACGTACATCGTGATGAGAATGGCCGCGCCGAGCTTGGCAATGGACGCCAAGCGAGGGCGCAGCCGGGCGACGTTGATCTCGAGGCCGGCGATGAAGGCGATGAGCGCGACGGCCAGTCCGTTGAAGATCTGGAGTTCGCGCGCCATCGGGCGGTTGATGAAGTTGAGGAGGTACGGTCCGCAGACCAGGCCGAACAGCAGGTAGCCGGTCACTTTGGGCAGCTTGAGCCGCTCGAGCAGTACGCCGGCGAGATACGCGGCGATGAGCGCGATGCCGAGCGCGAGTCCCGTCACGCGCGCGGGCGCGCCTTGCGGCGCATCCAGGCTCCCGACGGCCCACGCCAGCGCGAGGACGAGGGCGAGCGCTCCAGCGCGTCTCATCCGGCCTCGACCCGGGGCTCGCCGGCCGCGTCATCCGGAGCCGTCGCAGGCACGATGAACATGCCGAGCACTTCCGACAGCAGCGTGCCCGCGGCCGCGACGCTCACGACGATGCGTCCGGCCTCGGACGGCAGGGCGCCCATGAACGTCAGCGAAAAACCGACGCCGATCACGCCTGGCGGCACCAGGTAGCTCGCCAGGTCAACGGCCCGGATGTCGCGCAGCAGCGCGACCGAGGCGATCGCGCCGAGGATCTTCCCGACGAGCCGGAACATCACATACGGCACCACGAGCCACAGCACCGCCGCATGCGGCACGAAGAACGCGCCGGCAGCGACGAGCAGCAACGCGACCAGGGGGTGCTGGAGCTTCTGCGCTTCCCGATACACGATCTCGTCGGCGCGCCCCGGGAATGCGGTCCAGACCAGGCCCGCGATCACGCCCGCCGCGAGCGACGAGGTCATCAGGTACGCCGATGCGCCCCCGAGCAGGGACACGGTGCCGAGGACGAGCAGGCCGCGCTCCGATTCGCTCTGCGAGTGCTCGAACAGCAGCAGCCCTGCGACGGCGACGATCGCGCCAATGCCTATCGGCGCAAGCACGAGCCACGGCGAGACGGGCTCGTACGTGCCTCTGATGAACACGAGCAGCACGGTGCCGGCCGCGATCAGCAGCAGGTCGTCGAAGTCGGCCACGCGCGCCGCGATCCGGGCCGCGGCGTCCGAGCGCGGGTCTGCCGTGTGGCCGGACGAGGCGGCGGCGGTGACCGCGAGGCAGAGCGCGATGAGCATGGCGTCGGCGCCGACCGGCACCTGCGACCGCGTGATGAGAAACCAGAGCGCGGCCGCGACGATCAGAACGGTCGCGGCACTCTCGACGTTGCCGGCCAGGATGATGCGGAGATTGCGGATCTCGCGCGTGAGCGCGCGCCCGATGAAGATGCCGAGCAGTGCCAGGCCGATCGAGATGCCGACCTGCAGGTGCGCGAGCACCTCGAACGAGAGCACGTTGAGGACCTGCGGTCCGAGCAGCATGCCCATCGGCACCAGGACGATGGCGGGTGCGATGCCGGGACGAAGGCCGAGTGCCGCGCGCCGCTGGACGAGCGGGCCGAGCCGGCCCTGCTTCAATCGCTGCAGCAGCGACGGCTTGGGAAGACCGAGCTGGGTGTCGAGCGAATCGGCGCCCCCTAGCTCGCGCGACCGGAGAGGGTCGCGGCTCATTGGGCCGGCGGCCGCAGTACGCGGTCGACAGCAGCGTTCAGCGCGTCGCCGGTAATGCCCGCGGCGTAGCCGGCGTCGGTGACACAGAGCGCCACGAACGTGCCGTCGAGTCCGAAGAGGATCGATCCCGGCGAGGCGAGCAGCACACCGCCCAGCACGAGTTGCCCTTCCGGATAGCGCGGATCGGGCAGCCGATCGGTGCGGCCCAGAAACAGCGGGCGCAGCGCCGCGCCTCCCGGTGTGCCTTCCACCGCGGCGACGTAGCGCGGTTGCGGACTCTGCTTACGTGAATCGAGTACCGCAACGCGCGCGGGCTCCGGCGCGACGCGCAGCAGCACCAGACTGCGCACCGGATCGAACCCCGCGATGTCGACGGGAGCGTCGGAATTGACGAACGCGAGGATGCGGCTCGCGCCGCTGACGTGGGCCAGCAGCAGATCGGGCCTGACGCGGAGCGCCGGCACGAAGGTCTGCGC
>JALYRV010000154.1 GCA_030855205.1 Acidobacteriota bacterium | reverse complement strand
CGCGTGCAGAAGGGCCCGGCCACCTTGCCGGTGTCGCGATCGATCTCGACGAACACGATCCCGTCGGGCGCGGCGAAGGCCTGATCGGCGTGGCCGGCGAGCGCGCGCGCCATGATCGCGGTCCAGATGGGGAGCGCGGCCTGCGTGCCGCTGAGGCCGATGGGCTGGTTGTCGTCGAATCCCACCCACACGACCGTCAGCAGCTCCGGCGTGAAGCCGATGAACCAGGCGTCGCGCAGATCGTTGGTCGTGCCGGACTTGCCGGCGGCGTCGAGCGTGAAGTCGCGTCTGGCGGCGGAGCCTGTGCCCTCATTGATGACGCTGCGCATCATGTTGGTCACGAGGAACGTGGTCTCGGGCCGCGCGATGGCCGTGCTCGCCGCGGCCGGCGGCCGGGTCTCCTGGCCGTTCTCTTCAACGCGCAGCAGGGCAGTGAGCGGCCGGAGCCTGCCGAGATTGGCGAACGGCGTGTAGGCGTAGGCGATCTCGAGCGGCGACGCTTCGAAGACGCCCAGCGCGATGGATGGATACGGCCGCGCAGCCGTGCCGCTGCCGATGGCCTGCCAGATGCCCGCGACGCGATCGAGACCGGCGGCCTCTGCCACCTTGACGGCGGCGACATTGCGCGACATGGCGAGCGCGCGGCGGAACGTGACCACGCCGTCGTACTCGTCGCCGTAGTTGGTCGGCGCGTATTCCTTGCCGTCGAACATGAACGTCGTCGGCTCATCGAGCACCGTCGACGCCGGGGTGAGGTCGGTGCGGCCTTCCTGGAGCCCGCGCTCGAACGCGGCGAGATAGACGAACGGCTTGAAGACCGAGCCGGGCTGCCGCCGCGCGCTGACCGCGCGGTTGTACTGCGACTGGCTGTAGTTGCGTCCGCCGGCCATCGCGAGAATCTCCCCGGTCTTCGGGTTGATCATCACGACCGCGCCTTCGGCGCGCGACGTGCGGCGCCGGCGCTTGAGCAGTTCGTCGACGCGCGCGAGCCCGTCGCGCAGCGCCTCCTGCGCCACGCGCTGCAGGTGCAGGTCGATCGTCGTATAGACGTCGGCGTTGCTGTTGGCGTGCAGCATCCCCTCGTAGCGGCTGCGCAGCTGCTCGGTGATGTAGTCGACGAAGTAGGGCGCCTCGGCGTCGAGCGCCTTCTGCACGACGACGAGCGGCTCGCGTGAGGCCCGCACGGCGGCGTCGTCGGAAATGTAGCCGGCGTCGACCATGGCGCGGAGGACGACGTTGCGGCGGTCCTTCGCGTTGGCGGGATTGCGGAAGGGTGAGTGCCGCGACGGCGCCTGGATGATGCCGGCTATCGTGGCGGCTTCGGCGAGCGACACGTTGCTGACGTCCTTGCCGAAGAACAGCCGCGACGCCTCGGCGACGCCGCGAATCGCGAACGAGCCGCGCTGTCCGAGGTCGACGTCGTTGAGATAGAGCTCGAGAATCTGATCCTTGGTGAGGCGCGTTTCGAGCACGAGCGAGAGCATCGCTTCCTGCGCCTTGCGCGTCTTCGTCTTCTCGGGGGTCAGCAGCGTATTCTTCAGGAACTGCTGCGTGATTGTGCTGCCGCCGCTGGTGTATTTCTTGGTGCCCCGGAAATTGGTGAGGGCCGCGCCGGCGATGCCGATCGGGTCGAGCCCCGGGTGTTCATAGAAGCGGCGATCCTCGATGGCGAGCACCGCCTGGATCATGCGCGGCGGGATTGACGCGAGCGGCACGTTGCGGCGCTTCTCGCGCTCGCCCGATGCGAGCGCCGTGATGAGCGGCGCTTCCAGCGTGACGCCCTGGACGCCCTGCTTGCCGCCGGCGAGATCGAGCGCGAGCACGCGCGTGCCGGCGCCCGGGGAAAACGTGACGTGGACGGCTGCGGCGTTCGCGCCCCTGGGCACGAGCACGACGGCGCCTGTGCTGAGCACCGCGAATTCGCCGGGCGCGTCGGCCAGCGTGCGTTGTGCGTAGCCCAAATCGTTGAGGCGGTCGATGAGCTGCCGGGCCGAGAGCGACTGGCCCTGACGGATCGTCATGGGCCGCGCGAAAAGGCGAGGAGCGGGCTCCGGGTCGGCCGAGAAGCGCTCGTCGAGCATCCGGGAGAACGACATCCAGTAGTAGATGAAGAGCAGCGTGAGGGCGACAAGCGGGATGCCGAGGAGGAACAGCACGGCGCGGAGCCAGCGGCGCCGGGGCCGCGATGCGGGTTTGACGGGAGGGGCCGGCTTCTTCCGAAGCCGGATCGTCACTCCCTTCCTGTCCTTCGGCAGACCTGCCATTTAAAGGTGCCTGATTGTAGTACGGCGGCTGAACTACAGTGTTAGACGCATGCCTGCGTCCGATCGCCTCGACCTGCTGGTCTTCGGCCCTCATCCCGACGACATCGAGATCGGCCTTGGCGGCTCGATCGCAAAGCACACGGCCGCGGGCCATCGGGTCGGCCTGTGCGATCTCACGCGCGGAGAGCTCGGCACCAACGGCGCCGTCGGGGAGCGGGCGGCTGAAGGAGAAGCGGCTCGCGCGGTGCTCGGGGCCGCGTTCCGCGAGTGCCTCGGCTGGCCCGATGGCGGAATCGGCGGCGCCGAACAGGTGCGCCACGCGGCCTCGGTCATCCGGCGCCATCGCCCGCGCGCCGTCGCCGTGCCGCACTGGATCGATCGGCATCCGGATCACGGCGCGGCCAGCGAGGTGCTCACGCGCGCGCTCTTCAACAGCGGCCTGCGCCGGTTCGACGCTGACGGAGATCCCTGGCGCCCCGAGTGGGTCTGCTACTACTTCATCAACGACACGTCGCCCGCCTCGTTCGTGATCGACGTGAGCGCCCACTACGACACCAAGCGGCGCGCGCTCGCGTGCTACCGGTCGCAGTTCACGGTACCGGCCGGCGGCGTGGAGACGCGCCTGACATCGCCGCGCTTCACCCAGCTGATCGAAAGCCGCGACGCGCAGGCCGGCGCGCTCGCCGGCGTCGCCTTCGCCGAAGCCGTCGTCGTGCGCGATCCCATCATCAGAGAAGGATTGCTGAAGTGAACATCGGCATCGTCTGTTACGCCTCGGTCGGCGGCAGCGGTATCGTCGCCACCGAACTGGCGAAGATGCTGGCGGGACGCGGGCACGAAGTGCACCTCGTGAGCAGCGAGACGCCGTTCCGCCTGAACGAGTATCAGGCGGGACTTGCGTTTCACCGCGTCACCACGCCGGCCTATCCGCTGTTTCGCGAGCCGCAGTATCTGCTGTCGCTGACCAATCGCATCGTGCAGCTGTCGCGCGAGTTCAACCTGGACATCGTGCATGCGCACTATGCGGTGCCGCACGCTACGGCGGCATTCCTGGCCAAGCAGATCCTGATGAGCGGGCCGCCGTCGCGCGTGCCGAAGATCATCACGACGCTGCACGGCACCGACATCACGCTGCTCGGCAACGACACGTCGTACAGCGAGACGGTCGCGTTCTCGATCGACGCGTCGGACGGCGTCACCGCCGTGTCGGAGAGTCTCAAGGCCGATACGTACAACGCGCTGCGCGTGCGCAACGACATCCGCGTCATCCCGAACTTCCTCGACTGCGCGCAGCACCACCGCGTGCCGGTACCCGACGCGCTGCGGCAGCGCATCTGCCGCGGGCGCTGCGAGAAGATCGTGATCCACGTGTCGAACTTCCGTCCCGTCAAGCGCGCGGATGCCGTCGTGCGCATCTTCGATCGCATCCGCAAGCAGGTCGACGCGCGGCTGCTGCTGGTTGGCGAGGGGCCCGAGCTCGCTCGCACGCTTCGCATCGCGCGCGAGCTCGGCATCGCGGACCAGGTCGAGTCGCTCGGCGAGCAGGACCAGGTACAGGCGCTGCTGTCGGTGGCGGATGTGATGCTGCTGCCGTCGGAGCAGGAGAGCTTCGGTCTCTCGGCGCTCGAAGCCATGGCGTGCGAAACCCCCGTCGTCGCCTCGCGCGTCGGAGGGCTGCCGGAAGTGATCACCGACGGCGTCAACGGATTCCTGCATCCGCCGGACGACCTCGACGGCATGGCGGCGAGCGCCGTGCGCGTGATGAAAGACGACGCCCTGCACGCCAGGATTACGCGGACGGGACGGCAGACGGTGGAAACCGAGTTCTGCGCCGATCTGATCGTGCCGAAGTACGAGGAGTACTACGATGAGGTGCTGGCCACGCGGAAGGTCAGGGCCAACGGGTCGGGCTCGTAGGACGCAACCGGAATGAGAAAGCGCGCTCTGCTCGTCGCCGCGTGGTTCGTGTCCGCGTGCGGAGGGCCGGGGGCCGCCTCGCCCACGGGGCCGGCGCCGGCCGTCATCCCGCCCGCCCCGACAACCTGGACGCGCGCCCGACAAGGACGGCCCGCCGCCTCCTCCGCCGGTCTATTCGCTGCTCGGCAAGCCGGCGAGCGCGACGGCCGCACCCGCGCAGTGCGACCGGTTCATCGGGCGCTGAGCCCGCCACCGCTCACGGCTGGAAGCCGCCGAGCGTCACGTCGCCTGGCGAGTCTTCGAACGTGCGCGCGATGTTGGTGTGGCACATGTCGCACATGCCGTGCGACATGTCGGGAAGGGACACGTCCTCGAACAGCCGCATCGTCTGCACGGCTGTTTCAGTCTCGACCCAGGTGCCGTCGGTCAGGCGGCTCCTCTTGCACCATCCGCACATGACCAGGATTCGTTCGTCACGCCGCCGATCCGGATCGAGCAGCGCGACGCTGTCGCGCGCCTGTTCGATGATGGACGTGACGTCGAAGCGCACGTGGCGATCGGCTTCGGCCGTGATGTCCATGGCGAGCAGCCGGCGCCGATCCGGCGCATCGCAACGGAAACGGAAATGAATGGCAGGCGCGCCGTCGCGGAGCCCCTGCAGCATCGCGGCATACAACTGAATCGTCGTCGCGTCGGTGAGGAAGTCCCAGAGGGGCCGGCCGTGAATCGAAGTCGACACCAGCGCCGCGCCGTGGTTGGCGAGTGCGAACGCATCCCATCCGCCGCTCACCGACGCGAGGCCGTCGTTGCGATCGATCACGTACGAGATGACTGTCGAGGTGTCGGCCGTCTTCACGGCCGTCGCGCTCAGATCGTCACGAGCCAATGCGACCCCATTTCCATCGGCAGGCCATCGACGAGCTTGTCGGCGAGCGCGGGGCCGTACTGATTGGCAAAGTGCGCCACGCTGAGCACGCGCTCCTGCGGCGAGCCGTGGGGAAACGCGAGCGTCTGCGCGTGGTGAAACTGACGCCGCAGCGTCGTCTCGCGGCGCTTGGCGGCGCGTACGGTTTTCCACTGCAGCGTGTCGAGCTCGTGCTGCAGACGCTTCAAGGACGCGCGCGCGGCCCCCTCCAGCGTCGGATCGATCTGCGACAGCGACGGCACGAGCGCATGCCACTGATCGCCGATCGCCCCTGCCGCGCTGACCAGCGCCCCTTTGGCATCCTCGGGCAGGCGCGACTCGAGCAGCGCGTTCAGCGCCGACTCGCCACCCTGCGCGAGCGCGGCGAATGGCAGATGTTCCTTGTCGAGGAAGCGGAGCGCCGCGGCGTCCATGATCGTCGCCGACGCGCGCGGATAGAGCAGAGGACGCGGCACGCCGAACGCCTTGTAAATCCCGTCGAGCTGCCCGTGATACGCGAGCTCGCCGGGGCCGGCCACGTAGGCCACGTTCGGGAACATCCGATCCTGCACGACGGGACGCAACAGCACGTTGGGGCTGAAGCGGTCCGGATGGGCGAGCGCGTCCTCGGCGAGCGCGTGTCCGTCGAACGGCACGCGGATCGCCTCGCGCGCGGGCGTGAGCTGGAACAGCGCGGCGGAGCCCTCGATGGGCGCGACCTGCGGCGGAAAGCCGAGGGCGCGCGACTGTTCGCCCGCCGCAATCGCCTGCTGGCTCGAGCGTCCCGCGTGCCGCAGCTCCTCGGCGAACAGATCACGGGCGAACGGCTTGGCTGCCGCGTCGGCCGATTCGAAGACGACGAGGCCGTGGCGCCCGAGCAGGTGCTCGATGAAGTGCGCGTAGGCCTCGGCCATCGATCGTCCGGAGCGGTAACAGCGGGTGAGTGTCTCGCGCAGTGCGGCGGAATACCCGGTCACCGGCAGCGCGGAAAACAGCGCGTCGACGACGCCAGTCACGCGCGCGTCGAGCAGGATGTCACCGCTGCGGCGCTCCCCGGCGCCGTCGAACGACGGCATCGCGACGTCGGCGAGCGCGCCGTCGCGGCCGACGACCGTCGCGGATCGGATCTCCTGCCAGTCGTGATCCTCGCCGTCGGCCCAGAAGATCGGCACGGCCGGCACGCCGTGTTGCGCCTCGACGTGGCGAGCGAGCTGAATCGTGGTGACGGCCTTCAGCAGCGTGTAGAGCGGTCCGCCGAACGCACCCGCCTGCTGGCCGGTGACGACGGTGACGGCGGACGGATCGGCGAGGCGCGCGGCCATGGTGCGGGCCTCGGGCGGTGCCTCCCGCCTCGAGAGTTGCGCGGCGATGACATCCGCGAGCGGCTGGCGGTCGCGCGGCAACGCCTGCGCGCGGCGGATCGCGGCGCGCCAGGCGGACGGGTCTGAGGGATTTCCGGAAAAGAGCGGCGAGACGGCATCGAACGACCGCGTATACGCCGACAGGAACGCGGAGGCGCCGGGGAAGGCCCGGATGTCAATTACCGCGCGCACGAGGCCCGGCGCTGCGCTTGCGGCGGTTGTTTCGGCCACGAGGTCGTACTGTAGCAGAATGACGTGTGTTAAGATTTGATGTCGCCGAGGAGCTTCTGAGCTGAATCACGACGATCCGAGCTCGTTTTCACCGCCGGCTGCGTTCGGCCCGTTTCGCGTCCTGCACCAGATCGGCAGCGGCGTTCTTGGACCCGTTTTTCGAACATACGAGCCCGAGCGCGACCGGCTGATCGCCGTCAAGGCGTTCCGCATCGATCTCCTTCCCGAGCAATCCACGCTGCTCGCCGCGGAGCTGCAGCGCATTGTCGAAACCACGCCGCCGCACGACGCGATCGTGCAGCCCCTGGCCGCCGGCATGGAAGGGCACCTGCCGTATCTCGCGCAGGAATATGTGGCCGCCGAGTCGCTCGACATCGCGATGAAGCACTACGCGCCGGCGTCGCCGCCGCGCGTGATGCCGTTCCTCCGCGGCATCGCCGGGGCGATCGACGCGGCCGCCGCCGCCGGCATCCTGCACGGCGGGCTCCATCCGCGCGACGTCTTCGTGACGACCGACGAGGCCAGGGCCACGGGCTTCGGCATCGTGCAGGCCATCGAGAACATCGGCTTCCGCGCGCCGACGCGCCGCCCGTACACCGCACCCGAACGCGTCAACGGCGACGAGTGGGGCACCGCGGCCGACATCTTCACGCTCGGCGCCATCGCGCACGAGCTGCTGACCGCTCGCAGGCCCGCGGGGCCCGGCGACCAGGACGGCTCCTTCACCGCCGACGTGCAGGCCGAACATCGCGTGCGGCTGCGCGAGGTGCTGGCGCGCGCGCTCGCGGAGGATCCCGCCGCGCGATTCGACTCCGCCGCGGCCTTCGTCGATGCGCTCGAAGCGGCGTCACAGGGACAGCGCATGGAGCCACCGCGGGTAGCTGCAGCAGCGCCGTCGCCGGTTGCCGTGCCCGCGCCAGTCGTGGCCGCGTCTGCCGCCGCCGCGCCGTCGCTCTTCGATGACGCGCCGGACGCGCCGGGGGAGCCGGACGAGCCGGACGAGCCGGACGACTTCGCAAACGACGAAGACGCCGAAGCGGACGTCGAAACGATTGATGCCATCGAAGATACGTCAGACGTGTCTGACATCGACGACGTCGAAGACGAAGACGACATCGAGGACACTGACAGCGTCGAGGACGATGAACCGATCGTTCCCGTCGAGCCTGCGGAGCCCGACGAGCCCGAAGATGTGTGGCCCCCTGCCGGTTTCGCGACCGACGACCTCGACATTGCCGCGGAGCGCGACCCCGACGCGGCACTCGCGGATTTCGATCTCGATCTGAACCGCACGGACACCGCCCCCGTCTCCGCCGCCGGCCCCGTCATCTTCGACTACGACACCAGCGTCGAAGACGATGAGGATCCGCCGTTCGTCGAAGATGACCTGACGCCGCCGGCCGCGTATGCGCCAGCCGTGATTCGCCCGACGCCCGCGGAAGGATCCGCGCGGCCTGTGCGCGAAGACGATGCGTGGAGGCATGCCGCGCCCGTCGAGGCGGGCGGCCGCCGCTTTCTCGAGCTGCTCGCCGGCCTCGTCATCGGCGTGTTGGTCGGCCTGGCCGTTGCGTGGGCATGGTTCGGACGGGAGAACGCCGCGACCGGCACCGATGCCGCAACCGCGACGGAGAGTGCTGCCCCCGCGCAGCCGGCCTCATCCGCTACGCAGCCCCCTGCGCCGGCGGCGGTCACGGAAGTTCCCGTGCCCGCGCCCACGGCCGCGGCTCCTTCGACGTCCGCGAGCGCGGCGTCGCCGGTCCCCGCGGTGACCGCG
>JALYRV010000338.1 GCA_030855205.1 Acidobacteriota bacterium | reverse complement strand
ATCAGCCTGCGGCGGCCGCCAAGGCGGAGCCTGAGAAGGTGGTCGACATTGCCTCGCGCTCCAAAGCGGGCGCGGAGGGCAAGTCCGCTCCGGCGCAGGCCTCGACGTCGCACGAGCCATCGGCCGGTGCCGGGGTTGGCGCGGCCCCGTCGGTGCGGCGCATGGCGCGGGAGCTGGGCGTCGACATCGCACGCGTGCAGGGCAGCGGCCCCGGCGGGCGCATCGGCGCGGATGATGTGCAGGGCCATGTGCGCGCGGCCATGGCCGGCGGCGGTGGCGGCAGCCTCGCGTCGCACGGCCCGCTCCCCGATTTCTCGAAGTGGGGCGCCGTCGAGCGCAAGCCGATGTCGAACATCCGCCGCAAGACGGCGGAGCATCTCTCCGCCGCCTGGAACACCATTCCGCACGTCACGCAGCACGACAAGGCCGACATCACAGAGCTCGAGGAGCTCCGCAAATCGTACGGTGCCGCCGTCGAGAAGGCCGGCGGCAAGCTCACCGTCACGGCCATCCTGCTGAAGATTGCCGCGGCTGCCATTCGCAAGTATCCGAACTTCGCCTCGTCGGTCGACGGCGGCTCAATCGTCTACAAGAGCTACACGCACATCGGCGTCGCGGTCGATACCGAGCACGGCCTGCTCGTGCCCGTGCTCCGTGACGTCGACCAGAAGTCCATTACGGCCCTGTCGGTGGAGCTCGCGCAGCTCTCGGAGAAGGCCCGAGGCAAGAAGCTCGGGCTCGATGACATGTCTGGCGGCGTCTTCACCATCACCAACCTCGGAGGCATCGGCGGCACGTCGTTCACGCCGATCGTCAATCATCCGGAAGTCGCCATCCTCGGCGTCTCCCTCGCAGTGGTCGAGCCGGTGTGGGACGGCGAGTCGTTCGCGCCGCGGCTGGTGATGCCGCTGTCGCTCTCTTACGATCACCGCGTGATCGACGGCGCCGACGCCGCGCGCTTCCTGCGCTTCGTCTGCGACGCGGTCGAGAACCCGCTTCTGATTAGCCTCTGATGTCTAAATCGATTGCTGTTATGGGTGCAGGTCCAGGCGGCTATGCGGCGGCGTTCTATGCCGCCGACATGGGCATGCAGGTCACGCTGATCGATCCCGAAGCCAACCCGGGCGGCGTCTGCCTCTACCGGGGCTGCATCCCGTCGAAAGCGCTGCTGCACATCGCCAAGGTGATCGACGAAGCGAAGCACGCGCCGGCGTGGGGCGTCACGTTCGGCGAGCCGAAGATCGATCTCGACAAGATGCGCGCGTTCAAGGACAGCGTCGTGCAGAAGCTCACGGGCGGCAACGGCCAGCTCGTGAAGTCGCGCAAGGTCACCTACGTGCAGGGCATGGCGTCGTTCGTCGACGGCACGACCCTCGCCATCGAGACGGCCGGCGGCAAGAGCGAGAACAAGTCGTTCGACGCCATCATCATTGCCACGGGCTCGCATCCGACGAAGGTTCCGAACATCTCCATCGACAGCCCGAAAGTGCTCGATTCGACGACGGCGCTCGATCTGCCTGATGCGCCGAAGCGCCTGCTCGTGGTCGGTGGCGGCTACATCGGCCTCGAGCTGGGCTCGGTTTATGCGGCGCTCGGCTCGAAGGTGTCGGTGGTCGAGATGACCGACGGCCTGCTGCAGGGCGCCGACCGCGACCTGGTGCGCTTCCTCCATCAGCGGCTCGAGAAGAAGTTCGAAGCGCTGATGTTCGAGACGAAGGTCGTCGAGGTCAAGGACGACAAGAGGGGCCTCAAGGTCACGCTGCAGGCGAAGGACGGGACGACGCGCGAAGAGAGCTACGACCGCGTGCTGGTGTCGGTCGGCCGCCGGCCCAACTCGAAAATCGCGGGCCTCGACAAGACCAGGGTCGTCGTCGACGAGAAAGGCTTCATCAAGAGCGGCCTGAACCGTCAGACGGACGAGCCAACCATTTACGTCATCGGCGATGTCGCGGGCGAGCCGATGCTCGCGCACAAGGCCTCGCATGAGGCGCGCGTGGCGGTGGAAGCGATCGAAGGCCAGAACGTCGCGTTCGAGCCGGCGGCCATTCCCGCCGTCGTCTTTACCGATCCCGAGATCGCGTGGGCGGGCCTGACCGAGACCGAAGCGCAGAAGCAGGGCAGGAAGGTCGAGATCGCGCGATTCCCGTGGGCCGCGAGCGGGCGCGCGATCACGCTCGATCGCACGGACGGCGTGACCAAGCTCATCATCGATCCCGAGACGGAGCGCGTGCTCGGCGTCGGCATCTGCGGCCCTGGCGCGGGCGAGCTGATCTCGGAAGGCGCGCTGGCCGTCGAGATGGCCGCGCTCGCGACCGACCTCAAGCTCACCATCCACCCGCATCCGACGACGTCGGAAACGGTGATGGAAGCCGCCGAAGTGTTCTTCGGACAGGCAACTCACGTGCACAGGCCGAAGAAGAAGTAGTAGGGACAGGCTTTTAGCCTGTCCGTCAGGTTGGAAGCGTCTGAAGGATGCCGGCACCCGGTAGCGCAGGGCCGGATGCGCTTCGAGCAGGCGCGCGATGTCGAGCAGATCCTTCTGGCGCTTCAACGGGCTGCGGTCCTCACTGGCCGCGGCCAGAGCTTTCCCTGCTGCACGTCCTTGATCGCGGCCACGCGCATTTCAACTCCAAGGACTCGCCGCCGAGGACGTCCGTACCGAGAATTCCCGCGGCGCCATTCCCGCGGCCCCTTTGGTCTTGAGGTAAAACGGAGTCATG
>JALYRV010000337.1 GCA_030855205.1 Acidobacteriota bacterium | reverse complement strand
CGCATCACGTGGCGTTCATCGCGCGCCGCCGGTAGCGCCCCCTCATCCATGCGCCGTGTTGCGGCTGCGGTCCACGCGCCGGCCTGCGGCGGCGGGGAGGGGATGTGCGCGTGTCCTAGAAGCGCAGGCGCACGCGCGCGAGGGGAGCGACGCGATGATCGGGCGCGCGCACGAGGAGGGCGTCGATCCCCGTCCCGGCCGCGAGGCCGACTGCCGCGAAGACGCCGCCGACCTTGGCTGCGACCGGGGCGCAGTCGGACTCTCCCTGGGATTCGTCGATGACGCGGCATACCGTGTACGCGATGACCGCCCCGGCCATCAGGCCGATGACGGCTCCTTTGATGCCGCCGTCGACGATCGAGTCTCCGCCGGGCATGGCCCCCTTCGTGGAGGCTGGAGGGCGCGAGGCCAGTGTCAGCGCCTGGCTTACAAGCGTCCCCCGGGACGTCGCGGGTGGCGGGGCGGCCACGAGAGAGGTCAGCGTCAGGGCAATCAGCACTGTCATGTCTTATTAAGCGTGCTTTGACCGGAAACAGGCTCACAAAGTACCATTACCCGTTCTGCCGGCGGGATTTCCTCCCGTCGCGCGCACTGTCCGAATTTCCGCGCATGAGCCAGTCTGCCACGCTCAAGAAGACCCCGCTGCACGCCACCCACAAAGCGATGGGCGCGCGCATCATTCCTTTTGCCGGCTGGGACATGCCGGTCGAATACTCCGGCATCGTGCACGAGCACATGGCCGTGCGCGAGCGCGCCGGGCTCTTCGACGTCAGCCACATGGGCGAGATCGAGATCGCGGGCAAGAACGCGTTCGACGCCGTCCAGCGCATCACCAGCAACGATGCCGCCAAGCTGTCGATTGGGCAGATTCAGTACGCCGCGTTGACCATGCCGAATGGCGCGTTCGTCGACGATGTGCTGACCTACAAGCTGACAGACGAGCACTACATGCTGGTGGTCAACGGATCGAACATCACCAAGGACTACGCCTGGATCGCCGAGCACATCAAGCCGGCGGGGGACGCCGTGGCGGTCAACAACAGCTCGCGCTACGCGCTGCTGGCGGTGCAGGGGCCCAAGGCCGAAGCCACGCTGCAGAAGCTGACGGGCGTCGATCTGGCGGCCATCAAGTACTACTGGTTCGCGACGGGCGAAGTGGCCAGCGTGCGCGCGACGATTTCTCGCACCGGCTATACGGGTGAGGACGGCTTCGAGGTCTTCGTGCCGCCGGCCGACGCCGATCGTGTGTGGCGCGCGATTCTCGACGCTGGAAAAGAGTTCGACATCGCGCCGGCGGGCCTCGGGGCGCGCGACACGCTGCGGCTCGAAGCGGCGATGCGCCTTTACGGCAACGACATGGACGAGCACACGACGGTGATGGAAGCCGACCTTGGCTGGATTGTCGGCTGGAAGAAGGCCGACTTCATCGGCGCCGACGTGATCCGCAGGCAGAAGGCCGAGGGCGTGACGCGCAAGCTGGTTGGCTTCGAGATGCTCGACCGCGCCATCGGCCGCCACGGCTATGACGCCTACGTCAACGGCGAGAAAGCCGGTGTGGTGACGAGCGGCACGCAGACGCCGTATCTGAAGAAAGCGATTGGCCTCGTGATGCTGCCGATCGCGGCGACGGCCAACGACACCGAATTCGAGATCGACTGCCGCGGCCGTCGAGCGAAGGCGAAGGTCGTGCCGACGCCGTTCTACAAGAGAAGCAAGTAGGGGCAGGCTTTTAGCCTGTCCGGGAGCCTGACATGTATCCATCGGATCTGAAGTACACGAACGAGCACGAGTGGGTGCGCCTCGAAGGCGACACGGCGGCGGTCGGCATCACCGACTACGCGCAGAAGCAGCTGGGGGACGTGGTCTTCGTCGAGCTGCCGCATGCCGGCACGCAGGTGAAGCAGGGAGACGTCTTCGGCACGATCGAATCGGTCAAGGCCGTCTCGGAGCTCTATGCGCCGCTCACGGGAGAGATCGTCGAGATCAACAGCGCGCTCACGAATCATCCCGAAGCCATCAACTCGCATCCGCACGAGACGTGGATGATCAAGATCAAGCTGTCGGACAACAGTGAGACCGCCGCGCTGCTCGACAGTGCCGCCTATGACAAGATCGTCGGTTGAAGATTTAACAACTTTCGTTGGGCAACTACTACCCACATTCTTGGGTGAACCTGCTCATGAAGTGGCCGATTGTTGTCAGCACACCTCAGTCCATGTGACTCGATGACGAACGAGTGGGCAGTAGTGAAGGAGGCAGTAGGAGCCGCGGGTAACCTCGACCCAAGACCCGACTGAAGACGACCTTTTTTCGTATTGCAATCATCTTGCGCCGCCGCTACAACTGAGCCTCCGGAGCCACGGGCTCCAATTTGGCTGCAAATGATAGGGAGGCGACATGTTGAGACGAGGACTTCAGCTTGTGATTCTCACCGCGCTGGCGGCGGTCGCGACGTCCACGGCTGCGGCGGCCGCAGATCCGGGGCACGACTGCATGATGCTCTGTGAACTGAGCCACTACTTGTGCGAGCGAGATGGCGGTATTTACGACCACGAGTTCGACTGCGACTCGGCGTGGGATGCAGAGGATAGCGTGTGCGACCTCGACACGACCTGCACTTACATCAACGACTAGCAACGCACCATGTGGCCCCTTGCCATACTGGCAGTGGCGGCCGGTCTTGCGTCGTTGCAGCCGGCCGCCAAAGCAGAGTTCTCCTTCGG
>JALYRV010000336.1 GCA_030855205.1 Acidobacteriota bacterium | reverse complement strand
GGTCGAAGGCGCGCAACGCGGCGCCGCTCGCGCCCGTGGCGAGGATCGTCAGCGGCGCGTGCATGCGGACCGCCGCCCCCGCGCCCGTCTTCCCCGTCACGCCTGTGACGGCATCCGCGTCGACGATTGGCGCGTCGACCGAGACCTGCATGAGCGCGGCGCCGCAGCGCACCGCGTGCGCCACGAGCAACTCGTCGAGCGTGCGGCGCGGCAGCACCTGCAGCGTGCCCGGGATATCGGCGGTCCAGCCCCCCGCCGACATCACGCGCAGGGCGCAAGACGAGGCCGCGCGTGACGTCACGGCGTCGGCGAGCCCGAGCCGCCCGAGCACCGCGAGCGAGTCGGCGATCAACGCGTCGCCGCACGTCTTGTCACGCGGAAACGCCGCGCGGTCGCAGAGCGCGACGCGCAACCCGCGCGACGCAAGCGCGGCCGCGGCCACGGCGCCCGACGGCCCGGCACCGGCGATGATCACGTCGAAGCGCGTCACGCGATCAGGACCCCTGGCTCACGGCCCGTGAGCGGCGGTGGACGAACCAGAGCGTGACGAGCAGCGCGATGACGTTGGGAAAGAAGATGCGCGGATCGCCCCACGTCACGCCGATGAAGTACCAGTCGGACAACGGATAGAACGGGCGTCCTTCGTACCGCTCGTGCGTCGGGAGATCCATGAGGATGTGCAGCGCATACGGCACCGCGAGCCAGGCCCACCGGCGGAAGCGCGTCATCAGCACGGCCGCCGTGACGGCGCCGAGCACCACGAGGCTGTGGCTCCACACGTAATAGCGCCAGTAGGCCTCGACCAGATCGGGCGGCAGCGGGGGGCCGTCCGCGCGCCAGATCGCGGGATCGCGCCCCGACGTCAGGCCCGCAAGGCCGTGCTCCACGAGCATCTCGATGCGCGAGGGAATGAAGAACAGCAGGTCGGGCATCGCGCCGGCGAGCGCGCCCCACCACGGCATGCGCTTGTGCTTCGAGGCCGCGTAGCCCCAGCCGGCATGTGAAAACGTGTCCATCAGCGTTTACGGACGGCGAAGAGGCACAGCATCTCGAACAGCAGGTTCGCCGCGAGCAGCGACGTGATCTGTCCGGGACCGTCGAACGGCGGCGACACTTCCACGAGATCCGCGGCGACGATGTCGAGACCCGCGAGCCCGCGCACGAGACGCTGCGCCTCGTGACTCGTGAGCCCGCCAACTTCGGGCGTGCCCGTGCCCGGCGCATACGCCGGATCGACGCTGTCGATGTCGAACGTCAGGTACACCGGCCCCTCGAGCACCTCGCGCATCTGATCGATCGTCCAGTCGATGCCCTCGCGCTTGACGCCGTCGATGTCGACGACACGGATGCCGTGCGCGCGGTGGAAATCGAACTCGTCCTCGCCGTACATCGGGCCGCGGATGCCGACCTGTACGAATCGGTCCTTGCGGATCAGTCCTTCCTCGATCGCCCGACGGAACGGCGATCCGTGGAAGTACTTCCCCCCGAAGTAGTCGTCCCATGTGTCGATGTGCGAGTCGAACTGCACGAGCGCGAGCGGTCCGTGCGCCTTCGCCGCCGCGCGCAGCAGCGGCAGCGAGATCGAGTGATCGCCCCCGACCACCAGCGGCGTTGCGCCCGCCGCATGAATGGCGGCGGCCCCCTGCTCGATCACGTCGAGCGCGCGCTCGATGCCGATCGGCGGAATGTCGAAGTCACCGAAGTCGACGACGCGGAGCCGCTCGAACGGATGCACCTTCAGGAAATAGCTCCAGGTGCGGATGAGCGCCGACTGGCTGCGAATCTCCCGCGGCGCGAGGCGCGTGCCAGGGCGATACGACGTGCCGCCGTCGTACGGCGCGCCGACGATCGCGACGTCGACGCCGTCGAGATCGCGCGCGTGCGGCAGGCGCATGAACGTCGCGGGCTGCGAGAAGCGCGGGGACGCGAATGACGAGAGCGGCGCCGCCACTAGGCGCGAATCCAGCGCAGCACTTCGGGCAGGTTCGGCGCCTTGCCCTGCATGAGGATGCCGACGCGGAAGATGCGTCCCGCCGCCCACACCAGGAACGTCGTCGACGCCAGCACGATCACGAGCGACGCCAGCACCTGCCACAGCGGCGGGCCGGGCGGAATCGCCATGCGCATCATCATGATGAACGGCGTGAGCGTCGGAAACATCGACATGCCGACGGCGAGCCCCGAGTCGGGCTGGCGGATCACCATGAACGACGCGAGGTACGGCAGCATGATCAGCA
This sequence comes from Acidobacteriota bacterium, assembly GCA_030855205.1. Taxonomy (GTDB): domain Bacteria; phylum Acidobacteriota; class Vicinamibacteria; order Vicinamibacterales; family SCN-69-37; genus JALYRV01. The sequence goes on along the minus strand of JALYRV010000336.1, from coordinate 489 downwards.
GGATCGCCGGCTGCATCATGCTCTGCGCGTCCTTGAGATCCGAGCACGCGGATCCCAGCGCGAGGAAGATCGAGCCGTACATCAGCACCGCGCAGACCAGGAACAGGAAGAACCACGCGAACAGATCGAAGCGAAGCAGCTCCCATCGCCCGCTCTGGACGATCGCGAAGATGCCTCCCGCGAAATAGATGCCGGCGAGCAGCAGGCACACGCCGGTGACGCCGAGCAGCTTGCCGAGCAGCAGCTTGAACGGCTCGATCGACCCGACGAGCACTTCGCTGATCTTGCTCATCTTCTCTTCGACGATGGCGTTGAGCAGGTGCTGGGCGCCGGTCATCACCGACATGAACATCAGGAACAGGAAGACGAACGGCATCACGAACGTGGCGATCGGATCCGTTTTGCGCGCTTCGGCGACGGTGCCGTCGGCGGCGCGCTCGACGAGATCGTAACTGGAGAGCTCCACCTCGCCACTGAGTTTCGACACCA
>JALYRV010000016.1 GCA_030855205.1 Acidobacteriota bacterium | reverse complement strand
GGATAGACGTCCGTGAGTTTCTTCGCCGGCCCGAACGCGGTATTCGACACGTAGAGCGTCGGCGAGTCGCCGCGCGTTTCTTTCGAATAGACGATCACGTCGGATTTGCGCGCCTTCGAGAGCCGCCCGAAAATGGCGTCCTCCCACGTGAGGTTCTTCACGCCGGCCTTGCCGGGCTCGATGCGGCCGAACCCGTTCTTCTTCGTCCATTCGCCGTAGACGTCGACGATCAGCGGCTTCGACAGATCGATGCCGCGCTCTTCGGGATCGAGCACGTAGCGCTGGCGGTAGCGGATGCCGTCTTTCGTGCCGTTGACCGTGAGGTTCGTGGCCGTGCCCTGCGCGACCGGCACCTGCCACATGTCCCACCCGTCGTTGAGCACGACGTACTTGCTGTCGGACGAGAAGCCCATCGGAGAGCGCGGCGGATCGACGACGTTGTGGTCGTCTTCGATGTTGATGAAGTTGGCCGGCACCGACGCGGTGATGTTGCGCGTCTGCCCGCTGGCCATGTCGTAGACGTGGAAGTGCTTGTTGTCGTAGTAGAGGAACTTCGTGCCATCGGGCGACGGCCCGAAGACCCAGCGGTTCTTCCTGATGGCGGTCTTGCGCTCGCCCGTGGCGAGATTGACCGTGTAGACGTCGCGGAACGCGCGGCCGTCGAGATTGCCCATGCGCTCGTACTCGCGCACGTCGTAGCCGATCGCCCACTTGTCTTTCGGCGCGATGTTCACCGTACGCAGCGCATCGTCGGCGATCCGCGTGAACTTGCTCGTCGCGGGGTTGTAGACCGCAAGGTAGCTGAAGTTGCGGTCGCCGGTTTCCTGCACCTGCTGGGCAGACTGCAGGCGCGCGTCCTTCCAGTGCCAGATGCGGAGGTTCGGCTTCTCGTCGGCGTTGTCGTCAGCCGGCGGCGTCGCGGGCGCGGCGGGCGCGGACGGAGCCTCGGCGCCGTCGGCAGGTTCTGGACGCGCGGGACGATCGCTCTTGCGCAGGTCGTGAATGCCGAAGATCAGCGTGTCGAGATCCTCGCTCCAGCGCGGCGAGCGATTGGCGCTGATGGTCATCGCCTCCGGGAACGATTTGTCCGTCGACGGATCCAACATGACCTTCTTGGGCGCGGCGGTCGCGGAGAAGCCGGTGAAGCCGACGACCGAGTGCAGGCGCTCGCGATACGCGCGATCTTCCTTGCCCTTGAGCACGGCGAGGCCGTCACCCTTATCGGTCCACGTCGGACGCTCGTACCAGGCCTTGCCGCTGTCGAGCACGCGCACGGCGCCCGACGTCATGTCGCGCAGCTGCAGGCCGTTGCCAACCTGCTCGTTTGCGTCGATCGTGTACGCGAGCCAGCGGCCGCTCTTGTCGAACGCCCATTCGTTGACGTTGCCGAGGCTGAGCTCATCGCCGGTCGCGAGTTCGCGGACGATGAGGTCGGTGCCGCGCGGGCGGCTGCTCGGCGCGTTGGCGCCGCCAGGAGGCGTGACGGCAGGCGGTCCGCCGGCCGGAGGCGCACCTGCGCCGGGGGGCGCATCGGCGCCATATCGGTGCAGCGCGATCCAGCCGTGCGTCTCGTTCGAGAACCCGAAGCGGCGGATCTTGGCGATCTCCGTCTTCGTGCCGTCGGCGAGCTTGATGAGCGTGACGCCATTCTGAATCGGCCGGCGCGCGCGGCGCGCGGCGGTTGCGGCGCGGCGCGTCGGGGCCGTCGCGACGGCGGCGTACGTCGAGTCGTCCGAAAACACGGCGGCGCCGAAGCCGCCTTCGCCCACCGCGACTTTGTATTCCTTGTCGGTGGCGGTGTTGCGGACGATCACGTCGCTGTCCCCCTGGAGCGGCGAGACGCGGTACGAGAGCCACTGCCCGTCGCCCGAGAGCGACGAGGCACCGAGGCCCTTCCACGCGACGATGTCTTCGAGCTCGATGGGTTTGGGTGCGCCGGCCGGCTGCGGAGCGGCGGCGGGTGCGGTGGCCTGGGGCGCGGCGTTCTGCGCCTGGAGAGAGCTGGCCGCGACGCCGGTGACGCTGGCGAGCGCGAGGAGAAAGAGGATGCCGCGGCTGCGGATCCGGTTCATGAAGCCTCCGGGAAAACAGGGACGGCGTGCGGAAGCACGCTGGGTTGCTGATGCTGCTCGGTCGGAAGCGCGCATCGTAGCATGCGCGTTCTTCCGGTGATGCCGGTAATACGCCTATAGATGTTAAGAGTTAGTGAATACGCGGGTGACGAAGCGGACTGCATGTATAACTACGTGTGTTATTGCCGCGCGTGAGCGGAGGTCGCCTTCCTATAACTCCGTCTGTTATAGTAGTGCCGCTTGAAGGAACTGCTCGACTTCCGCGCACGCTTCGGCTTCAGCCAGGCTCATCTGGCGCAGATGCTGGGGGTCACACAGGCTTACATTTCGCAGATCGAGAGCGGCCGCCGGCCTGTCACGCGGCAACTGGCAAATCGCCTGGCGGCACTGCCGGACTTGCCCGAAATCTCGCCGACTGTGTTCCCCGTCAGTCGCGAACCGGCCGCCAGTGAAGAGAACGAGAGCGCCGATCTCGCCGCCGACCTTGGGGCGCTCGGCTACCCTCCTTTTACCCCCCTGCCCGGCCATCGTCCCAACAACCCGGCCGCGGTGATTCTCGCCATCATCGGGCGGCGTCACGTCGGACCCAACGTCATTGCCGGCGTCCCGTGGGTGTTGCTCTCATTCCCCTCGCTGGACACGCGCTGGCTGCTCGACCAGACGCGCCGCCGCAACCTCCAGAACCGCCTCGGCTTCCTCACCGACCTCGCCCTCCTCGTCGCCCGAGCACGAGGCGCCAAACCCACTCAACCTGCCCAACCTACCGAACCCCTGGAGCATCTCCGCGCGGAACTGGAAGACAGCCGTCTCGTGAAGGAAGACACACTCGCGCGCGTGCTACCCCCCGCCGAGCGGCAGTTCTTCAGCGTCCATCGCAGCGACACCGCCCGTCACTGGAACCTCGTGACCGGCCTCGCGGTCGAACATCTCCCGTATCGCTAGTAGAATCCGCGCGTCGGCACTCTCGAGGAGCCTCCGCATCTGTTCACCACCTACATTCCGGCCCGCCGCGCCGCCGCCGTCGATCCGATGACCGCGCTTCGGCGTCTGTGACGGGGCCATCTCGCTCGCGCGCGAGCCTGCTCGCCTACGCCGCACTCGCGGCGGCGGTCATCGGCATCGCGTGGTCCGCCATATTCGTGCGCTGGGCCGAAATCCCCGGCGTCGCCTCGGCCTTCTATCGCGTGCTGATCGCCGCGTGCGTGCTGCTGCCCTGGCGGGCTGTGCACGCGCCCTCCTCCGCCACACGCCAGCCGCCCACCCGCCGTGCCTGGATCATGGCCCTCGCCGCAGGCGTGTGCTTCGGCCTCGACCTCGCCTTCTTCAACACGGCCATCATGCGCAGCTCCGCGGCGACGACGTCGCTGCTCGGCAGCAACGCGCCGGTCTTCGTTGGATTGGGCTTGTGGCTCTTGCTGAAGAAGCAGCCGCACCGGCTGTTCTGGGCGGGACTCGCGGCGTCAATGGCAGGCATCGTGTTGATGATCTGGGCGGGTGCGTCAGGACCTGGCCGCGATGCGACTCTCGACGCGCCGCACGATCTCATCGGTGACCTGATGGCCGTGGCCGCGGCGCTCTTCTTCGCCGGCTACCTGCTCGCCGTGGCCGAAGCGCGCGAGAGCATGGACACGCTGACGGTCAATGCGATCGCGATGGCCGCCAGCACCGCGACACTGCTGCCCATCTGCCTCGTGATGGGCGCGCCGCTCGGGAACTACACATCGGCCACATGGCTCGCCCTGGTCTGGCTGGGCCTCGTGTCGCAGGTCGGCGCGTATCTGGGCATCGCCTACGCGCTCGGACATCTGCCCACGACCGTCGTCTCCGTCGGCCTGCTCGCGCAGGCTCCGCTCACCGCTATCCTCGCGACCTGGCTGCTTCGCGAGCAACTGACGCCGCTGCAACTGGCCGGCGGCGCACTCGTGCTCGCGGGCATCTACATCGTCAATCGCCCGGAGCCGGGCGACGCACGTCCCGCGACGACTGAATCGTCTGCACCAGCCAGGCACTGAACGGCGACATCAACACGCGCTGCCACTCGCGCGCTACGCGACGCGCTTCAATACGATCAGCGAGCGGTCGGCCACCCGCAGGCTGGCGCCTGCGGGAAAGACTTCGCCGGTCTCTTCGTTGAGGGGCTCGAGGCTGTCGGTGTCGAGCACGACGCGCCACGAGTGGCCGAAGGCGCCCTCCGGCAGCGTGAAGTCCATCGGCTCGTGATGCGCGTTGAACAGCAGCAGGAACGTGTCGTCGACGACGCGGTCGCCGCGTGAGTCGGGCGTGGGAATCGCCTGGCCGTTGAGGAAGACGGCGAGCGACTTGGCGAAGCCGACGCGCCAGTCCTCTTCCGACATCGGTTCGCCCCCCGGGGTGAACCAGCCGATGTCGACGACGTCGGTACCGCGGAGCGCGCGGCCCTGAAACCAGCGGCGGCGGCGGAAGACGGGGTGCGCGTGGCGGAACGCGCTCAGCTTGCGCGTGAACTCGAGGAGCGCCGTGTCGGCATGCTCCCAGTCGATCCACGAGATCTCATTGTCCTGGCAGTAGGCGTTGTTGTTGCCCCCCTGCGTCCGGCCCAGCGAATCGCCCGCGACGAGCATCGGCACGCCCTGCGAGAGAAAGAGGGTCGCGAGGTAGTTGCGGACCTGCCTGGCGCGCGCCCTGTCGATCGCCGGGTCGTCCGTCTCTCCCTCAGCACCCATGTTCCACGAACGGTTGTGACTCTCACCGTCGCGATTGTCCTCGCCGTTCGCCTCATTGTGCTTGTCGTTGTACGACACCAGATCGCGCAGCGTGAAGCCGTCGTGCGCCGTGACGAAGTTGATGCTCGCCGACGGACGCCGGGCGGTGTTCGCGTAGAGATCCGAGCTGCCCGTGAAGCGATACGCGAACTCCGCGAGCGTCTCGTCGCCACCTCGCCAGTAGTCGCGCACCGTGTCGCGATACTTGCCGTTCCACTCGGACCACAGCGGCGGAAAGTTGCCGACGTGATAGCCCCCTTCGCCAACGTCCCACGGCTCGGCAATCAGCTTCATCTGCGAGATGATCGGGTCCTGCTGGATGATGTCGAAGAACGCCGACAGGCGATCCACTTCGTGTAGCTCGCGCGCGAGGGTCGCCGCGAGATCGAAACGGAAGCCGTCGACGTGCATCTCGATCGCCCAGTAGCGCAGGCTGTCCATGATCAGCTGCAGCACGTGCGGGTGCCGCATGTTCATGGAGTTGCCCGTGCCCGTGTAGTCCATGTAGAACCGGGGCTGGTCGGCCATCAGACGGTAGTAGGCGCGGTTGTCGATGCCTTTCATCGACAGGATCGGGCCCATGTGATTGCCTTCGGCGGTGTGGTTGTAGACGACGTCGAGGATCACTTCAATCCCCGCCGCATGCATCGTCTTCACCATCTGCTTGAATTCCTGCACCTGCTGACCATCGGCGCCGGCCGAGGCGTAACCCGAGTAGGGCGCCAGGAATCCGATCGAGTTGTAGCCCCAGTAGTTACGAAGTCCGCGCTCGCCGAGCACGGAGTCGTGCACGAAGTGATGCACGGGCATCAGCTCGAGCGCCGTGACGCCGAGCTTCTGCAGATGTTCGACCGCGGCCGGGTGCGCGAGGGCCGCATAGGTGCCGCGCAACTCCTCGGGGATCCCCGGATGCCGCATCGTGAAGCCGCGCACGTGCGCCTCGTACACGACGGTCTTGTGCCACGGAATGCGCGGCTGCTTGTCGCTGCTCCAGTCGAAGAACGGATTGATGACGACCGACTTGGGGACGAAGGGGCCACTGTCGGTGTCATTGACCGGGCCGTCAGGATCGTCGAAGCGGTATTCGAAGATCGACTCGTCCCAGTTGATGTCGCCGGAGATCGCCTTGGCGTATGGATCGATCAGCAGTTTCGATGGATGGCAGCGGTGCCCGTCCTGCGGCGCCCACGGCCCATGCACACGGTAGCCGTAGCGCTGACCCGGCCCGACTTGCGGAAGGTAGCCGTGCCAGCAGAGCGCCGTGTTCTCGGGAAGGTCGATGCGCGTCTCGCGAGCGCCCGGACCGTCCGCATCGAAGAGACACAGCTCGACACGCGTCGCGACTTCGGAGAAGAGTGAGAAGTTGGTGCCGAATCCGTCCCAGGTGGCGCCGAGGGGATAAGGCTGGCCCGGCCAGATTTTCATGCGTGCAGTCGTGAGCCGTGCGCCGTCGCCCGCCTCGGGCTTACTCTATACCGCCTGTCGCGGCGGGCCTATCGCCCGCCATCCGTGCGCGGTTACAATCCGCCCGTCATGATCAGACTGCTGCTCGCCCTCGCGATTGCTGTCACCACGGCCCTGCCGCAGGTGGATCTCGGCGTGCCCTCCACCACCGGACTCGTTGTCTCGACTTCGTCGCACGCCTCGGACGCCGGTGCGGCGGTGCTCGGCGACGGCGGCAACGCGGTCGATGCCGCGGTTGCGACGGCGTTTGCGCTGGCGGTGACGCACCCGTCGGCCGGCAACATCGGCGGCGGCGGCTTCATGGTGGTGCGCTCCCCGAACGGCAGCGCGACGACGTTCGACTATCGCGAGATGGCGCCCGGCAAGGCGACGCCGACGATGTATGTCGATGCGAACGGCAATGCGGACCGGAGCCGCACGAGCTCAGGGTATCTGGCGCCCGGCGTGCCCGGCACGGTGCGCGGTCTCGCGATGGCGCACCGCAAGTTCGGCAAGCTGTCGTGGAAGCGGCTCGTCGAGCCGGCCGTGGCGCTGGCGCGCGACGGGTTCATCGTGCATGCGGCACTCGCGCGCGAACTCAATGCACAGCTCGCGGGGGAGATGGGCAAGTTCCCTGCGTCCGTCGCGGCGTATGGCAAGCCCGGCGGCGGCCAATGGCAGGCGGGCGATCGCATCGTGCTCGGCGATCTCGCCAAAACGCTGCAGGCGATCGCAGACAAGGGCCCGGACGGGTTTTACAAGGGCTGGGTGGCCGAGGCGCTCGCGCGCGACATGTCCGACAACGGCGGCCTGATCAGCACGGACGATCTCGCGAAGTATCGGGCGAAAGAGCGCGCGCCGGTGCGCGGTACGTTCCTCGGCTACGACATCCTGTCGATGCCTCCGGTGAGCTCGGGCGGCGTCGCGATGATCGAGATGCTGAACATTCTCGAAGGCCTCGGCATCGAGAAGCTGCAGCCGCAGTCGGCCGAAGCCAAGCACCTGCAGATCGAGGCGATGCGCCGCGCCTACCTCGATCGCGCGCGGTTCCTGGGCGACCCGGACTTCATCGACATTCCGGTCGCGACGCTGATCTCCAAGCCGCACGCGCGCGGCGTGGCGGCGTCGATCGACCGCGCGAAAGCGTCGAGCAGCGCGGAGCTCGGGCGCGACATCCTCACTCGGCCGCAGCCGCCGGAGCCGGATGCGACGACGCACTTCTCGGTGCTGGACGGCAACGGCATGGCCGTCTCGAGCACCTACACGCTCGAAGGCAGTTACGGATCCCGCGTGGTCGCCAGGGGTCTCGGCTTTCTGCTCAACAACGAGATGGGGGATTTCAACGCGAAGCCCGGCGAGACGAACATCGGGGGCGCGATCGGCACACCGGCCAACGTGATCGTGCCGCACAAGCGGATGCGCAGCTCGATGACGCCGTCGATCGTGACGCGCGGCGGGCGGCTGGTGCTCATCACCGGCACGCCCGGCGGCTCGACGATCATCAACAGCGTGATGGGGATCGTGCTCAACGTGACGGCGTTCGGCATGACGGGCCGCGAAGCCGTGGACGCGCCGCGCATGCACCACCAGTGGCTGCCCGATCGGACGAACTTCGAGTCGCTCGGCGAAGCCGAAGCGGCGGCGCTCAAGGCGATGGGCCACGAGATCCGCGTCGGCGGACGGCAAGGCGCGGCGGAGTCGATCTGGATCGATCCGAAGACCGGCACGCCGTACGGCGTCGCCGACAAGCGCACGTCGGATTCAAAGGCCTCGAAGCCGCCCGTGCGCTGACATTTGACAGCGTGGCGCGCATCGGCCTACTCTTCTCGAGACATGATTTTCGCGCACAGCCATCACCATCATCATCGCCACGGGGCGAGTGGGTGGAGCTGTGCGTAGACGACACGGGCGGCGGGACTAGAGAGTCCCGGCCGATAACCCGGACGACACACAGCCCCGCCCGAAGCGGGGCTTTTGCTTTTAAGGGCACGGATACGGATATGGATTTCACGAAGCTCGACGGACTGATTCCGGCCGTCGTACAGGATCTGGCGACCGGCGACGTGCTGATGGTTGGTTTCATGAACAGCGAAGCGTTCGCGCGCACGCAGGCGACGGGCTACGCGACGTTCTTCAGCCGCTCGCGCAACACGCTCTGGACCAAGGGGGAAACATCGGGCAACCGCCTGCGCGTCGAGCTGATGCGCGTCGACTGCGACGAGGACACGGTGCTCCTGCAGGTCATCTGCGAAGGCGACGGCGTCGCCTGCCACACCGGCGAGCGGAGCTGCTTCTACCGCCTCGCGAGCGAGGTGGCATCATGAGCCGCCTCCGGCTCGGCATTCCCAAGGGCTCGCTGCAGGATGCGACCATTCAGCTCTTCGCACGCGCCGGCTTCACGATCTACGCGAACCCGCGGTCGTACTTCCCCGCGATCGACGATCCCGACATCGAGTGCATGCTGATCCGCGCGCAGGAGATGGCGCGCTACGTCGCCGACGGCGTGCTCGACGCGGGGCTGACCGGGCAGGACTGGATCGCGGAGTATGCCGCCGGCGACCCCACGAAAGCCGCGGCGTGCCGCCCCGTTGCCGATCTGATCTATGCAAAGCAGAGCTTCGGCAAGGTGCGATGGGTCCTCGCCGTGCCCGAGGACTCGCGCTACCAGCGCGCCGAGGACCTCGAGGGCGCGACGATTGCGACCGAACTCGTGCGCGTCACCGAGGCCTACTTCCGCGCCAAGGGGATCGGCGTCTCGGTCGAGTTCTCATGGGGCGCGACCGAAGTGAAGCCACCCGTCCTCGCCGACGCGATCGTCGAAGTCACCGAAACGGGATCATCGCTGCGCGCGAACCGGCTGCGGATCATCGACACACTCATGGAGTCGAACACGCAGCTCATCGCCAACCGCGCGTCACTCGAGGACGAGTGGAAGCGGACGAAGATCGACAACATCGCGCTGCTGCTCAAGGCGGCGATCGAAGCCCAGGGGCGCGTGGGCATCATGCTGAACGTCGAGCGGCGCGGACTCGAGCGCATCCTCGCGCTGCTGCCGGCGCTGCAGCGGCCCACGGTCTCGGCGCTCAGCGATCCGGACTGGGTCGCCGTCAACACGATCATCGAGGAGCGCACGGTGCGCGATCTGATTCCGCGTCTCAAGGCCGCCGAGGCGCACGGAATCGTGGAATATCCGCTGAACAAGATCGTTCTTTAGGCAGCTCACGGCTCGACAAGGCTGAACACATGATCAAGATACTCAACGCCCGGGACACGACGGCGATCGATCGGCTCGCGGCGCATGACGCGGCGCGGGATCCGAAGATCATGCGCGCGGCCGCGCGAATCGTGGCCGCGGTGCGGGCAACCGGCGATGACGCGCTGACGGCCTACGCCACGCGGTTCGACCTGCTGCGCGGACCGCTCGAGATGACGCGCAACGAGATCGAAGTTGGCGCGGCGCGCGCCGGGCGCGATGTACGGGACGCGATCAGGACCGCCGTGCGCAATGTCCGCACGGTCGCCGCCCGCCAGCTGCCGAAGTCCTTCACGGTGTCACCGATGAAGGGCATCGGCATCGAGCAGCGCGTGACGCCGCTCGCGCGTGTGGGCTGTTACGTGCCTGCGGGCCGCTTTCCGCTGCCCTCGTCGCTCATCATGAGCGTCGTGCCCGCGCGCGTCGCCGGCGTGGAGGACGTCATCGTGGTCTGTCCCCACCCGTCTGACGCGGTGCTGGCGGCAGCCGTCGAAGCGGGCGCCACGCGGCTCTTCCGCATCGGGGGCGCGCACGCGATTGCCGCCCTCGCGTACGGCACGGCGACCGTCCCGGCCGTCCAGCGGATCACAGGGCCGGGCAACGCATACGTCTCGGCGGCAAAGGCCATCGTTTCCGCTCACTGCCCGATTGACTTCAACGCGGGGCCGAGCGAGATCGTCGTCATCTCCGACGAGGGCAACGCGGAGTGGATCGCCGCCGACCTCATCGCGCAGGCAGAACACGATCCCGATGCGCGTGCCATCTTCATCACGACCTCGAAAGCGCTCGCGGCCGGCGTCGCCGGCGCGATCGAGCGGCGCCTTCCCGCGAACACGAGCGACTCGGCGATCCGCACGGCGCTCGCACGGCGCGGCGGCATCGTCATCATGCCCTCGCGCGAGGCGGCGATCGGGCTCGTCAACCGCATCGCGCCCGAGCACGCCGTCTGCGACGATGACCGCACCGCGAGGGCGCTGACGACGTCGGGAACGATTTTCGTGGGGGGATGGAGCGCACAGGCCGCGGGAGACTATGCGACCGGCTCGAACCACATCCTGCCGACGGGGGGCGCCGCGCGCGTCCGCGGGGGCCTGAGCGCGGCGGACTTCGTCAAGGTCACTGCCGTCCAGCGTCTGACAGCCGCCGGGTTGCGGGGCATCTCGCCCGCGGCAATCGCACTGGCGGAAGCGGAGGGGCTGACGGCTCACGCGGATTCCATCCGCGCCCGCAGCGAGGGCACACGACGATGAGCATGCACTATCAACGGGTGCCGGAGGCGGGTGACGGACTCAGGCTTCACCTCAATGAGAACACCGGCGGGTGCTCGCCGGCCGTGCTCGCGGCGCTTCGATCGCTGACCGCGGAGGACATCGCGTTCTACCCGGGCTACGGGGATGTCGAGCGAGAGACGGCGGCCCACCTCGGCGTGGAGTCATCCTGGCTTGCGCTGGTCAACGGGTTGGACGAGGGCCTGCACAGCGTCTCCGCGCTCGCGCTGCGTCCCGATCCGGAAGGGCCGCGGCGGAGCATCATTCCGCAGCCGGCGTTCGAGATGTACGCCGCCTGTACCCAGGCGGCCGGCGGCGTGGCGGTACGCATTCCCCCGCGCGCGGGGTTTGCGTTCCCGATCGATGAGATCCGATCGGCGATCGACTCGCGCACGCGCCTGCTCTATCTGACGAACCCCAACAACCCCACCGGCGTCGCGGTGCCGGCGGCCACGATCGCGGCGCTGGCGGGCGAGGCGCCTCACGTCACCGTGCTCGTCGATGAGGCGTACATCGACTTCGGCGGCGAGAGCGTGCTGGCGTATCTCGACGCGCACCGCAACATCATCGCCGGCCGCACCTTCGCGAAGGCGTACGGCCTGGCCGCGCTGCGCGTGGGCTGCCTCGTCGCGCACCCTGACGCGCTGGCAGCGATCCGGACGGCGCTGCCCCCCTACAACATCAACGTCGCGGCGGCGGTGGCGCTCAGGGCCGCGCTGGCCGACCGCGCATGGCGCGACGACTATGTGCGCCAGACGATCGAATCGCGACGCCTGCTCTACGACGTCTGCGAGCGGCGGGGTCTCGAGTACTACCGCAGCGAGGCGAACTTCGTGCTCATTCGCCCCGGCGGCCGCGTCGCGGACGTCGTGCGGCAGCTCGCCGCGCGAGGCATCATCGTGCGCGACCGCTCCACGCAGCCCGGCTGCGACGGCTGCATGCGCATCACAGCGGGCGTCGTCGAGCACACCATGCGCTGCGTGAGCGCGCTCGAGGAGATCCTGTGAGGCGCGCCACGATCACACGCAACACGGCGGAAACCAGAATCACCCTGAAGCTCACGCTCGAAGGGCGGGGGCGCTACAAGGTGCGCACGGGCATCCGGTTCCTCGATCACATGCTGGAGCTCGTCGCGCGGCACGGCGTCTTCGATCTGGAAGTCGACGCGTCGGGCGACCTCGACGTGGATCAGCACCACACCGTCGAGGACGTCGGCATCGCGCTCGGCGAGGCCGTCGCCGCAGCCGTCGGGAACAAGCGGGGCATCAATCGCGCCGGGTACTTCGTCATGCCGATGGACGAGACGCTGGCGGTCGCGGCCATCGATCTCTCGGGACGTCCGTTTGCGGTCGTCGACCTGCCTGCCCGCGCGGCGCGCGTGGGCGATCTCCAGACCGAGCTCGTCCAGGATTTCTTCGAGGGGTTCGCGGCCGCCTCGCGATCGAACGTGCACCTGAAAGTCATGTACGGCCGATCGAGCCACCATCAGGTCGAAGCGACCTTCAAGGCCTTCGCGCGCGCGCTGCGGATGGCCGTGTCGAAAGACGCGCGCCTTCGCGGGCAGCTTCCCACGACGAAGGCCCTGTTGTGACCCGCGTGGCCATCGTCGATTACGGCACCAGCAACCTGACATCGGTCGTCAAGGCCCTGCGGGCCGCCGGCCTGGAGCCATCGGTCGCGAAAACCGTGCGCGATGTATCGGACGCCGCGGGACTCGTCGTGCCAGGGGTGGGTCACTTCAACGCGACGCTCGCCCTCGATGACGACTGGCGCGCATCGGTGCTCGCAAGCGTCGCGCGCGGCGTGCCGCTGCTCGGCATCTGCCTCGGCATGCAGTGGCTCTTCGAAGGAAGTGAGGAAGCGCCCGGGGTCCGCGGTCTCGGCGCGCTCGACGGGCGCATCGTCCGCCTCACGGGGAACGTCAAAATTCCCCACGTCGGGTGGAACGCGCTGCGGCAGTCGGCTCCCTCACCGCTCTTCGAGGGTCTCGCCGATGGCGCCGAGGTCTACTTCACTCACAGCTTCGCCGCGCCGATCTCTGCAGCCACGATCGCGACGTCAGAGCACGGAACGGTCTTCAGCAGCGTGGTTTCGCTGGGGCGCGTCACAGGCATGCAGTTTCATCCGGAGAAATCAGGAGCGGCCGGCATCACGCTGCTGCGGAACTGGGCGTCGCAGGTGGCGGCATGCTGACGCGCCGCCTGATTGCCTGCCTCGACGTGCGCGGCGGGCGCGTCGTCAAGGGCACCGGCTTCCAGTCGCTCCGTGACGCGGGGGACCCGGCCGAGCTCGCGAGCCGCTACGACATCGAGGGCATCGACGAGGTCGTGATCCTCGACGTCAGCGCGACGATCGAGAACCGGCGCGCGCTTGCCGAGACGATCGCGGCGGTCGCGTCGCGCCTGTTCATTCCGCTCACGGTCGGCGGAGGCGTTACAAGTCTGGACGACGGGGCGGCACTGTTCGACGCGGGGGCCGACAAGATCAGCATCAACAGCGCGGCGCTGCAGTCGCCGGCACTCATCACGGCGCTCGCATCCCGATATGGCAGCCAGGCCGTCATCGTCGCGATCGACGCGAAGCGAACGGCGGCCGGGCACGAAGTCTATTCGCGCGGCGGGTCGACGCACGCCGGACGCGAGGCGGTCGCCTGGGCGCGCGAAGCGCACGAGCGCGGCGCCGGCGAGATTCTCGCAACCTCGATCGACCAGGACGGCACGCGCAGCGGATTCGATATCGCGCTCACGCACGCGCTCGCGTCGGCGCTGCCGATTCCGGTGATTGCCTCAGGCGGCGCCGGCACGCACGCGCATTTCCTCGACGTGTTCACGGAAGGAGCGGCCGATGCCGCGCTCGCCGCAAGTGTGTTCCATTTCTCGGAGAGCGCCGTTTCGGAGCTCAAACACTTTCTCTCGAGCCGCGGCGTGCCCATGCGGCTCACGGGCATGAGGCCCCTCACATGCTGATTCCGTCCATCGATCTCAAAGGCGGGAAGGTCGTGCAGCTCGTGCAGGGCGATCGCACGGCCATCGAAGATCCCGACCTCGACTACTGGATCGATCGCTTTCGCGCCTTTCCACTCGTGCAGGTCATCGATCTGGACGCGGCGTTGGGCACCGGGTCAAACGACGCCATGCTGGCACGTGTGCTCGAGGCTCTCCCGTGCCAGGTTGGCGGCGGTATCCGCACATCCGATCGCGCCCGCCGTCTCATCGACGCCGGCGCCAGGCGTGTCATCGTCGGCTCGACGCTCTTCGATGGCGCCGCCGTGAACCTGGCCGCCGCCGGGGCGTTCGCACGCGCCGTCGGCGCACCGGCGCTGGTCGCGGCCGTCGACTGCCGCGGAGGCGAAGTGATGATCGGCGGATGGAAAACACGCACGGGTATCACCGCTGATGACGCCATCCGCGCGCTCGAGCCGCATGCCGGCGCCTTTCTCTGCACGCTCATCGAGACCGAGGGCACGATGCGCGGCATCGACATGGCCGAGATCACGAGGCTACGGGCGCTGACCGCGCGCGGGTTCATCGCGGCGGGGGGCATCCGATCGATGGCGGAGGTCGACGCGCTCGAGGCCATCGGCGCCGACGCGGTCGTCGGGATGGCCATTTACACAGGGAAGTTGGCCGGTTCGGTGTAGTCTTGCGCCCATATGAGGCTCGCGCTCGCGTCGGTCGCGCTCGGCGTCTATTGTGTTGGCACGGCGGGCTGTGCCCGGTCCGACGGCCGGTTCGTCACTGCGAACGCGCGCGCGCACGTGAACATGCTGGCCGAGACGATCGGGTCGCGGCCGGCGGGATCCGATGCGAACCGGCGCGCGCGCGAGTACCTGGTCGATCAGTTGCAGATCGCGGGGATGGAGGTGCGCGTGCAGGAAGTCGACGCGCGCCGTCCCGACCTCGGCATCGCCGGCCGCGTTGCCAATATCGTCGCTGTACGTCAGGGGGCGAGCGCCGATGCGATTGCCATCGTCGCGCACTACGATTCCGTGGCCGACGGCCCGGGCGCCGGCGATGATGCGTACGGCGCGGCCGTGGCGGTCGAGACCGCGCGCGTGCTGGCCGCGACGCCGATGCGCCATTCGCTGATGGTGCTGCTCACCGACGGCGAAGAGAGCGGCCTGCTCGGCGCCGCCGGCGCGATGGCCGACCCCGCCACCCGCGACCGCATCGCGGCGTATCTCAACATCGAGGCGGTCGGCACGAGCGGCGCGCCCTTCCTCTTCGAGACGGGCCCCGGCAACCGCTGGCTCACCAGCGCCTGGGGGCGCTCAGCCGTCGCGCCGCGCGGCAGCTCATTCGCGGTCGAGATCTACCGGCGCACGCCAAACGACACGGACTTCAGCATCCTCAAGCGCGCCGGGATCCCCGGGCTCAATTTCGCCATCACCGGCGACGGCACCGCGTACCACACCGATCGCGACACGGCCGCGAGACTCCCCGACTCGTCGCTGACAGCCGCCGGTGAGAATGCGACCTCGGTCGTCACCGGCCTCGACGCGCTCGATCTGCGCCAGCGCACGGATCAGGATGCGGTCTACTTCGACGTCGCCGGCGCGCGCGCGCTCAGTTACGGACCCGTCACCGCGGTCGTGATTGGCGTCACCGCGCTGCTCCTCGGCATCCTCGCCTGGCTCCGCTCGACGATGTCCGCGGCGCGCACGATTGGCGTCGCGCGCTTCCTGCTCACGTTCATCTGGTCCATCGCCGGCGCCGCCGCGATCGTGGCGGCGATGACTGGCGCGATGTGGCTGCTGCGCGTCACGCGCGAGGTCTATCACCCGTGGTACGCGCAGATCGGACGCGCCGCGGCGTTCATGATCGCGTCGGGGATCGCGGCCGGCTGGCTCGTAAGCCGGCTGGGCGCGCTGATCCCCGTCCGCGCGCGAGGCGAACGGCATCCGGCGCTGGTGTGGGCCATCTTACTGCCCGTCTGGATTCTTGCCGCGGGCTGCGCGATGTGGTTCGCGCCCGGCGCCGCGCACCTGGCGACGGTGCCGCTGCTCGCCGCGGGCCTCCTGCTGGTCGCCACACCGCTGCACTCCGGCACAGCGGTGCGCATCGCGTCGGTCATCGTGCTTGCCGTTGCCGCGACGATCTGGCTGCGCCACACCATCGACCTGCTCTTCTACGCGAACGCCCTGCTCGGCCGCCTCCCCATCGTCGCGCCTTTGTGGGCGTTCCCCGCGCTGCTGGCCGTCGCCGGGTTGTTCGTCGCGCCGCCGCTGGTGGCCGCGGCCACTGCCGGCTCGCAAGGGATGCACCGCCCGTCGATCTTCAGCGCGTTCTGCCTCATCGCACTCGCGGCTACGGGACTCGCCGCGTACTTCGGCGACGCATACTCCAGCGCGCACCCACTGCGCCGCTTCGCGCGCTACGTGCAGGACGATGGCACGAAGACGGCGATGTGGGAGATTGGCAGTATCGAACCAGGTCTCGACCTCGATCCCGCGTCAGGATTGTCGTGGTCACCCGACACGTCGGCGCCGAGGACGCTCCCGGTCGCGCGACTGCCGTATCCGTACAGGTTCACGGCGCCCGCGCAGGCCGCAGAGACGCCCGCGTTCATCAGTGCGACATCAGCGCCGGCCGGCGACGGCATCGAGCTCACGATCACCGTGCGCCCGCAGGATCCGTCAGCGTCGGTGACCCTCCTGTTGCCGCCGGGCATCACACCCGCCCGCGCCAATCTGCCCGGCGTGATTTCCGCGTCCAACAATCGGTGGCGCTCGACGTTCGTCGCGCCGCCGGCTGACGGCGTGGTGTGGCGCATCGTGATGCCCGCCGACGCGCAGGCTCGCCTGGGAGAAACCGGCGTGCTCATCCAGACCGCTCAGGCGCCAGGCACGGAGGACGGCAACCGCCTGCCTTCATGGATGCCGCGCGCCATGACGGCCTGGCACATGCGCGCGATTTACGTCGTGCCGATCGGGCCGCTGCTGATCGCGCCCGCGACGCCGGCGCCGGGCACGCTGCCGTCCGGAGGCGTGCAGTGAAGCGTCTCGCCGCAAAGCTCGGTCTCGATCGTCCGGAGTTGCGCGCGTGGGCGATGTACGACTTCGCCAACTCCGCGTTCCAGACGACGATCGTCGCGGCGATTTTCCCAATCTATTTCCAGCGCGTCGCCGCCGCGGATCTACCCGCGCATGTCGCGGACAGCCGATTCGCCTGGGCCACCACCATCGCCATCTGCATCGTGGCGATTGTGGCGCCGGTGCTGGGCGCGCTGGCCGACACGCGCCGCCTCAAGAAGCCGCTGCTGGCGATGTTCATCGCCATCGGCGCGGGCGCGTCGGCCGCGATGTACGGCATCCATCGGGGCGACTGGCAGCTTGCGCTCGGCTTGTTCATCCTCGGCAACGTGGGTGTCGCAGGCAGCATCGTGTTCTACGAATCACTGCTGCCGCACATCGCGCGAGGCGAGGAGCTCGATCGCGTGTCCACGGCGGGATATGCCATCGGCTATCTCGGAGGCGGCCTGCTGCTCGCGATCAATCTCGCGATGGTGCAGCGGCCCGAGTGGTTCGGTCTCGCCGATGCGGGACAGGCCACGCGTCTGTCGTTCGTCACCGTCGCGATCTGGTGGGTGTGCTTCTCGTGGCCGCTGTTCAGGCGCGTGCCCGAGCCGCGTGTCGCGCCCCCCGCTGCCAGCGCCACCGGCGCCGCGCTGACCGACACGTTCCGCCAGCTCGCATCCACGTTCCGCGAGCTGCGAAGGTTCCGGCAGGCGTTCCTGCTGCTGCTCGCGTTCTTCCTCTACAACGACGGCATCCAGACCATCATCAGAATGGCTGCCATGTACGGCGCGCGGGTCGGCATCGATCAGGGGGCACTGATCGGCGCGCTGCTGCTGGTGCAGTTTCTCGGCGTCCCCTTCTCGTTTCTCTTTGGCGCACTCGCGGGCCGCATCGGGCCGAAGGCGGGCGTGATGATCGGTCTCGGCCTCTACATCGGGATCCTGATCTTCACTTACAACATGAAGACCGCCGGTCAGTTCTACATGCTCGCCGCCGCGGTAGGCATGGTGCAGGGCGGCACGCAAGCGCTGAGCCGGTCGATCTTCGCAAGCATGATCCCGCGCCACCGGTCGTCGGAGTTCTTTGCGTTCTTCGGCGTGTTCGAACGGTACGCAGGGGTGCTCGGGCCGGCCATCTTCGGCATCATGGCCGGACGCGGCGAATCGCGCAGCGCCATCCTGTGGCTGATCCCGTTCTTCGTGGGCGGGATGATCCTGCTCTCGCGGGTCAACATCGCTGAAGGACGCCGTGAAGCGGCCGTAGCGGAGGCGGAGCTCGAGCGCGGCTGAGCTTTCCGGCGCGACTTCGCATTACGATGGCTGCGGAGGCCGGCCTTGGCATCACCGAAGTTTCTCGCTCTCGCCGTGCTGCTCGTCGCGACGCAGTGGGTGCCGCCGACAGCCCAGACCGCCTGTAAGAAATCGCCCACGCCGTCTACCGCTGATCCCTGGGCCAGCCTCGCCATCTCCGAGTCGGCGACGACATCCGACGGCGTGCGCATCGGCGTGCAGGTGCTGCTCTCGTCACTGGAGATTCCATGGAGCCTGGCATTCGCTCCCGATGGGCGGCTGTTCTTCACAGAGCGGATCGGGCGCGTCCGCGCGGTAGTCAACGGCGCGGTGCTCGCCCAGCCGATGCTCACCCTCGCCGACGTGCGCGCGGTTGGAGAGGGGGGCGTGCTCGGTCTCGCACTGCATCCGAACTTCGCCCAGAACCACTTCGTGTACATCGCTTACACGTCGACCCGCGCTGACGGCGTCCCGGTCAATCGCGTGGCACGCTTCAGGGAGAGCAACAACGCGCTCGGGGAAATGGCGGTGCTCATCGACAACATCCCGGCCGCCGATAATCACGACGGCGCCCGGCTGCGCTTCGGACCTGACGGCAAGCTGTACGTGACGACAGGCGACGCGGGCAACCCCGCGCTGGCGCAAACGTTGTCGTCGCTCAGCGGAAAAATCCTGCGCATCAATGACGACGGCACGACGCCGGGCGACAACCCCTTCGGTTCACCGGTCTGGACATGGGGCCATCGGCACCCCCAGGGGATCGACTGGCATCCGACGACCGGGCAGGCCTGGGCCACGGAGCACGGACAAACGGGCAACGACGAGCTCAACGTCATCAATCGTGGCGCGAACTACGGATGGCCTGTGATTCAGGGCATCCAGTGGCGACCAGACATGGTGCTGCCGGTACTCTTCTACAACCCGGCCATCGCGCCGTCCGGGCTGTCGTTCTACACAGGGACGCGCATCGCGCAGTTCCGCAACAACATCTTCTTCACCGCGCTTCGCGGCCAGCACATTCATCGTGTCGTGCTCGACACAGGCGACTCCACCGTGCCGGCGGCGGAGGAGCGGCTCTTCGAAGGCAGGTTCGGCCGCATCCGCGACGTCATCACGGGCCCTGACGGTGCCCTGTACTTCTGCACGAGCAATCGCGATGGACGCATCGCGGCGACCGCTGTCGACGATCGCATCCTGCGGATCGTTCCGCTGCAATGATCCTGTCGCTCGCTGATCTCGCCGCGCCGTATCCGATTCAGGGCGACGCGTCTTGTCCGATCACCGGCGTTACCGAGGATAGCCGTCTCGTCGCGCCAGGCGCGCTGTTCGTCGCGGTGCGTGGTACGGCCGACGATGGGCATCGCTTCGTTGCGGATGCCATCGTGCGTGGAGCAGCGGCGGTCGCCATCGAGGCCGATGCGTCAGCGCCATCTGGCGTGCCGGTTGTGCGCGTGCCCGATGCGCGCCGGGCGCTGGCGATCTTCGCGCGCCGGATGTCGAGCGATGCCGCGGGTGCGCTGGATTTGATCGGATTCACCGGCACGTTTGGAAAGACGACCACGAGTCATGTGCTGCGGCGGCTACTCGACGCCGCCGGCCGCCGCACGGCCGTCGTCGGTTCGCTCGGCGCGACGTTCGATGGGGTTTCGCTGGATCTGCGCGGCATGACGACACCGTCAGCCCCGGTGCTGCACCGCGCGTTCAGGACGCTCGTGGATGCGGGTGCCAACACCGCCGTGATGGAGGTGACGAGCCATGCGTTGCGCATGGAGCGTGTGCATGGCGTGCAGTTCGCGGGGGGGCTCATCGCGGCGATTCGGCCCGGTGAGCACACCGACTTCCACCGCACCTACGAGGACTACGTCGAGTCGAAGCGGCTCTTTCTCGAGTATCTCTCACCCGGCGCGATCGTCGCGTACGACGCCGACAACAGGGCGGCGGCGATGCTGGCGCGCCAGCGGAGCGACGTGCGCGCTGTGGGCTTCTCACTGCGGCGGGCTGCAGGGGATGATGGCGCCGGCACCGGGGAGCGGCGCGGCGACAACACGCGCGACCGGCGGCTGCTCGGCTTGAGCAGCGCGACGCTCGACGACCGAGGCGCGGTGTTGACGGTGGACGGCGTGCAGCTGAGAAGCGCGCTGCTCGGGCGCGCGAATCTCCGAAACGTCGCGCTGGCGCTGACATTCGCGCGGCAGTTCGGACTGCGCATGGAAGACGCGCGCGACGCGCTCGCCGGCCTCACGCCGCTCAGGCGCCGCATGGAACGATACGACATCGCGGGGCGAACGGTGCTCGACGACACCGCAGGTCATCCCGAGAGTTTCGATGCGGCGTTCGAGGTCGCAGACCTGCTGCCGGCACGCAACATCATCGTGGCCTAC
This sequence comes from Acidobacteriota bacterium, assembly GCA_030855205.1. Lineage (GTDB taxonomy): Bacteria > Acidobacteriota > Vicinamibacteria > Vicinamibacterales > SCN-69-37 > JALYRV01. The sequence continues at coordinate 7,143 of JALYRV010000016.1, read as the reverse complement.
GCGCTTCGCGGATCCCGCGGCGCCGACATCAACGGCAGAAACGCACTATCGCTGGCAGAGCACGCGCAGACCCTCGGCGCCGTGCGCACGATCGTGACGGAAGCTGCCGACACCGTGAGTGCGCTCGACCGGGTGACGCCCGAGGAGGCCCTGGCGGCGCGGGACGCCTTCCGCGAACGCGGCGTGACGCCGGCGTGGCATGAGACGATGGCTGACGCAATGCAGGATGCCGCCCGTCAGTCGTCCGCAGGGGATCTGATTGTGCTCGTGGGCGCGCAGGGCATGAATGCCGGCCGTGATGCGTTGAGCAACGCCGTGAGCCGGGAGCGATGAGCCGATGAGAATTGTCGTCGCCGGGGGCACGGGGTTTCTCGGGTCCGCGCTGACCTCGGCACTCGATCGCGCAGGCCACGAGGTCGTGGTGCTGACGCGGAGCGCCGGAACGGACGCGCCTGGCCGCGCGCGATCAGTGGTGTGGAAGCCTGACGGCGCCGCATCGGGCGGGTGGACCCGCGAGATCGACGGCGCGCACGCCGTGATCAATCTCGCCGGCGCGCCGCTTCCCGACAAACGCTGGACGCCGGCACGCAAGCAGATTCTGACCGACAGCCGTGTGCTTCCGACGCGGAGCCTGGTGGCCGCCATCGCGGCGGCAGCGCAGAAGCCGCACACGCTGCTCAACGCTTCCGGCATCGGCTATTACGCAGACTCGGATCGCAGTGTCGACGAGACGGCTCCGCCCGGTGACGGATTCCTGCAGCGGCTCTGCGTGCAATGGGAAAGCGAGGCGCGCAGGTCTGACGCCTCGGGCACGCGTGTCGTGCTTCTGCGATCGGGCGTGGTCATGAGCCGTGAAGGAGGGGCGCTGCCGCAGTTGCTGACGCCATTTCGTTTCGGCGCGGGTGGACCGCTCGGCAACGGCAACCAGTGGTGGGCCTGGATTCATCGCGACGACTGGGTGCGGATGGTGATGTGGGCGCTGGAGACGGAGGGCGTGCGCGGCGGGTTGAACGTGTGCACACCGGAGCCCGCCGAGCAGAAGGCGATCGCGCGCGCGATCGGCCGCGAGTTGCACCGTCCGTCATTCGTGCCGGCCCCGGCCATCGCGTTGAGGCTGCTGCTGGGAGAGATGGCGGACGGCATGCTGCTCGCCAGCCAGCGCGCGGTCCCGCGCGTGGCGATTGACGGCGGCTTCGCGTGGACGTATCCCGATCTTGGGGCCGCGATCAGCGACGCCGTTCGGCGATAGCAGCGGCCGCGGTCTTCGATCCCGCGTAGGCCTTGTCGTGATCGAGCAGGCGCGCTGACGCTTCGGCAGCCAGATCCCAGTCTCCTACTGCCTTCGCGACCAGGAACGCCGACTCGATCGTGAAGAGCCCTTCGATCCAGCCGTCCGGCGAGCGCTGCCCACGCGCCGTCCTGATGACCTCGCGCAGACGCGCCGCTCCCTCAGCCTTCTTGCCGGTGCGCAGCTCGTACTCCGCGCGCGCCAGATCGGCGTGCAGCCAGGCGAACGCGGCGTACATGCCTCCTGTCGGGCGTCCCTTTTCGAGCACCGCCACGTGAGGCGCGGCCTCGCTGACGCGTCCGGCGGACATGTGCGAACGAGCCGCCATGGCGTGACCGATCCATTGCACGGCAGGCTGCGTCCAGGCGATCAGCGCGGTCGCCTCCTTGATCACCTCGTCGTGCCGGCCGCGCGCGAGGAGCAGATCGAGCAGCACGCCCTTGTAGTAGCCCTGGCGCGTGGGGGTCGGCTGATCGACCGACGCGCCGTCGCGCAGCAGCCGCTCCGCCTCGTCGAGGTGGCCCTCGTGGCGATGCGAGAGCGCGAGCAGGGAGAGGTTGTGCGTGTGGTGCCAGTCGAACTCACGCGCGATCTTTTCGCGCTCGTAGTACTCGTGCTCGAGCGTGTTCGCGCGGCCGAACACCTGAATGGCTTCCGCCGTGCGTCCGAGCTTCATCAGATCGTGCGCGTACATGTGCAGCGCGTGCGGCACCGTGGACGCGGCGTCCGCGTAGATCTTGCCGTGCTCGAGTGCTTTGTCGAAATGGCCGATCTGCTCGTAGCTGTGGATCAGATAGTGATGCGCGCCGAAGTGTCCCGGCACCAGCGCGATTGCGCGGTAGTAGAACGCCAGCGACGATGCCGTGCCGCGCTGGCCGCGTCCGTGTGCGCCGCCCGGCTCTTCGGCATTGCCGCGCTGCGTCCACAGCTCCGCGTCTGCTGGATCTCCTTCAATGGCGGCATCGAGCGCGCGGATGTAGCCGTCGTGCGCATCGGCCGCGTTCTCGCGCGGAGCCACCATGGCCTCGAGCTGTTTCGCCCGCACGGCGATCCAGCGCGCTTCCCTCGGCGTCACGCCCGTGATCGCTTCGGCGCGCTTCTGCGCCTCCAGCGCCAGGGCGGGATCTTCGAGGCCGGAGTAGGCGCGGCTGAGGCCGACCCACGCGAGCGCGAACTCCGGCTCGGCACGAAGGGCCTGATTGAACGAGCGCGCGGCCTCGAGCCACACGAACGAATGCAGATACGCGAGCCCCTGTTCGTAGAAGGCCTGCGCCTCCCCCGACTTCGCGCTGGTCGCGTGCGACACTTTGCCGATGCCGCTTCGGATCGTGACAGTCCGCTCGACGATCTCGCGCGGGATCCGGCCCGCAATAGTCGGCCCGTGCGCGTGGGCCGCGTCCTGGGCAAATGCAGCCGCTGGAGACGCGACGAGGGCCAGCGCCAGAAACAGGTGTCGCATGGCCGCGAGTATATCGCGCCGCTTTGCGGCGAGGGGAAAGGGCAAAGGGCGAAGGGCGAAGGACCTTCCTCTGCTCTCTCCCCTATGACCTTTATCTAAAGACCTGAAAGGTCATCGTGACGGTCATGATGACCGGGACCGGCACGCCGTTGAGCAGGGTGGCTGTGTACTGCCACTCGCGGATCGCGGCGAGGGCGGCGTCGTTGAGCAGGGGCACGCCGCGCAGGACTTTCGCGTCGGCCACGGTGCCATCGCAGCCGATGGTGACCTCGGCTATCACGACGCCCTGCACGCGCTCCTCATGTGCCTTGGGCGGATAGACCGGGCGCACGTCTCTCGTTTTCATCGGCGGGCCAATCGCGCCGCCGACACGGACGGGCGCGGCGCCTGGGCACGCGGCGCCTGCGCTCGCCTGCGTCGATGACGGCCGGGTCAGGCCAGCGGCGCTGAGCTCGGGCAGGAGCGTGCGGATTTCCTGCTGTAGCGCAGCGATCTGCTTCTGCAGCGATACGGCCTTCCCTTGAAGTGCGCTCGCCAGTTCGGCCTTGAGCGCGGCGTCCGCCGGACGCGACGCAAGCCCTCCGCGGAGCATCGCGATTGCCGTGTCGTGGTTACCTTCCGCAACGAACTGCCTGGCGGACGTGATCAGCGGGTCGGGTGACTGGGCGCGAAGCCCGGCGGGAACGAGCGCGAGCGTGAGCAGGAAAACGAGGATCCGGCGCATCTCAACCTCCAGAGGGATTTTGACACCGACGGCCGCCGCGAGTTCCAGCGGCAGAGATCAAAGCGATACTAGAAGCGCCTCAGGGCTGTCGATCACCAACTCACCGCCGTCGGCGACTGCGGCGGCCGTGGGATAGCCGAAGCCGTAGCGCGCAATGCACATCGGCGCGCCCGCCCGCCGCGCGGTTTCGACGTCCTGAGACCCGTCCCCCACCATGAGCGTGCGGTGGATGGGGACCTGCGCGGCCGAGGCGAGAAAGAGGAGTCCGGCCGGCTCCGGCTTGGCCGCGAAGCCCGCCTCAGTGCCGATGACACCGGCGTCGAACCAGCGCGCGAGGTCGAGACGCTCGACAACACGCATGGCCGCGTCCTGCGGTTTGTTGGTGAGCACCGCGCGCCTGACGCCGCGCGCCTCGAGCGAGGCAAGCAGCGGCACGATCCCGTCATATGGCCGGGTGTGCACGACCAAGCGGCGATCGTAGTGATCGAGAAAACGAGCGAGCGCGTCAGGCGGGAGCGCTATGCCCGACGCCGCAAGCGCGCGTTCCACGAGCTGCCCCGCGCCGTCGCCGACCATCGCGCCGATCTGATCTTCTGCGAGCGGCGCGCCGCCGAGATCGGCCAGCAGGGCATTCACGCTGTCGGACAGATCGCGACGTGAGTCGACGAGCGTGCCGTCGAGATCGAAGACGACGAGGGAGAATCGGCTCACGGCTTGCGGCTCACGGCGGTGCGGACGGGCGGCTTTCGTTTCGCCAGCTTGAGGCCGGACCATGTGTCATCCACGGCGCACACCTTGAAGTCCACGAGGCCGGCGTGCAGCGAGACATTGCGAATGTAGGTTTCAGAGATGTCGCTCGCGAGCGCCGACGTGAGCTTCGGCCAGATCGTCCAGATGTGCCCGTGCTCGGCCAGCTCGAGGATCCGCGCCAGCCTCTTCTCGTGATCCCTGCGCGACCGCACGAACCAGAGGGTGAGCCCCGGCTTGCGGGCGGCAGGCGAGAACCTCACCCCCTCGGGCAGCTCACCCAGGAGCCTCATGAAACCATCGGGCGCGTCGATCAGCGCGACCGACATGCCGTCCTTGATCCCGAGCTTCTGCGGCAGCGGCGTCTGCGAGTAACCAGCCATGCCGGCTCAGGCTACGGCCTCGCGCTAGTCCCCCGCAAGCGCAACGACGGGGTTCACCCTCGCCGCCCTGCGCGCGGGAATCGCAACCGCCACGAACGAGACGAGCGTGAGCAGCACCGCTACGCTCGCGATCACGACGGGATCGAGCGCGCGCACGCCGAAGAGCTGCGTCTCGATATACCGGCCGGTTGCGATCGCGCCCGCAAGGCCGATCAGCAGGCCGAACGCGACAATCCGCGCGCCGTCCCGTACGACGAGGCCGAACACCGCGCGCACGGAGCTGCCCAGCGCCATGCGGATGCCGATCTCGCGGCGGCGCTGCGCCACCTGATAGGCCAGCACGCCGTAGATCCCAATCGCCGACAGGAACAGCGCCACGACACCGAACGCGAGCGCCAGCATCATCGGCATCCGCCGGCTCACGAGCGACTCGTCCATCCGCTCGCTCATCGTGCGCACGCCATAGAACGGCAGCTCCGGGTCGATGGCATTGATCTCCCGCCGGATCGCGGCCGTTGCCGCCTCCGCGCCGATGGCGGTCCGGGCGACGAACGAGAAGCTGCCCTGCGCATTCTGGGTCGCGGGGAAGTAGTACGCCCCGACCCTCCTCTCCTCATCCGCCAGGCCATACATCGTCACGTCGTCCACGACGCCAATGACGGTGTAGAAAACCGAGTTCGGTCCGGCCTTGCGCAGGTCGTCGTTGCCACCAGGCCTGAACATGCGGCGGCCGATCGGATCCTGACCCGACCAGAACTTCTGCGCGAGCTTGCGATCGACCACCACGACCCTCGGCGATGCGGCAGTGTCGCGCGCGTCGAACGCGCGTCCCGACGCCACACGAATCTTCATCGTTTCGAAATAGCCGGCGCTGACGGCGTTGGTGGTCGGCGAGACGAGCGACTCCCCCGGCTTCATCTCGTAGCCTTCCGCAAGGATGACGCTGTCGCTGAAGTCGCCGCCGAACGGCAGCGTGTCGGTGATGGCGGCGCTCTCGATCCCGGGAATCGCGCGAACGCGCTCCAGCGCGCGATCGCTGAACGACCTTAGTGCGTCATCGCCGGCATAGCGCGCACGAGGCAGGCTGACATAACCCGACACGACGCCGTCCGCCGTGAAACCCGGATCGACGCCCAGCACCTGGCGAAAGCTGGCGAACAGAAGACCGGCGCCGATCAGCAGCAGGAATGCGAGGCCGACCTGCGCGGTCGCGAGCACGCGGCGCGCGAGCATCGAACGGCGGCTCGCCGTGCCGCCGCGGCCTTCGTCCCGCAACGCGAGATTCAGATTCAGCCGCCACACGCGAATGACGGGAATGAGGCTCACGAGCAGCCCGACGAGGATCGCCAGCCCGAAGACGACGATCATGGTCATCGGTTCCATGCGGATTTCGTGGCCGCGGGGAATCTCTTCGAGCGCGAGCGCGGGCATGAGCGCCAGCGCCCAGCGCCCGAGCGCCAGGCCAAGAAGGCCGCCCGCAATCGCGAGCAGCAGCGTTTCGGTGACGAGCTGCGACGCGAGACGCCCGATGCCGGCGCCGATCGCGTGACGCGTGGCGAGCTCACGCTGGCGCGCGCTCGATCGCACGATGACGAGATTCGTGATGTTGACCGCGCCGATCAGCAGCACGAACAGCACGCCGCCCCAGAGCAGATACAGGACGGGGCGAATGTCCTTCACGAGATCTTCCTGCAACGACACAGCTTTCGTGTGGAACCCCGCGTCGGCGAGGATCTGCGTGAAGTTGGGAAAGCGCTCGCCGTTGCGCTTGTTCAGCTCGTTCAGCTGCTGCTGCGCCTGTTCGACCGATGCGCCGGCCTCGAGCCGCCCGACCATCTGATAGCTGTTGCTGTGCCGGCGGTCGTCGGCCTTGTCGTCGGGGGCGAACGCCAGCGGCGTCCACAGGTTGATATCCGCCCAGAGGAACTGGAAGTCGGCCGGCAGCACGCCGATGATCACGCGCTGCACGCCGTTGATGCGCATTTCCTGCCCGACGATGTCGGGACGCGCGCCGAAGCGGGTCTGCCAGAGGCCGTACGTGATCAGGACCTTGCCGTCCTGCCCAGGCTGGCCGTCCGATTCCTGGAAGATGTTGCCGACCACCGCACGCGCGCGCAGCAGGCGGAACAGCGACGGCGTCGCCTGCGCGGCGGCAAGCCGCTCCGCGCCATCGGTGAAGCCAATCGTGGCCCCGGCGCGGCGATAGAGCGCGAGCTCCTCCATGCTGGTCAGCGCCGCCAGGCGATCGTAGTAGTCGGGCACGCCGTTGGACGCGATGTCGACCCCGGCTTTCGGGTAGCTGTTGAAGATGTTCACCAGCTGATGCGACTCGGGCACCGGCAGCGGCCGCAGCAGTACCGACTGGACGATCGCGAAGATCGCCGCGTTGGCGCCTATGCAGATCGCCAGCGTGAGGAGCACCGTCGCCGTGAAGCTGCGGTCCTTGGCGAGCACGCGCGACGCGAGCCGGATGTCCTGGAGTATCTGAGTCATGCGTGGACCTCTGGGGGACGGGATCGCGCCCTGCAGCGCGAGTGTGAAC
>JALYRV010000153.1:7195-8567 GCA_030855205.1 Acidobacteriota bacterium | reverse complement strand
CTCTCGGGAGGTGAGCAGCAGCGCATCGCCATCGCGCGCGCGCTCATCATGGAACCCACGCTTCTGCTCGCCGACGAGCCGACGGGTGATCTCGACGAGGCCACCGCCGACGCCATCCACGCGCTCCTGCGCGAGATGCACGCGGAGCGCGGCCTGACGTCCATCATCGCCACGCACAATCCCCGGCTCGCCGCTGCCTGCGATCGGGTGTTTCGACTCGAGCACGGCCAGCTCACGCCCGCGGCTCAGCTCTGACTGGCAGTTGAATTGCGGTAAGCCCGGCCAGTTATGGCAAGGCTCGATACCCGCCACCCACGCATTCCACTTCTCGCGCCTGCCCTGGTCTTTGTAACCCTCGCGGCGGCCGCCTGCGGGAGCACGTCCTCCCCGACCGCTCCGTCCAGCGCGCCTGCCGGGCTGAGCGCCGGCCGGCACATGCTCATGATCTACGGCACGGCAACGTGCCTGAGCGGATCCGGCGGCAGCGCTGGCGCCGTCGCTACATCGTCAGCCACACTGGCGGTCGAGCTCGACGCGACCGCCGCGCCCGATGTCTGGCGCGTCTCGATGCCCGGGCAGAGTCTCACGGGAGAGATCGCGCTGGTCAACGGCCAGGTGCAGGGATGGCTGCGCGGATCGGCCAGCGCGGACGGCGTGCGGCTGAGCACCACGGGCGCCGTGAGCGATGCACTCGGATTCGAAAGCGGCGCGCGCGAGAACAACGCGTATGCGGGCCCGGTGCTCGTCGGCACTCCACGCTACGAGGGGGTCGGCGCCGCGAGCGGCAGCTATACGACCTGCGCCGCGAACGGCTTCACCCTCAAGCGCGCGTAGCCCTGAGTCCGCAACCCATGGCCGTATAATGGCGTCCTAGGGCTACGCAGTTTCTGCGCAGTACGCCTGCCACTGGGGAATGCCGAATGTTCGAACGTTACACAGAACGCGCGCGCCGCGTCTTGTTCTTTGCGCGCTATGAGGCCAGTCAGCTCGGCAGCATCTCGATTGAGACCGAGCATCTCCTTCTCGGGCTGATCCGTGAGGGGAAGGGTCTGACCAGCCGCATCTTCCAGCGTTCACACCTGTCCCTGGAAACCATCCGCAAAGAGATTGAAGGGCGCACCGTCTTCAGCGAGAAGGTCTCGACGTCGGTCGAGATCCCGTTCAGTCAGGAAACGAAGCGCGTGCTCCAGCATGCGGCCGAAGAGGCCGAGCGGCTGATGCACAACTACATCGGCACCGAGCACCTCCTCCTCGGCATCCTGCGCGAAGAGCAGAGCGTCGCCGCCACGATTCTGGTCGAGAAGGGGATGCGTCTCGCGTCGGTGCGCGAAGACATCGTGCAGCTCCTGAACGAGAAGACGCCGCTGACGCG
>JALYRV010000153.1:0-7185 GCA_030855205.1 Acidobacteriota bacterium | reverse complement strand
CTGACCGACGCCGCGATGAAGAACCTGCTCGATCCGCTCGTCGGACGCGAGAAGGAAATCGAGCGCGTGCAGCAGGTCCTCTGCCGCCGGACGAAGAACAACGCCGTGCTCATCGGCGAGCCCGGCGTCGGCAAGACGGCCATCGTCGAAGGGCTCGCACAGAAGATCGTCTTCGGCGACGTGCCGCACTTCCTCGCCGACAAGCGTCTGCTCGCGCTCGACATCTCGCTGATCGTCGCCGGCACCAAGTATCGCGGCCAGTTCGAAGAGCGCCTCAAGGCGATCATGAAAGAGCTGACCGAGAACCCGAACATCATCGTGTTCATCGACGAGCTGCACACGCTCGTCGGCGCGGGCTCGGCCGAAGGCTCGCTCGATGCGGCCAACATCCTGAAGCCGGCGCTCTCGCGCGGCGAGATCCGCTGCATCGGCGCGACGACGCCAGGGGAGTACCGGAAGTACATCGAGAAGGACCGCTCGCTCGAGCGGCGCTTCCAGGCGGTGAAGGTCGACCAGCCGTCCGAGAAGGACACCATCGAAGTGCTGATGGGCGTCAAGGACCGCTACGAGGCGTTTCATCACGTCGAGTACACGCGCGATGCGATCGAAGCGGCGGTGTACCAGTCGAGCCGCTACATCAACGATCGCTTCCTCCCCGACAAGGCCATCGATCTGGTGGACGAGGCCGGCGCGCGCGCGAAGCTGCGCGAGGCGGGCTATACGGGGGAGTTCGGCGAGATCAACAAGAGCATCCGCGTCTCGGTGGAGGCGCAGGAAGTGGCCGTCTCGGAGAAGAACTTCGAGAAGGCGCAGTTCTACCGCGATCAGGAAGTACAGGCGCGCGAGACGCTGCAGTTCGTGCGCGAGAAGTTCGACGTCGCGTCGAGCACGCGCCGCATCATCGTGGGCCGGCAGGAGATCGACGAGGTCGTGTCGAAGTGGACGGGCGTGCCACTCACCTCGATCAACCAGGACGAAGGCACGCGCCTGCTCCGGATGGAAGAGGAGCTGCACCGGCGCGTCATCAGCCAGGAGAAGGCGATCTCGGCGCTCGCGCGCGCGATCCGCCGCTCACGCGCGGGTCTCAAGGCGCCCACGCGCCCGGTGGGCAGCTTCGTGTTCCTCGGCCCGACCGGCGTCGGCAAGACGGAGCTTGCGCGCGCCATTGCGAACTTCCTCTTCGGCAGCGACCACGCGCTCATCCGCTTCGACATGTCCGAGTACATGGAGAAGCATTCCGTCTCGAAGCTGATTGGATCGCCTCCGGGCTACGTGGGCCACGAAGAGGGCGGCCAGCTGACCGAGAAGGTGAAGCGCAATCCGTACTCCGTGGTGCTGCTCGACGAGATCGAGAAGGCGCACCCGGACCTGTTCAACATCCTGCTGCAGGTGTTCGAGGACGGCCACCTGACCGATGGACTGGGCAACCGCGTCAACTTCAAGAACACGATCATCATCATGACGTCGAACATCGGCGCGCGCTTCATCCAGAAGAAGGCGTCGATGGGCTTCCAGTCGACCGACACGAAGGACGTGGCGAAGTCGGTGACCGAGATGGTGCTCGGGGAGGTGCGTCGCACCTTCAATCCCGAATTCATCAACCGCATCGACGAAATCATCGTCTTCGAGGCGCTCAGCGATGACGATCTGCGGCGGATCACGCAGTTGCTGGTCGATCAGCTCAACGCCAATCTCACGGATCGGCAGCTTCGCATCGATCTGTCGCCCGAGGCGATCGACTGGATCATCGAGATCACGTGCCGCGACCGCTCCTATGGTGCCCGCCCGCTCCGCCGCGCGATTCAGCGATATATAGAGGATCCGCTCTCGGAAGAGCTCATCCGTGGTGGCCTGCAGACGGGGGCCGTGGAAGTGTTCCTCGACGGCGGCACGCTGGCGTGGCGGCTTGCCGGGCAACCCGACACCGGCCGGCGGCTGGCTGTGAACGTCTAAAATCCCGTAAACTGGGGCGTTACGGCGGCCCCGACGGCCGGGGCCAGAACTCCCGTTACCTGCTACATGAAACACGTATTCTTTTTCGCGGTAGCGCTGATCACGGCTGTGCCCGGGTCGGTCCTTGCCCAGTCCACTCCGGCTCAGGCCGCGCCGCCCGTGCAGGCGCCCGCGCCGCAGGCCCCGGCCGCCCCCATGCCTCCGGCGGGGTCCGGCCCGGTCTTTCGCAGCCTCGCGCCGCGCTGCGAGCCCGACAATCTGTGTCTGGTCGACGGCCTGACCTACCTCTATTACATCGAGACGCGTCCGAGCGTTGGCAGCGAGGGCCGCTGGGTGCCCTGGTCGGCCGACATCGCCGAGTCGCTGCGCCGCGATTTCAACCGCCTGTGGGCGACCAACTTCCTCGATGACCTGTCGATCGAGGTCGTCGACAACACCTATCCCAACGGCGTCGTCGCGAAGGACGTGATCATCCACATGCACGAGCGTCAGCGCGTGAAGATCGTGGATTACCAGGGATCGAAGCGCGTCGACACCTCGGCTATCGAAGAGAAACTGCGCGAGCTCGGCATCATCATCCGCATCGACACGTTCATCGATCCCACGACGATCAAGCGCGTGTCGAACGTCGTGCGCGAGATGTACGCGGAGAAGGGGTACCAGTACGCGGACGTGAAGCCCGAGATCAAGATCGTGGCGGGCGGCCCGAAGCTGGTGCACCTGACGTTTCACGTCACCGAAGGGCCGAAGGTCAAGATTCGCGAGGTCGACTTCGTCGGCAACACCGCAATCAAGGACGGCAAGCTCCGCGGGCGGATGAAGGAGAACAAGCCGAAGGGGCTCCTCTCGTTCATCACGGGCGCCGGCACCTATCAGGAAGCGAAGTTCGCCGACGATGCGGAAGCCGTGACGGGGTACTACCTCGACAGGGGATACATCCGCGCGCGCGTCGGCCAGCCGCAGATTGAGATCCTCGAAGACTCGCAGGACGGCACCACGCGCTGGATCCGGCTGCGCGTGCCGGTCGACGAGGGCCCGCGCTACCGCGTGGGCACGATGACGTTCGAAGGCAACACGATGGTTGCCGACGAAGCGTTCGCGTCGCTCTTCAAGCTCAAGCCGGGCGACTGGTACAGCCACAAGAAATTCATGAAGGGCCGCGAGAAGGCGCAGGAAGTCTACGGCGCCGGCGGCTACATGGAGTTCAACGCGTATCCGGACTTCCCCGAGATTACGGGCGAGGCGACGGAGAAGACCGACGGCCCTCCTGCGCCGCCTGCGGGGGCTCCGGGAGACAAGCCCGTGGCTCCGGCCGCGCCGCAGAAGCCGCTGCCGCCGAACTCGGCCGTGACCAACATGGTCGTGCGCGTCGAAGAGGGGCCGCAGTATTTCGTCAACCGCATCACGTTCATCGGCAACTCCACGACGCGCGACAGCGTGATCCGGCGCGATCTGCGCGTGTACGAAGCGGGCGTGTTCAACACCGAGGGGCTCAAGCAGAGCATCCGCCGCATCAATCAGCTGGGTTACTTCAAGCCGCTCGAAGGCAACGCCGACGTGAAGGTCGAGAAGGCGCCCGGCGAAGAGAACAAGGTCGACGTCACGCTGAAGGTCGAAGAGCAGAACCGCAACATGCTGACGTTCGGCGCCGGCATCTCGCAGTTCGAAGGCTTCTTCGGATCGCTGTCGTTCCAGACCGCCAACTTCCTCGGCCGCGGCGAAACGCTGTCGATCTCGCTGCAGGAGGGATCGCGCGCCAAGAACTACCAGGTGGCCTTCACCGAGCCGTTCCTCTTCGACCGTCCGATTACGGCGGGCGTGGATCTGTTCGTGCGCGAGATTCGCTACATCGGCCAGTTCACGCAGGCCTCGCGCGGCGGCAATACGGTGTGGGGCTTCCCCCTGGCGAACTTCACGCGGCTCTACGCTGGCTACAGCTTCGAAGACACCGAAGTGAAGGACATCGACCCGCTCTTCACGGACCCGAAGCTGCTTTCGCAGTATCTGCTGCTCGGTGAGGAAGGCCGGCGCCGCGTCAGCAAGGTGTCGCCGAGCGTGGTGCACAACACGGTCGACAACCCGATTTTCGCGAGCTCGGGCAAACGCTACAGCGCCTCGTTCGATCTCGCCGGCATCGGCGGCGGCAGCAGCTTCTGGAGCACGCGTCTCGAGGGGATTCAGTACGTGCCGCTGACGCGCCGTGTGTCGCTCGGCTTCCGCGTGCAGGGTGAATACGTGCGGCCCTACGGGGATACGGCGATCATCAATGAAGAGACCGGGCGCGACGGGCTTCCGATCTTCGAGAAGCTCTTCCTGGGGGGCGAATACAGCGTGCGGGGCTATGACGTCCGGACGATTTCGCCGCGCGACGGGAACGGATTCATCATCGGCGGCAACAAGACGCTGCTCTTCAACGGCGAGCTCCTGGTCAACATCGCCGGGCCGGTCCGCGCCCTGCTGTTCTACGACGCCGGGCAGGCCAAGATCCAGGGGGAGCGGCTGCGTTTCCCCGATTTCAAGACGTCGACCGGCGCGGAACTGCGCTTCTTCATGCCGGTGCTCAACGTGCCGTTCCGCCTGATTTTCTCGTACAACCCGCAACGCGACGGCGTCTTCGACAACCAGCTTTTGCCCCAGAAACGATTCACGTTCAAATTCGCAGTAGGATCTACGTTCTAGAGGAGAGACGTTTTCATGAAGTTCAGAGCAGGGATTTTCGTGCTGGCCGCCGCCGTTTACGCGGGGCCCGCGTTCGCGCAGACCCAGACGCCGCCGCCCCCCAGGCCGGCCACCCCCGCGGTGCCCGCGCCGCAGACGCCGGCCCCCGCCCCCGTGCCGTTCCCAGAGGGCGCGAAGATGGCCTACGTCGACTTCCAGCGCGTGGCGTCGGAGTCGGAAGTGGGCAAGGCCGCAGCCGGCAGGATTGTCGACCTCACCAAGAAGAAGACGGCCGAGGGACAGGACAAGAACAAGGCGCTGCAGGCAATGCTCGACAAGCAGAAGGCGCAGGCCACGGTGATGAGCGAGTCGGCCGCCGGCCAGCTCGCCCGTGACATCGAGCGCGCGCAGCGCGACCTGCAGTACTTCCAGAACGAGGCGCAGGCCGAGATCGACACGCTCAACCAGGAGCTCATGCGTGAGTTCCAGCAGAAGCTGCTGCCGATCGTCCAGGCCGTCGCCACCGAACGCGGGCTGCACATGGTGTTCGACGTCCAGTCGTTCATCTTCGCCAACCGCGGACTCGACCTGACGCCCGAGATCATCACGCGCGCCAACGCGATGATGAAAAAATAGGCCACCGACCACAGGCTGCGGGCCACGGGGCCGGACACGGGAAAGGCTCGTGGTCTGGAGTCTGTGGTCTGTAGCCTGATACAGTCACCATCCAGTGTCTTCTTCCATCCACCAGACCCTCGACCGCCTCTCGTACCGCTATCCTTCGCTGCTCGTCGACGCCGTCACCGAGCACGAGCCCGGCCGCCGGCTGGTCGCGGTGAAGAACGTCACGGTCAACGAAGATTTCTTCCAGGGGCACTTTCCCGGCACGCCTGTGATGCCGGGCGTGCTGATGATCGAGACGCTCGCGCAGGTGGCGACGCTGCTGCTCTTCGGCGCGCACAAGGGAAACGGCCGCGCGTACCTGCGCGCGGTGGAGAACGTCAAGTTCCGGCGGCAGGTGGTGCCGGGCGATCGCGTGCGTCTCGAGGTCACGATGGGGCGGCAGCGCGGCCCGATCGCGCGCGCGCTGGGCATCGCGTACGTCGGCGAGCACGTCGTCGCCGAAGCGGAGCTGGTGCTCGGCCTCGGGCCGGCGAAGCCCGCCGACCTGATTCACCCGACGGCGATCATCGGCGCGGGGGCGGAGATCGGCGAAGGCACCGTGATCGGGCCCTATGTCGCCATCGGTCCTCACGTCAAGATTGGCCGCGACTGCCAGATCGAAACGGGCGCGGTCGTCGACGGCTGGACCGAGATTGGCGACGGCAACCACATCTTCCCGTATGCGTCGGTGGGCCTGATCCCGCAGGACCTCAAGTTCAAGGGAGAGCTCACGCGTCTGACGATCGGCTCGCGCAATTTGATTCGCGAGTTCGTCACGATCCACCGCGGCACGCAGGGCGGCGGCGGCATGACGCGCGTCGGCGACGACAACGTCTTCATGGCCTACGCGCACGTCGCGCACGACTGCCAGGTCGGCAACCAGACGATCTTCGGCAACGGTGCGACGCTCGGCGGGCACGTGTCGGTCGAGGATTTCGCGACCATCAGCGCGTTCTCGGGCATCCACCAGTTCTGCCGCGTCGGCCGCCATGCGTTCATCGGCGGCTACTCGGTCGTCACGAAGGATGCCCTGCCGTTCGCGAAGACGGTCGGCAACCGCGCGCGCATCTACGGCCTCAACACGATCGGGCTCGCGCGGCGCGGCTTCTCGAGCGATCTGTTGATGCGGCTCAAGAAGACGTACCGCTATCTGCTCACGTCGAAGCTCAACACCAGCCGCGCGCTCGAGAAGATCGAGCGCGACCCCGCGCTGGCGTGCCCGGAAGTGCAGTACGTGATCGATTTCATCCGCCATTCCAAGCGCGGCGTCATTATGCGGCGCCCCGTGCGAGGGAAGGTGGAGGAGATGGTGGAAGACTGAATCTGCCGGACGCCGGCGCCGATCCCATGCGTTTAGGCCTCATCGCCGGCAACGGCCGGTTTCCCTTCCTCGTGCTCGAGGCTGCGCGGCAGCTCGGACGTCCTGTCAGCGTGGTCGCGATCAAGGAAGAGGCGTCTCCCGACCTCGAGGACGAGGTGCGGAAGGGAGACGGCCGTCTCGAATGGATCGCGCTGGGCCAGCTAGGGAAGGCGATCAAGTACCTCAAGAGCGAAGGGGTCGAGGAAGCCGTGATGGCCGGGCAGGTCAAGCACGCGCAGATCTTCCGCAACGTCGTGCCCGACATGACGCTGATGCAGGTCATCATGCGTCTCAGCTCGCGCAACACCGACGCGCTGATTTCCGCCATCGCGGAAGTGATGAAGGAAAAGGGCATCACGCTCATCGACTCGACCGCGCTGCTCGCGCCCATGCTGGCCGGCGCCGGCGTGCTGTCATCGCGCGCGCCGACCGCGGAGGAGACCGAGGACATCGCCTTCGGCTACCGCATGGCCGACGCGATCGCGGGGCTCGATATCGGCCAGACGATTGCGGTCAAGCTCAAGGCCGTCGTGGCCGTCGAAGCGATGGAG
>JALYRV010000152.1 GCA_030855205.1 Acidobacteriota bacterium | reverse complement strand
CGTCAGATCCACCAGGCCCGGAACCAGCGTGATCGATTCGTACATCGGCAGCGACGCCGCGACCATCGCTTTGGTGACCTGATCGAGCAGCACGATGACGGCGGCCGTGGTCATCAGCGAAGGTGTCAGGAGCGCCCGCCATCCCGCGCCGGCGTGCGGCGCCGCGCCCGCGGCGGGGGAAGCCGGAGCTGGAGGCAGCAGCGGATCGCCGTGCGGCTGTTCCATCGGCGCGTCAGCCACGGGCGGCCGCCGTTGCCAGCGCGCCGGCGCAGCGAAGACAGAGATCCTCGGTTTCACCCGACGGCGCCGCGGCCGGCGCGCGTTCCATCACGTGGCGCCAGCACCGCGGACACTTCTGGCCCCCTGAGATTGAGACCTCGATTGACGGGGCTGCTTCCCGGTCGCCTGACGCGACGGTGATGTCGACCTGCGACACGCCGAAGATCGAGGCCGCGGCATCGGGCGCCAGGTCGCGCAGGAATGCGCCCGCTTCTCCAACCGTCACGCGAGCCGACGCCATCGAGGACGATCCGATCTCTTTCGCCGCGCGCTTCACTTCGAGATGCGCGTTCATGCTGCCGCGCACGTCTTCGATCACGTACCGCCAGTCGCGCAGCCGCGCCTGATCGTCATCCGTCAGCAGCGGCACGTCCGGGAACAGCGTCAGATGGACGGAGTCTTCGCGATCACCCGGAAGGTGGCGCCAGACGTCCTCGGCCATGAACGGCACGAGCGGCGCCGCCAGACGCGCGAGGCCGTCGGTGATCCGGTAGAGCACCGTCTGCGCGGATCGCCGTGCAGGATTGCCGGGCGCCAGGGTGTACAGACGATCCTTGGAGACATCGAGATAGAACGAGCTGAGGTCGACCGTCGCGAAATTGTTGAGCAGGTGCGACACGCGCTGGAAGTCGAACGCCTCGTGCGCCGCGATCATCTCCCGGGCCATCGCCCCGTATCGGGCGACCAGATAGCGATCGACCTCTTCGAGATCATGCGCCTCGACCGCATGCACGGACGGGTCGAAGTCGTACAGGTTCGACAGCAGGAAGCGGAACGTATTCCGGATCTTGCGATAGGCCTCGACCACGCGCGACATCGACTGCTTGCCGAGGCGCATTTCCTCGCGATAGTCGACCATCGACACCCAGAGCCGCAGCACGTCGGCGCCGCTTTCCTTGATGATCGTCTGCGGCGGCACCACGTTGCCGCGCGACTTCGACATCTTCCGTCCGTGCTCGTCGACGACGAAGCCGTGCGTGAGCACCTGGCGGTAGGGCGGCGCGCCGCGCGTGCCGAGGCCCACCAGCAGCGACGACTGGAACCAGCCTCGGTGCTGATCGCTGCCTTCGAGATACATGTCGGCAGGCCAGCGCAGCTCCGGCCTGCGCTCGAGCACCGCAAGGTGGCTCGACCCCGAGTCGAACCACACGTCGAGAATGTCGCGCTCGCGCTCGAACACCGTGCCGCCGCACCTGGCGCACGCCAGGCCCGCCGGGACGAAGTCCTCCGCCGGCCGGTCGTACCACGCGTCAGCGCCGTCTGATTCGAACACCGTTGCCGCCAGCGCCGTCTGTGCCGCCGTGAGCGTCGACTCGCCGCAGCCCTGGCAGAGCAGCGCGGGAATCGGCACGCCCCATGCGCGCTGGCGCGAGATGCACCAGTCGGGACGGTTCTCAATCATGCCGCCCATGCGCTCGCGGCCCCATGACGGATGCCACGTCACCGCCGCCACCGCGTCGCGCGCGCCGTCGCGCAGCGCGTCCATCGTCACGAACCACTGCGACGTGGCGAGGAAAATCACGGGGTTGTGGCAGCGCCAGCAGTGCGGGTACGAGTGCACGAAATCTTCGCGATGCCAGAGGCGCCCGCGATCGGAGAGCGCCTGCTCGACCGCCGGATTCGCGTCGAATACCTTCAGGCCGCCGACGATGCCGACCGCCGGGTCGAAGGTGCCGTTGGGCAGGATGGGCGCATAGGGCTCGAGACCGTAGCGGCGGCCCGTCAGGAAGTCGTCGGATCCGTGTCCTGGCGCGGTGTGCACGGCGCCGGTGCCCTGCTCGAGCGTGACGTACTCGCCGAGCACGCCGAGCGAGTCGCGCTCGTACAGCGGATGTCGGAACTTCACGCCTTCGAACGTCTTGCCCTTCACGCGCGCAAGCGTGGCGCCGAACGTCCGGCCAACCTTCGCTGCCACAGCGTCGGCGAGACTTTCCGCGACGATGACGGCTCTGCCGTCGACCTCCCGCGCGACATAGTCGAAGTCCGGGTGGAACGCGATCGCCAGATTCGCTGGAATCGTCCAGGGCGTCGTTGTCCAGATGAGGACCGAGACGTCGCGTCCGGCGAGTGACGGCAGGCGACGGGCAAGCTCACCGCCGTCGCTGGCCGACAGCGGGAACTCGACGTAGATCGACGGGGACTTGTGATCCTCGTATTCGACCTCGGCCTCGGCCAGCGCCGTGCGATCGCGGAGGCACCAGTGCACGGGCTTTTTGCCCTTGTAGACGAGACCCTTCTCGACGAGCGTGCCCAGCGCGCGCACGATCGCGGCCTGATAGCCATAACTCATGGTCAGGTACGGATCGTCCCAGTCGCCGAACACACCCAGGCGCTCGAAATCCCTGCGCTGCAGCTGCACGTACTTTTCGGCGTAGGCCCGGCAGGCGCGGCGGAAGTCGCCGAGCGCCATCTCGCGGCGCTTCGCGCCGAGCTCTTTCTCGACGTTCAGCTCGATAGGCAGGCCGTGGCAGTCCCACCCCGGCACGTACGGCGCGTCGAACCCCGCCATCGTCCGTGTGCGGATGACGAAGTCCTTGAGAATCTTGTTGAGCGCGTGGCCGTTGTGAATCTCGCCGTTCGCGTAGGGTGGCCCGTCGTGCAACACCCATGTCGGGCGCCCTTGCGCCTGCGCGCGGATACGGTCATAGACCTTCGTTTCCGCCCACTCGGCGAGCATGCGCGGCTCTGCTTCCTGCAGGTTCGCCTTCATGGAGAACCCGGTGCGCGGCAGATTGAGAGTGTCTTTCCAGTCAGGCATCGGGAAACGTTGATTCTACAAGGTAAGCGCGGGTCAGGGCGGGTAAGTCTCGGGTAAGGGGTGAGGCTCGGGAGGGGCAGTCTCGGGTAAGGGCGTAAGTCTCGAGTAGAGTCGCGCGTGCTTAAACGGAAAGCGCGGCCAAGGTATACCCCTGACCGCGCTTCCGCCTAACCCCGCTTACCCAACTTACACGTGCCTTACCCGCACTTACCCTTAGCGGCGACGCGCGCGAGTGATGACGACGTTGAACTGGCCGGCGTTGTCGCCGAGCGTGTCGTCGTTGATGCCGAGCCAGAGCACGCCCGCGGCGGGCATCTGAATCGACGTCTGGTCGCCGATGGCGAACACCGGGCCGTTGCCGATGCGGCCGATGAGCGCGCCCGCGAAGAGCTCGCGTGCCGGCGCATTCGGCGCGTAGCGCTGACGGCGCGAACCCGAGACGCCGGCGACGTCGCCGCCATCCGCGCTCAGACGCACTTCACCGGTGTTGCTGAACATCAGCGTCTCGCCGCGGCGAACCGTGAGGCCACTCGACACCCACTGCTGGTTGGCGGGAACGACGACGCCAGGACCACCACCCATGCCGGGGTCGACGGCGACGGGCGCCGTGACGTTGGACGGGCGCGCCCACACGATGCGCGCGACCTCGTTCGACATGATCTCGCGCTCGCCACCCTGCGTGCGCAGCGTCAGGCGCAGCGGCGTCGTGCCGCCGATGTCATACAGCTCGCCATTGATCGTCTGGCCATTGCGCAGCACGACGACCGTACCGCCCCCCGCGACGCTCCAGTCGGCGTCGGACATATCACCAGTGAAGCTGACCGCGGCGACTTCGTTCGGATTGATCCAGCGGTCGTTGCCGTTGACCCGCACCTGGAAGCCCTGCGCGTTGAGGTCGATGATGGAGCCGCTGACGCGCTCGCCGGAGCGGAGCACGACGACAGCCGACTCCTGCGCCATGGCAGTGCCGAGGCCGAGAGTTGAGACGAGCGCGACGGCGCCAAAAATTCTACGTGCAAACATTGTGTGTCCCCTATGGCTGATGGCACCTGCATGCGCAGGTCGCCCAGCTATCAGATTTAGTTATCCACCACCTTGGACTGCAAACACCAGGCCATGGCCATTTTCAGGGAAAACCTCCAAAGGGCTGCGAAAACCGCCTCGTATAATGGACACAGTGCCCTCCACCCCTCGTCGCCTCGCGCAGCTCGGCAACGGATTGACCGTCATCCTGCAGCCGTCTCATGCGTCGAGCCTCATTTCGGTCTGGGCCTGGTACCGCGTCGGCTCAGGTGATGAAGGTCCCGGACGCACCGGCATTTCGCACTGGGTCGAGCACATGAACTTCAAGGGGACCCGGCGCCTCTCTCGCGAGGAGATGACCGACATCGTCGAGCGTCACGGGGGATTCTGGAACGGCTACACGTGGATCGATCAGACGACGTACGTGTCGACGGCGCATCGTGACGCGCTCGACGATTTGCTGCTGCTCGAAGCGGAGCGGATGTCGGCGTGCCTCTATGACGCCTCCGAGTGCGAGTCGGAACGCACGGTGATCATCTCGGAGCTCCAGGGTGCGGAGGATGATCCGGACCAGGCGCTCGAGGCCGACGTGACCGCTGCGGCGATGAAGGTGCATCCCTACCGGCACCCGACAATCGGGTGGCTCGGCGACCTCGAGACCATGACGCGCGAGGATCTGGTCTCGCACTACTCGCGGTTCTATGCGCCCGACAACGCCGCCATTGTCATTGCCGGCGACATCGACCTCGATGACGCGCTTGCGCGCGTGGCAAAAGCGTTTGGCGGCATCGCGCCGTCGCGCGTGGCGCGCGTCGCGAGGACCGCCGAGCCCCCGCAGGCGGGCGAGCGGCGCGTCGGCGTCGAGCGGCCGGGCCATGTCGGCTACGTGAAGATCGCGCATCACGCGCCGGCCTTCACCCATGCCGATTTCGCGCCGATGATCGTGCTCGACGCGATTCTTTCCGGCGCGAAGGGGCTGAACCTCTGGTGCAGCTTCCGATCGCCGGCGTCGCAGCGGCGATCCAGGCTGTATCGCGCGCTGGTGGAGCAGTCGCTCGCGAGCGTGGTGCAGGGCGCGCTGTTCCCGACGCGCGACGCGTTCCTCTACTACCTCTCGGCGACCGCGGCTGACGGCGTCGAGACGGCCGCCGTCGAAGCGGCCATCGCGAGCGCGATCGACACGTTGCTGCGCGAGGGGGCCGGCGAGGACGAAACACGGCGGGCGGTGCGCCAGCTCCACGCGCGCATGGTCTTCGAAGGGGATAGCGTCACGAACATCGCGCATCAATCGGGCTACTTCCACACGATTGGCGCGCTCGACGCGTTCGACGCGCTCCCGGCGCACCTGGCCGCCGTGACCCCCGATGATGTGACGCGTGTGGCCCGAGTGTATCTGGCACCCACGAACAGGACCGTCGGCGTGCTGCGGAGCCGGCCGTGAGCGCACTTCGCCCGCTCCGGCGGCAGCTCGACTCCGGCGCCGTCGTCATCGCGCGCCGGAACAGCGTGACGCCCGCCGTGACATTCCTCCTGTCGTTCGACGCGGGCAGCGCCTTCGATCCGCCCGATCGTCCAGGGCTCGCGGCGTTCGTCGCGCGCACGATCGACCGCGGCACGCCGGAGCTGTCGGCTGGCGCCGTCGCGGAGGAGGTCGAGCGGCGTGGCGCCTCCATCGATGTGATGTCGAACCGTCAGAGCCTGACGGTCACCTGCACGTGCCTCGTCGAAGACTTCGACGAGATGCTGTCGCTGGCCGCGCGCATCGCGTCGGCGCCGGCGTTCCCGCCCGACCAGATCGAGCTGCGGCGCGGGGAGACGCTGACGCGGCTGGTGCAGGATGCCGAGAACACCGGCGCGCGCGCTACCGCGCGCTTCTTCGAGCGGCTGTACGGCGCCGCGCACCCCTACGCGCATCCGCCGCGCGGTCACGCCGGGACGATCGCCGCGCTGACGATCGACGACATCAGGAGCTTTCATCGCGCGCGCGTCCGCCCGGGACTGCTGACAGCCGCGATCGTGGGCGATATCGACGAAGCGGCTGCGTGCGACCGCCTCGCGCGTGCCGTGGCGGACTGGCGCGAGCCCGCGAGCGTGCCCGCCGGATCGCTGCCCGATCCCGAGCCGCCGGCTGCGCGGGACTTCACATTCGTCGAGATCTCCGGACGGTCTCAGGCCGACATCGCGTACGGCATGCTCGGCCCGGGGCGTCTCGATCCGGGCTACTACCCGTTCTGGGTGATGAACACGGTGCTGGGGCAGTACGGGATGGGCGGGCGGCTCGGCGAGAATATCCGCGAGAAGCAGGGCATGGCCTACTACGCGTACAGCAGCTACGATGCGCACCGCATTCCTGGCCCGCTGCTCGTGCGCGCCGGCGTGGATCCCGCGAACGTCGAGCGCACGCTCGCCGCGATCGATTTCGAGGTTGGACGGATCGCGGCATCGGGGATCACGGCGGAGGAGCGCGTCAACGCGGTGCGCTATCTCACGGGCTCCATCCCACGCATGCTCGAAACGAACGCCGGGATCGCGCAGTTCCTCGTGAGCGCGGAGCAGTTCGGACTCGGGGAGGACTTCGACGAGCGGCTTCCCGCGCTGCTCTCCGGGGTCACCGCGGATCAGGCGTCGGCCGCCGCGGCCACGCTCGAGCCCTCGCGCGCGGTGGTCGTCGTGGCCGGGCCCGCTGCCCCATGACGCGCGCCGTTTTCTTCGACGTCGATTTCACGCTGATCTATCCCGGCCCCTCGCTGCAGGGCGAAGGGCACCGGGTCTTCTGCGAGCGCCACGGCGTCCACGTCGACGCCGATCGGTTCTCCGGCGCTGTGAAGGAAGCCTCGTCGCTGCTGCACTCGGGTGATCAGCTGTACGACCCGCAGATCTTCATCGACTACACGTCGCGCATCATCGAGCTGATGGGCGGCAGTGGTCCCGGCGTGGATCTCGTGAGCCGCGAGATCTACCAGGAGTGGGCCGTCTGCCATCACTTCTCGCTGTATGACGATGTCGCGGCGACGCTGCGGCGGCTGCATGCTGACGGCAAGCGCATCGGACTGATCTCGAACACCCACCGCTGCCTGACGTCGTTCCAGTCCCACTTCGAGCTCGAAGGGCTCATCTCCGCCACTGTGTCCTCGTCGGGGCACGGATACATGAAGCCGCATCCGAGCATCTTTCAGGCGGCGCTCACACTCGCAGGCGTGACGGCGGAGGAGTCCGTCATGGTCGGCGACAGTTACGCGCACGACATCGCCGGCGCGCAGTCGCTCGGCATGCGCGGGATTCTCATCGCGCGCGGCAGTGAGCGCCCCGAAGCGCCGGGCTGCGCCGTCGTCGGATCGCTGCACGAGATCTTCGAGCACCTGTGACGGACGCGCTCACGCTCCGCGACCTCCGCACCCTGGACGACTGCAAGCGCATCGTCGAGCTCGAGAAAGAGATCTGGGGCTACGGCGACAGCGAGGATCTCGTGCCGGCGATCATCCTGTTCCTGTCGGCCAAGCGCGGCGGCATGCTGATTGGCGCCGAGCGACCTGACGGCACGCTGGCGGGTTTCGCGTATTCGATGGCGTCGATTGTCGGCGGGAAGCCGGCGCAGTGGTCCCACATGATGGGCGTGGTGGCGGCCGCGCGCGCGTCGGGGCTGGGGCGCCGCCTGAAGCTGGCACAGCGCGATCGCGCCCTGGCGATGGGGATCGAGTTGATCGAGTGGACGTTCGACCCGCTGCAGGCCGTCAACGCGCACCTGAACTTCGCGAAGCTTGGCGCGATTGCGACAACGTACGCGGAGAACATCTATGGTGAATCGAGCAGCGTGCTGCACAGGGGGACGGCCACCGATCGCCTGATCGCGGAATGGTGGATCCAGCGCCCGCACGTCGAGCGGCGGCTCGCCGCGGCGCCGTTCGTCGCGCGTGACAGGGTGGTGATGGACGCGCCCGTGCTCAACCGTGTCTCGGCGCGCGGCGCGTGGGACGCGCCCGGAGCCACCACGGAGATTCCGGCCGGCGCCGAGCGCGTGCTGATCAGGATCCCGCCGCGATTCTCCGACATGCAGGCGCAGGAGCCTGAGCTCGCGCGCGCGTGGCGCGCCGTGACGCGTGAGCTGTTCACGTCGTGCTTCGCCGCCGGGTATCGGGCCGTGGACTTTTTCAAGGACGACCGCGCCGGCGGCGCCTACTTGCTCGCCAGAGCGCAGGACTGATAGTATTTGCCTTAGGCAAGTAAGTGCCTGAGGCAACTACATGACCCCTGCGCGCCGCGCCGACCCTGCATCCTTCCTCCCGCTGACGCCCGTGGCGTTCGAGATTCTGCTCGCGCTCGCCGAGGGGGAACGCCATGGCTACGACATCATGCTGGAGATCGAGCGGCGCACCGGCGGTCGCGTCAGCCTGAATCCGGGCACGCTGTACCGCGCGCTCGACCGCCTGGTGGAACAGGGCCTGCTCGACTCGACCTTCCAGGCGGTCGGGCCGACCCGCGCCGGCGCCGGCGACCGCCGGCGGCTGTTCGGGCTGTCGACGCTCGGC
>JALYRV010000151.1:2482-8590 GCA_030855205.1 Acidobacteriota bacterium | reverse complement strand
GGTCAGACACCGCCACCTGCCGCGACGCCGCCTGCCGCAGAGCGAAGCCAGGGCCCGGTTGGCCCCGGGGGCGGGCGCGGCGGACGCGGCGGACGCGGCGCGGTGCAGGGCACAAACGTGGTGCTCAACGCCTCGATGACGTACAGGCGCAATGCGGGTGATCGCTTCACGGCGTATCCGACCGTCTCGGGCGAAACCGAGGGGTCCACGCTGAGCGTGCCGATCGTGCTCAACGTGCGCGCCGGGCGCATGACGCACAACATTCGCGCGACGTTTGGCCGCACCACGTCGAGCGCGACGAATCAGTTCGCGTTTCGCGAAGACGTTGCCGGCAACGCCGGCATCACGGGCATCGCGACGGACCCGTTCGATTGGGGTGTGCCCTCGCTGTCGTTCTCGTCATTCAGCGCGCTGCGCGACATCAATCCGTCGCGGCGCGACGATCGACGCTTCGATCTCGGCTACACGTTCACGCTTCCGCGCGGGCGTCACTCCTACCGCTTCGGCGCCGACTATCACCAGGACTGGACGCGGAGCCAAACCGACACGAATCCTCGCGGCACGTTCGTCTTCACCGGGCTCTACACGGGCGGGGCCCGCGTCGCGCGCGGGTCGGCACTCGACTTCGCCGACTTCCTGCTCGGCCTTCCGCAGCAGGCATCGGTGCAGTTCGGTCCAGGCATGATCGATCTGCGCGGCCGGTCGTTCAGCCTGTTCGCGCAGGACGACTGGCGCGTCGGCAACACCGTGACGATCAACGCCGGCCTGCGCTACGAATTCCTGGCGCCGTTCGAGGAAGCCGGCGGGCGCATGGCCAACCTCGATGTGCCGGCCGATTTCTCGGCGGCCGTGCCGGTGCTGTCAGGCCAGGTCGGCGCCTTCTCCGGTGCGTTCCCGGCCGCGCTCGTGCGCGCCGACGGCAACAATCTCGCCCCGCGCGTGGGGATTGCGTGGCGTTTCGCGCGCGGAAGCGTGCTGCGCGGCGGGTACGGCATCAACTACAACGCGGGTTCCTACGCCTCGATCGCGCGGCAGCTCATCGCGCAGCCGCCGTTCGCCGATACCAACACCGTGATCGGCACCGTCTCCGCGCCGCTCGATTTTGCCGATCCTTTTGCGCGCGTCAGTCCGTCGACGACGACCAACAGCTACGGGATCGATCCCGACTACAAGCTCGGCGTGGCCCACGTCTGGAATCTCAACGTGTCGCGCACGTTCCGTGGCGGCTACAACGCGTCGCTCGGCTACGACGGCACGCGCGGCACGCATCTCGACATGCTGCGCGCGCCCAATCGCGACGCCACCGGTCTCCGCATCGCAGGGGTGCAGCCGTTCCTCTGGCAGACGTCCGAAGGACGGTCCAGCCTGCACTCGGCGTCAGCCAGCGTGCGCCGGTTCATGACGAAGGGCATCGGCGGCGGCGCGACGTACACCTGGAGCCGCGCGCGCGACAACGCCTCGTCGTTCGGCGGCGCCGGTGGCATCGTCGCGCAGAACGATCAGGATCTCGAGGCGGAGTGGGGGCGATCGAGCTTCGAGCGCGCGCATCGCGCCGGGCTCAATCTCGAGTTCGAGCCTCCGTTCGGCAAGGGACGCCGGTTCCTCTCGCAAGGCGGCGCCCTCGCGTCGATCCTTGGCAACTGGATGATGACGGCGAACTTCAGCTACGACTCAGGTCAGCCGCTGACCGCGCGCGTGGTGGGATCGGCCAGCGACGTCGCGCGCGGCACGAATGGTTCGTTGCGCGCCGACTACGCCGGCGGCGAGATCGCGCTTGCCAATCCGACCATCGATCAGTTCTTCAACATCGCGGCGTTCCGCATTCCCGCGCCCGGCCAGTTCGGCAGCGCGGCGCGCAACACGATCATCGGACCCTCGACCCATCGCCTCAACGCGTCGCTCTCGCGCGACATCACGCTGGGGGGCACGCGCGCGCTGACCGTGCGACTCGACGCCAGCAACGTGCTCAACACGCCCGTCTGGGGCTCGGTCGACACCGTCGTCAACTCGCCGACATTCGGACAGGTGCTCTCCGTCGGGTCGATGCGCACGGTCAACCTCAACTTCCGGTTCCGGTTCTAAGCCATGCGACGTCACCTCGCGCTCCTCGCGACGCTGCTCCTTCTGTGCACGGCCGCTCCGCGCGGCCAGCAGGCGCCCGCCGTGCGCTTCCGCGGCTCTGTCGACCTCGTGCGCGTCGACGTCATCGTGCGCGACGCGCGCGGCAATGTCGTGCGCGGCCTCAAGGCCGAAGACTTCATCGTCACGGAAGATGCCAAGGCGCAAGCCGTGACGACCTTCGACTTCGAGGAGATCATGACGACGGGGCCCGAGGCCGGCGTGCCTCCTCCGGCGGTGCTCGATCGGGCGGCCGCGCCGGCCTCCGTCGCGTCGGCCGCGGTCAAGCGCGACGTCGTCGACCTGCCGGGCCGGCGGCTGATCGTGATGTTCTTCGACCTCAGCTCGATGGGGCCGGAGGACCTCGAGCGCGCCGCTGACGCCGCGCGCAAGTACATCAGCGACGAGATGTCGCCCGCCGATCTGATTGCGATCGCGTCGCTGAGCACGGCGCTCGAAGTCGACCAGGATTTCACCGCCCAGAAGGACGCGCTGCTGCGCGTGCTCGACCGCTTCACCGGTGTGGAGGGGACACCCGACACCGCGACCGAGGCCACGGAAGCGACGGACGATCCCGCGGATCTTCCGCTCGACGACACCGAGCTCGGGCTGTTCAACAACGACCGCCGCCTGCGCGCGCTGCAGGTGCTCGCCGAGGCGCTCGCGCCCGTGCAGCAGAAGAAGTCGATCCTCTATTTCAGCAGCGGCATGACCCGCAGCGGCAGCGACAACCAGGTCGAGCTGCGCGCGACGGTCAACGCCGCCGTGCGCGCCAACGCCGCCATTTACGCCGTCGACACGCGCGGGCTGCAGGCGATCGTGCCTGGCGGCGACGCGAGCCGCGCGAGCGCGCGGGGCGCGGGCGCGTTCTCGGGCCAGGGGGCCGCGCGGCAGTTCGATCGCATGTTCGCGTCGCAGGAAACGCTCGCGACGCTCGCGAAAGACACCGGGGGCGAGGCGTTCTTCGACTCGAACGAGCTCGGCGAGGCGTTCGACGAGGTCGTGAAAGACTCGTCGGCCTACTACGTGCTCGGCTACAGCAGCACGAACGGGAAGCAGGACGGACGTTTCCGCAAGATCTCCGTGCGCGTGAGGAATCCCGGTTTGCGCATCGAGCATCGCGCCGGCTACTACGCAGCCAGGGACTTCACGCATCTGACGCGCGACGATCGCGAGCGCCAGATGCAGGAGCAGCTGTACGCGGAGGTGTCGTCGACCGACCTGCCCGTGGTGGCTTCGACCGCCTGGTTCCGCGTCGAGAGCAATCGATTCTTCGTGCCCGTGTCGGTCGCGATCCCCGGCAGCGCGCTGCCTGCGGAGCGGCCTCCCCGCGCCACGCTCGACATCCTCGGCGCGGTGCGCGACGAGCAGGGACGCTACGTCGGCCGCATTCGCGACACGGTGCAGTTGCCGGCCTCGGATGCCGCGCTCGCGCAGAAGCAGGTCCAGTATCAGACTGGCTTCCTGCTTCCGCCCGGACGCTTCTGGGTGAAGGTCGTCGCACGCGAGAACTCGCGCGGGACGATCGGCACATTCGAGGCGCCGCTGATCGTGCCGGATCTGTCGGCGTCGCCGATGAAGGTGAGCTCGGTCGTGATCGGCACGCAGATCCGCACCGGCGGCAGGCCCGCGCGCGATGGCGATCGCAGCCAGAATCCGCTGATTCGCGATGGTGTGGAGCTGATCCCGAGCCTGACGCACGTCGTCGGCCGCGATCAGCGTCTGTACTTCTATTACGAAGTGTACGAGCCGGCGCTCGACGCGGCGGGCTTGCCGCGGCTGAAGACCAGCCTGGCGTTCTATCGCGGACGCGCGAAGGTCTTCGAATCGCCCATCGTCGAGCAGACGGCGCTGGCGGCGCGCAACGGCCGCACGGCGGTGTTCCAGTTCGACGTGCCCGCAGCCGGCCTGCCGCCTGGCCTCTACACGTGCCAGGTCAACATCATCGACGAGAACGCCGGACGGTTCGTGTTCCCGCGCCTCGCGATCTACGTTCGCTGAATTGCCAGACTAGTCCGCGCGCAGTGCGAGGTTCGGATCGACCGACGCCGCGCTGAGCGCGGGCACGATGGCGGCGATGGCGCCTGCGGCGAGCAGCGTTGCGCTCGCAAACGTGACCGTCCAGACATCGACATCGGGCGGCGCGCCCATCCATTGCGTCCACGCGCGCCCGAGCGCCCAGGCGAGCGCAAGGCCGATCACGAGCCCGGCGGCGACGAGCGCCATGCCGTTGCCGACCACGAGGCGCACGACGAGACGGCGGTCGGCGCCGAGCGCCAGCCGCAGCGCGATCTCGCGGCGGCTCGTCCGTTGGCGGTCTGCCGCCGCGCGCGCAGGCTGAGCGGCTCGACACCGTAGACCGGCAGCGCGGGATCGATCGACGACACCGCCTGCTGCAGCATCTGCGCGGTCGGCGCCGGACCGGCCGTGCGCACCGTCACCTGCACCGCGCGGTCGGGGCGCTGCGCGTAAGGGAAGAAGACATCAGGCTCGGCGCGTGACGCGCCGAGGTCCGCCGTGAGGTTCCGAAACCTCGTGTCGGCAATGACGCCGACGATCTCGGCTTCGGGCCCCGTGGCGTTTCCGAGCCGGAATTTCTGTCCGACTGCCGGCCGCGACGGGAAGAGACGCCGCGCGCCACTCTCGCTGACGATGGCCACGCGCGGGCCGTCGGCGCGCTCGTTGCCGGTGAATGTCGCGCCGGCAATCACGCGCATGCCGAGCGTCGCAAAGTAGCCCGGCGACACGGCGTGCACGTAGTAGCGCCCTGCCGCGCTGCGTTCGAGCGCGCACACCGCCTCCCGTTATCGAACACGGCCGCTTTCGCCACACCTCGACTGCCTGCGATGTAAGATCCGCGAGTGAAACCTGCGCTTGCACTTGCCGTCCTCTGCCTCGGCGTCGCGTCGCCCGCGCTTGCGCAGACCGCTGATCGCGCCGCCATCGACCGCGCGGTCGCGGCCGTCTATCCGAGTCTCGTGCGCATCTCGGTCGTGGCCGTCGAACACGAGGAAGGCCGCGAGATCAAGATGGAGTCGTCTGGCAGCGGCACGATCATCACGCCCGACGGCTACGTCGTCACCAATCATCACGTGGCCGGGCGCACCCGCCGGATCATCTGCACGCTGCCGGACCGCGAGGAAGTGCCGGCGGATCTGATCGGGACCGACCCCCTGTCCGATATTGCCGTGCTGAAGCTGCGGCCAGCCAGGCCGCGCACGTTTCCGGTGGCGCGCTTCGGGCGATCGTCGACGCTGTCGCGAGGAGAACCTGTGCTCGCGATGGGCAGCCCGCTGTCGGTCTCGCAGTCGGTGACACTCGGCGTCATCAGCAACACCGAGCTGGTCATGCCTCGCATGTTCCGCACGGCCATGACGCTCGACGGTGAGGACGTCGGCACGATCGTGCGATGGATCGGGCACGACGCCGCGATTTTTCCCGGCAACTCGGGCGGCCCGCTCGTGAATCTCGCGGGTGAGATCGTCGGCATCAATGAAATCAGCTTCGGGCTCGCGGGCGCGATTCCAAGCGACCTCGCGAAGGCCGTCGTCGACGCGCTGATCAAGGACGGCCAGGTGCGGCGCAGCTGGCTCGGCTTCGAAGTGCAGCCGCTGGTGGGCGCCCCGGCGGGCAAGGGCGCGCTGATCGCCTGGGTCGCGGCCGGATCGCCGGCCGACAAGGCGGCGGTGAAGGCGGGAGACGAGCTCGTGCGCGTCAACGGAGCCGAAATCGAGGCGCGTTTCGCTGAGCAGCTGCCGCCGGTCAACCAGATTCTCCTCGGCCTCCCGATCGGCAAGCCCGCGCAGATCGTCGTGCGGCGCGGCGGCATCGAGCAGACGCTGTCGGTGATTCCGGAAGAGCGCGGCCCCGCGCGATCCAACCGCCGTGAGCTTCGCGCATGGGGCATTGCCGCCGCCGATCTTTCATCGATCGAAGCGCGCGAGCTCGGGCGCGACTCGCGGGAAGGGGCGCGCGTGATCAATCTGCGGC
>JALYRV010000151.1:0-2472 GCA_030855205.1 Acidobacteriota bacterium | reverse complement strand
TCGAAGGGCAGCCGGTGCGATCGGTCGAGGAGCTCGACGCGCGCACGCGCGCGGCGCTCGCGGGCAAGACGCGCGGGGGGCTGCTCGTGACGTTCGAGCGCGGCCTCGAGCGCCGCATGACGGTGGTGCAGGCCGGCGATGCGGACCAGGACAGCGGCGGTCTCGAAGCCGCGAAGGCGTGGGTGCCGGTGGCGGTGCAGGTGCTGACGCCGCCGCTCGCCGAGCGGCTCGGCCTCAAGGGGCGCACGGGCGTGCGCGTCACGCGCGTAATCGACGCGGGCGCAGGGTTGCGGGCCGGCGACGTGATTCTCGCGATCGACGGCGACCCGATTGGCGCGAGCAATCCCGGCGACGAGGAGGTGTTTGCCGCGGCCATCCGTCGCTACCGCATCGGCGCCAGCGTGCCGCTGCTCCTCTCTCGCGACGGCAAGGAGATCTCCGTGCCGGTGACGCTTGCCGCGTCGCCGAAGCCGCCCCGCGAGATGGCGCGGTACGACGATGCGGATTTCGAGTTCATCGTGCGCGACCTCACCGAGAACGATCGCGACGGGCGCCGCGTGCCCGGCACCACGCGCGGCGTGATCGTCGAGGGCGTGAGCCGTGGCGGCTGGGCCGATCTCGCGCAGCTCTCGCCGGGCGACATCATTCTCGCCGTCGACGGCGCGCCGGTCGTGAGCGTCGAGGAACTCAAGGCCGCGATGGCGCGCGCCGCGGCCCGCAAGCCCGCCTACGTCATCCTTCACGTGCGCCGCGGCGTGCGCACCAAGTTCGTCGAGCTGCAGCCAACCTGGAAGTGAATCAGAGATGATGAGATCGATGCGCGTGCGAATTCATGTAGCGGCGTGTGCCGCGGCCGCGGTGCTGGCCGCACCTGTGTGGGCGCAGACAGTCGATGACCGCGCCGCGGCGCGCGACATAGTCACGAAGCGAGGGGACGCGGTCGTGGTCGTCCGCGCGACGGTGAAAGTGCGCGCGAGCCGCGGCTCCCAGCAGCTCGATCCGCTCGAAGACACCATCACGGCCAACGCGGTAGTGCTCGACGGCACAGGGCTGGCCGTGACGGCGCTCTCGCAGCTCGATCCGTCGGACATGCTCAAGCGCATGCTGAGCGCGCCCGGCGGGCCGGCCATGGAGATGTCGGTGGAGCAGTCGGAGATCCGGTTCAGGCTCGCAAACGGCACCGAAGTGCCGGCGAAGATCGTGCTGCGCGATCGGGATCTCGATCTCGCCTTCCTGCGTCCTACGGCTGCGCCCGCCTCGCCGATGATTTCAGTCGACATGACGATGCCGGGCAAGGTGCAGATGGCCGACATGGTCATCGTGCTGCAGCGGTTCGGAGAAATGACGGGCTGGAAGCCCGGCGTCTCGTTTGGTTCAGTGCAGGCCGTCGTCGAAAAGCCGCGCACGCTCTATGTGGTCGCGGCCACGTCGGTCGGCGGTGGAGGGCTCGGGTCGGCCGTGTTCGACACGACGGGCAAGTTCCTCGGGCTCATCGTCATGCGCAGCATGTCGAGCCGGCCGAGCATGCTGTCGATGATGCAGGGCAGCGAAGGGGCGGGCCTGTTGCCGGTCGTGCTGCCGGTGGAAGAGATCGCGGAGCTCGCGAAGCAGGCGAAGTAGACACGGCGGGATTCACGGATGGGAGCTGACTGATGGGATCGACACGGATGCCGGGCGCGGCCGAGGCGCTGACCGGACGGGAAAGTAAAATGCGCGTGCCAGACCAGCACCTCGTGCTCGGCACGCCGCTCGAGCCGCCGTTTCCCGCGGGTATCGAGACGGCGCTGTTCGGCATGGGCTGCTTCTGGGGGGTCGAGCGTAAGTTCTGGCAGCTCGACGGCGTCTACTCGACGTCGGCCGGCTATGCGGGCGGACACACGCCGAATCCCACCTATGAGGAAGTCTGCAGCGGTATGACGGGGCACACCGAAGCCGTGCTCGTGGCATTCGATCCGTCGAAGGTTCGCTACGAGGATCTGCTGCGTGTGTTCTGGGAGAGCCACAACCCGACCGAGGGGATGCGCCAGGGCAACGACGTCGGCACCCAGTACCGGTCGGCGATCTACTGGACGACGCCAGCGCAACGCACCCTGGCTGAAGCGTCGCTCGCCGACTTCCAGTCGCGTCTCGCGTCAGCCGGCTTCGGTGCGATCACGACGGAGGTCCGTGAGGCTCCCGAATACTATTTCGCCGAGGATTATCACCAGCAGTATCTCGCCCGAAATCCCAATGGCTACTGCGGGATGGGCGGCACCGGCGTCACCTGCGCCCGCTAGGGGCGTAGCGCGACGGCCGGGCTCACGCGCGCGGCGCCGTTACGCAGGTTGAGCAGGTGGATCGTCTTCCCATCGACGCACGGATGGCCGAGATCGTCGAGGCCGTCGGCCGGCGGCGCGCCGCCGTGATTGTTGCCGCGCCCGGCGCGGGCAAGACGACACGGGTGCCGCCGGCCCTGGCGGCGCTGGGCACGGT
>JALYRV010000150.1 GCA_030855205.1 Acidobacteriota bacterium | reverse complement strand
GGTGACCGCCGCGCGAACGCCCGAGTGCTACTTGTCTTTCTTGTCCTTCGGCTTGTCGACGGTCACGGTGACCGCCTTCGCGGCCGTCCGTCCGACGCTGTCGGTGCATGTCACCGTAATGGCGTAGGCGTTGAAGTGCGTTGCCTTCAACTCGAGCGTAAGCGAGCCGGTGACCGAGTAGTCCCCGGACGTGATCCCGGCCATCGAGACCCCGCTAATCGCGCACACCGGCGTCCCCACGTCGTCGGTGGCCGAAACCGTCAGCACGACGCCGTGCATCTTGTTATTCGGCGGCCACAGGAACCCGGGCGTCGCCGTCACCGATTCGATCACGGGCGGCGCCGCATCGACGGTTACCTCGAACTCGGGCGAGAAAGAGGCGTTTCCGCCGTCCCTGATGACCAGATAGATGCGATGCGTGCCTGCGGTCGTGA
This sequence comes from Acidobacteriota bacterium, assembly GCA_030855205.1. GTDB lineage: Bacteria > Acidobacteriota > Vicinamibacteria > Vicinamibacterales > SCN-69-37 > JALYRV01. Next base: position 8,179 of record JALYRV010000150.1, on the reverse strand, counting down.
AGGCGAGATTGCCGGTCGCCGTCCAGACGCCGTCGACCTTGGTGATGACGGCTGCACCGATCGCCTCATCGTTTCCGACCCATACGCCGGTGTGCACGTCGGCCGCGTCGGCGTCGGTGAACGTCGCGCTGAACTGCGCGGGCTCGCCGGCCTTCACCACGTCGGTCGGCCCAGTGATGGCGGCGACGACGGGGGGGGAGTTGAGGCGGAAGATCGCGAACACGCCGTCGCCGAGCGACAGCAGCTCGCCGCATAGCTGGCGATTCGCGGCGTCGAGGCCGCTCGTGACGTCTGCCCAGCCCTCGGCGGTCTTCTTGAAGAGCCGGAGCTCGGTCGGGTCATCAGCGGCGGTCACAGGGTATGTGCCGCACACCGTCACCGGTGCTGAGACCGTCGCCGTCGTGTTCACGCGAAACTGCAGCGCCGAACCGGGGATCTCGTACCCCGAAGGCGGCTGGAAGGCGACGGTGACGTTCGTCTGCGTGGTCGTGCCCGCGGTCGTGACCTCGCCGTACGTGACCTTGAGGGGGACTGTCGCACCCGGCGGCAGCGGGGGCTGCACCGTGATGTTGGAGCCTGCCGGCGTCGGCGCGCCCGAGATGACGTTGATGTTCGACGGACCTGGCTGCTCGAAGTAATACGAAATGGGTGGCGCCGGCGGCGCGGGCTGCGGCGCCAACTGCGGCCGCACCTGCAGCCCTCCGCCATTCGTGCCAGCCGTAACCGTGAATGTCTTGGTCTGCTCGCCAGGCAGGAACGTCACGCTCGGGGTCGAGACGGAGGCACCGGCAATCGAGCCGCTCAGCACCAGGTTGACTGAGAACGTGTTGATGCTCGGGTGACTGAGCCGCAGTGTGATTGGTCCGGAGGTCTGTCCCGTCGACAGCGATGAGGGCGCGCCCTGAACGGAGATCGTGCCGCGCACGCGGACACCGTAAGTGACGCTGGTCAGCACGTACGGACTCGACGTCGAGAAAGTCACTGTCGCGTCGCCGATCTGGCTGCCGCCATTCACGGTGAGGATCTTGGCCGTGTCGCCGTTCGCATAGCTGAAGGTCGAAGCCGACAGCGTGGACCCGGTCGTTCCGCCCAGTGTCATGGCGACATCGAATGGAATCGTCGTTGTCTGCGGGCCGAAGGGCTGCACCCACGTCATGAGGCCGATGTTCAGGTTCGTCGTTCCGCCGGCCGCGACGCAGCAGAAGTTGGTTCCGACGAAACCGATCGTGCCCGCAATTTTCACGGAGAGCGGGGCGGCATGGGTGAAGTCAGCGCTCGCGCTCTTGGCCGTGATCACGGCGTCGCCCTGATTGCCGCCTGTGACGTTGAAAAACGACTGCGTCTGGCCTGCAGCAACTGTTACAGAGGCAGGGATGAGCGCGCCAACGGCCCCGGTTCCGCCCACATTCAGATTGAACGTCGTCGCCGAGGTCGCCGGCCTGCTCAATTGCAGGGTGACCTGCCGGGCGAGACCGGACGGGAACACTGGAGCCGCGGACAAGGTCGACGTGCCCTGAGGCGCCACGATGGTTCCCGACGCGCTCGCGGTGTAATCGCTGCCGAAGAGAGTCATCGTAGCGACGACTGTCACGCTGCCGGGGTTGCTGCCGGTCGTCATCGTGATAGTCCGGGTGAACGACCCGCTGAACGTGTAGAACGCGGGCGACGCGGTCACCGCTGGCGGATAGGACAGCTTCACAGCAGCGCTGGAGCAGCAGTCGCCGGTCGAGGAGGAAACCGTGAATGTATAGGTCTTGTTGGGCTCCATCGTGGCGGGGAACCCGTGGATGGTGACGCCGTGACTCGAGGCGAGTGCCGCCGGCGGCGTCAGCAGCAGAACGAAACAGAGCAGGGCCAGACTTCGGGACAGTATTCGACGGGGCATGCGTCGCTCCTCGGAAATGAGAGGACGACGCCAGTCCTGGGCTGGAGCGCCGCCGAGAATTGCTGGGGTGTGGGCATCATGGGCTAATGGCCCAGCTGCCCGCAAGGGTAGAAGTTGCCGTTTGTTACTGGGGTGGAGTTGAAAATACGATGATAGTGATGAGTTCGAAGGCTGAGCGGCTGCCACCTGAGGACGTCGACCAGGTCGTCGAGGTCATGGGCGACGCATTTCTGACGTATCCGGTCATGCGATTCGTCGTCGGAGACGAGGGGGACATCGATGCGCGCGTGCGGCGGCTCGTCGAGCTCTTCGTGCGCCGCCGGATCATGCGCGGCGGACCGGCGTTTGGCGTCCCTGACCCGGACGCAACCGGCAGGACTATTGGAGCCGCGATCCTCACGCTGCCCGTGGAGCAGGAGCCCCCGGCGGCGGTGTGGGCGCTGGCGGAAGGGGCCTGGCGGGAGCTCGGGGAACCTGCGCGTGCCCGGTACGACACGTATGCCTCGGCCTCGAACCTGTTCGCGGCGCTCCCGCCGCACCACCATCTCAATATGATTGGCGTCCGTCCCGCGTTCGCGGGGATGGGGTTCGCGCGACCGCTGCTCGACGCGGTACGCGGCCTGGCGCAGGCCGATCCGGCGTCAGCCGGCGTATCGCTCACGACCGAGCTGCCCCGCAACGTGTCCCTCTACCAGCACTGCGGCTATGAAATCGTGGCGCACGCGCAGGTCGCGCCCGGCCTCGAGACGTGGGGGATGTTCCTGGCTCTTTAGTTAGATAGAATGACGCATTCATATGCTCAATTTTGATCTCACCGACGAACAGCAGCTGCTCGAGCAGACCGTGCGCGACTGGGGCGCGAAGGAAGTCCAGCCGAAGATTCGCGAGCTCGATCGCGCCCACAAGTTCGACCCCAAGGTGCTGCCGCAGATGGCGTCGCTCGGCCTGCTGGGCTGCTCGATTCCGCAGGAATACGGCGGCGCGGGCATGGACTACATCTCGCTCGGCATCGTCAGCGAAGAGCTCGAGTATGTCGACACGTCGCTGCGCGTGATCATGTCGGTGCACGCGGGCCTCAACTGTCTGACGCTGCTCGCGTGGGGCAACGAAGATCAGAAGCAGCGCTACCTCGTGCCGCAGGCCAAGGGAGAGAAGATCGCGACGTACGGGCTGACCGAGCCAGCCGCGGGCAGCGACGCGCGCGGTATCCAGACGGTGGCGATCAAGAAGGGCGATCGGTACTACCTGACGGGCGAGAAGATGTGGATCTCGCTTGCCGACGTCGCCGACAACTACCTCGTCTTCGCGTGGTCGGATCTCGAGAAAAAGAAAGCGCGCGACGTCAGCGGGCTCAGCGCCTTCATCGTCGAGCGCAAGTTCAAGGGCTTCTCGAGCGGCACGCTGAAAGAGAAGTGGGGCATCCTCGCGGGCAACACCGGCTTCTTCAAGATGGAAGAGATGGAAGTGCCGGCCGAAAACCTGCTCGGACGTGAGGGAGAAGGATTCAAGATCGCGATGTTCGCGCTCGATCAGGGCCGGTACACGGTGGCTGCCGGCGCGACGGGTCTCATCCGCGCCTGCCGCGACGCGAGCATGAAATATTCGCTGGAGCGCAAGACGTTTGGCGTGCAGATCGGCGAGCATCAGCTCGTGAAGCAGATGATCGCGAACATGGAGTCGGACTACCAGAATTCGCGGCTGCTCTGGATGCGCGCCGGCTGGCTCAAGAACATCGGCCGCCGCAACACGCGTGAAACCGGCCTCGCGAAGTGGTTCTCGACCGTCGCGTCCGAGCGCTGCGCGGGTGACGCCGTGCAGGTGCACGGCGCCAACGGCTACTCCGACGAGTATCCGGTCGGCCGTTTCTATCGCAACTGCAAGGGCGCGGTCATCTACGAAGGCACCCGCGAGATTCACACCGTCATGCAGGCCGACTACGTGCTCGGCTACCGCCAGGACAAGCCCACTCGCTGCGAGCTGCCGCCGTATTTCGGCGCCGGCGGCAAAGAGGAAGGGAAGTAGCCTCCGATGCACGATCAGGATCTTTCGCTCGACTTCCTTCGCGTGGTCGAACAGGCCGCCATCGCGTGCGCGCACACGATGGGCTACGGCGATCGCCACGGGTCGGACCAGGCGGCCGTCGAGTCGATGCGCAAGGAGCTCGACTCGGTGCCGATCGACGGCACGATCGTGATTGGCGAAGGCGAGCGCGACGAGGCGCCGATGCTTTTCATCGGCGAGCGTGTCGGGCTCGCGGCGAAGGGGAAGCCTTCCGGGCCCAACGGGTTCCCGCGCGTCGACATCGCGGTCGATCCTCTCGAGGGCACAAATCTGTGCGCCCTCGGTGAACCGAACGCACTGGCGGTGCTCGCGGCGTCGACCGCCGGCGGTCTGCTGCACGCGCCCGATCTCTACATGGAGAAACTCGTCGTCGGTCCGACGTCGAAGGACCATGTCGATCTCGACAAGCCGGTGGCGGAGAACCTGCGCAACATCGCCGACGCGCTCGGACGCAAGGTGCAGGATCTCGTCGTCGTGGTACTCGACCGCGACCGGCACGCGAAGCTAATTGCCGACATCCGCTCGACCGGCGCGCGGATCCGCCTGATTGGCGACGGCGATCTGTCCGCCGGGATCGCCGCGGCCGTCGTGGGCACCGGCGTGCATGCGGTGATGGGTACGGGCGGTGCCCCCGAGGGCGTGCTGTGTGCCGCGGCGATGCGCTGTCTCAACGGAGAGATCTTCGCGCGCCTCGTCGTCAAGACGAAAGAAGACGAGGAGCGCTGCACGGCGATGGGCATCAGCGACTTCCGCCGCGTCTATCGTTCGGCGGATCTCGCCTCGGCCGAGTCGATCATCTTCGCGGCCACGGGCGTGACCGACGGCACGCTGATGCGCGGTGTGCGCTTCTTCGGCGACGGCATCCGTACCAGCTCGATCGTGATGCAGACGAGTCCGCATCTGATTCGCTTCATCGACACGATTCACGTCAACAACGATCGGAACGTGAAGATCCACTTCTAGTGGCGCGGCCCACGGGCGGCATGCAGAGCTCCTGGTTTCGTAATCAGCTCGCCGTCACCTTCGCCAGCTTCATCGGCTTCATGGGCTTCACGCTCGTCATGCCGTTCCTTCCGCTCTATTTCCGCGAGCTCGGGCTCACCGACACCGGCGAGATCGCCTTGTGGACCGGCTTTTCGATGGGTGTCACGCCGGCGCTCACCGCCGTACTCGCGCCCGCCTGGGGCCGTCTCGCCGATCGCTACGGCCGCAAGATCATGGTCGAGCGATCGCTCTTCTCCTTCGTGATCGTCATGGGTGCGATGGCCTTTGTCAGCGAGCCGTGGCACGTCTTCGCGCTCCGCGCGGTGCAGGGGCTGTTTGCCGGCTACGGCGCGCTGACGCTCACGATGGCGGCCGAGTCGGCGCCGCGCCATCGCATGGCCGACGCCATCGGATTCGTGCAGACGGCGCAACGTCTCGGACCCGCCCTCGGGCCGGTGATTGGCGGCGGCCTCGCGCACATGGTTGGGCTGCGCAACACGTTCATCGTGGCGAGCGCGTGCTACGCCTTCGCGGTAGGGCTCGTCTTCATCCTCTATAAGGAAGCGCCGCTGCCGTCGGGCGAAGCGAGGGACGCGCGGGGGCGCGTGTCGTTCCGCGACGTGCTGTCGTTCGAGAACTTCATCATCCTCATGGCGGTCGTGTTTGGATTGCAGTTCATCGACCGAAGCTTCGGCCCCGTGCTCCCGTTGTACCTCGACGAATCGGGCGTGCCCGCGTGGCGCGTGCCGCTCGTGGCGGGCCTGATCTTCTCGACCGCTGCAGGCGCGGCAGCCGTAGGCAACTACGTGGCCGGACGCCTGCAGTCGCGACCGGCGCGTCTCGTGCTCGCATCGAGTGCGATCGTCTCGATGGCCGCGTCGGCGCTGTTTGCGCTGGCGCCTCCCGTGTGGGCGATGGTCGCCGCATCCGCCATCTTCGGCCTCGGCACCGGTGTGGCGATGACGACCGCGTATACGGAAGCGGGGAAAATGATTCCGCAGGGCGCGCACGGCACGGGTTTCGGACTGTTGACGACGGCGTCGCTCACAGGGCTGGCGCTGAGTCCAGTGTTTGGCGGCGTGATTGGTGCGACGAGCATTCGCGCGGTCTTCGTGGCAAACGCCATCGGGCTCGCACTGCTGGCTGTGCTCGTCCTGCGGCAGATGAGCGCACAACCGGCGGGTCCGGAGCCCGGGTTGTCGCGAGAAGAAGGATGAGTGTGGACGTGATTGCGGCGGATGATGACGACGCGCTCGAACGCGCGGCGCGGGTGATTGCGCGTGGCGGGGTCGTGGCCGTGCCGACCGAGACGTTTTACGGCCTCGCGGCAGACGCCACGCACGAGATGGCGGCGGCGCGGATCTTTGCGATCAAGGGACGCCCGGCGGCGTTCGCGCTGCCGGTGGTGGCCGCGAGCTACGAGCAGGTCGACGCCATCCTCGGGCCGATAGATGCGGCGACGATCAAGGCCGCGCGCCGGTTCTGGCCGGGGCCGCTGTCGCTCGTGCTGGCGGCGCCGCACACGCTTGCGCGGCATGTGCACGGAGGGGGCGGCACGATCGCCGTGCGCGTGCCGGGCGCGCCGTTCGTGCGCGCGCTCGCGGAGCACACCGGCATGCTGCTCACGGCGACGAGCGCCAATCGCACGGGCGCGCTGCCGGCCGAAACCGCGGAGCAGGTCGCGGCCGCGCTGGGTGAGGATGTGGATCTGATCATCGATGGCGGGCGCACGCCCGGAGGCAAGCCGTCGACGATTGCTGATCTACGCGGCGCCGTGCCGCAGCTCGTGCGCGACGGCGCGATCGCGTGGGAGCGGGTGCTAGCTTTCCTCGCTCGGAACGGTCGAGCTTGACGCACGTCTTGCGGTCGATAAAAATCGCGCATCCTCAATTTCTCTTCGTCCTCCGAACGCTCCGCCTCAGTTCTGATCGTCGATGACGAGGAGGCCTTCGACGGGCCGACGTCTCTCAGTCTCATCGCCGAAGGATTTTCCGTGAGCGTTGGGCGCCGCACGCGTGCATCTGACGTCGGCCACACCCGACGCAATCGTCTTGGATCTGCGGCTTGGGGAAGACGATGGCCTCGCGCTCCTGCGAAGCCCGGAGCTGCTCCGCCATACGAGGGTGATTGTCGTGACCGGTTATGGCGCCGTCGGCACGGCCGTGGAAGCCATGCGTATCGGTGCGGCCGATTTTCTCGAGAAGCCGGTGGAGGCGCCGGCGCTTGCGTTGGCCATCCGTGCCGTTCTGGAACCCGGCGCTCCGGCATTCGACATCGAGGGGATTTGCGGTGCGCTGTCCCGGGCCGTGGAGCAAATGGACGGCCGCACGGGACGCACCGCCGGGCGTCTTGAGCTGCTATGCCTCGTTCTCGACGAGTTGGATCGGTGCGACGACGACTGGCATGGGTTTGTGACGCTCTCGCAGGTGTGCAGACGCGTTGCCACGGCGGCCGGCGGAGCCCGGGCATCGGAGATCGTTCGCGAGATCCGGGCCAGGGCTGGAGGCGAATCTGAGCCCCCGACCTATCCGGTCGAGGGCCCACTCCGTCAGTTGTTGAGGGCGTTGAGTGTCGGCGACAGCGTGATACTTCGGCGCTCGGAGTGCGAATGGGCGAGCCATCTTGGGATGAGTCCGTCACATCTGGGACGTACCCTCAAACGCCAGACGGGTCTGGGTTTCCGTGAATGGCGGCGGTTGTTTCGGCTTCGTCGCGCGCTCTGCCAGCTGCGCGGCCCCGGACAATATGTGTCGCAGGTCGCCTACGATCTCGGCTTCGAGCATCCCACGCAGTTCGCCCGCGAGTTCAGAACACATTTCGGTTTCGCGCCACGGCTCGTTCGGAGCCTCGTGTCAGCCTGACCATTGTGTTCGGAGTTTGCAATCTGTGTTCGGATGCCGCGATTGCACGCCGGGCACACGCGCGTATCATCGGGCCCATGGAGGTTCGATGCGTAGTCTTCGAATGTTGATCGTCGGTTTGATCGTGCTGATTGCATGCGCGGCGGCAGACATCAAGGCGCAGCAGCGTCCGCCCTGTTCAAAGGAGTGCGGCATGGGGGCGGAGGTCGCTCGCGGCGAGCGCGATGGTGATTGCTTTACGAACTGCTTCTGGGTCCACTGCGAAGTCGCTGCATGCACCTTCGGCTGGGGAGATTGCAATGACAACTGCTGGTCGTATCTTTCGTGCCGGCCGTTGGACACGTAGCCCGCACCGCCGGCCTCACGGGGCCGGCGGGCTTCCCACCAG
>JALYRV010000015.1 GCA_030855205.1 Acidobacteriota bacterium | reverse complement strand
GTCCGGCACCGCGTCGAGCAGCGTGCTCGGCAGGCCCCCTGGCAACGGCACGCCTAGCGCGTCACGATAGCGCGCGGCATACTCCACCGGCACGACGCGCCGCCCGCCTGCGATGTCGACGCTGAGCACGCGCCGGGCGGACGCGAGCGCCGACACCGCGGCGGCTGCGTCGAGGCCGTCCACGCGCGCGGCGATTTCGTCCGGCGACGCGTCTCCCAGCCGCAGCAGCATGTCGTGCACGCCGTCGGCCGTCTTGGCGCGCTGCTCCGGCAGCAGCAGCTGCCGCCGGCGCTCTACCTCGATGATGACGTCCGCATCGAGCAGATCGCGCAGCTCCGCTTCGCCGAGCAACTCGCGCAGTTGCGCGTAGTCGATCGACAGCGCCTGCGCCCGGCGCTCGGCCAGCGGCGCGTCCCCGTCGTAGATGTAGTTGGCGACGTAGCCGAAGAGCAGGCTCGACGCGAACGGAGACGGCACCGCCGTGTCGGCGACGCCAATCGTCACCGCGCGCGTGCGAATCGCCCTGAGCGTCTCGAGGAGCGCAGGCATGTCGAAGACGTCGCGCAGGCACTCGCGGTACGTCTCGAGCAGAATCGGAAACGCTTCGAAGCGCGATGCCACCGTCAGCAGATCGTGCGCGCGCTTGCGCTGGATCCAGAGCGGCGCGCGCTGGCCGGGCCGGCGCCGCGGCAGCAGCAGCGCGCGTCCCGCTGCTTCGCGGAACTTGGCCGCGAACAGCGCCGTCGATCCGAGCTGCTTCACGACCAGCGCTTCGGCCTCATCCGGGTCGGGCAGCATCAGATCGGCTGCCGGCGCTTCCTCCGTATCCGGGAAGCGCACCACGAACCCATCGTCGCTCCACATCGTTTCGACGTGGAGGCCGCGCTCGGCGCGCACGCGCTCGGTGACCGCCATGGCCCACGGGGCATGCACCCGCCCGCCGAACGGCGTCAGCACGGAGACGCGCCAGTCGCCGAGCTCGTCGCGCACGCGCTCGATGAGCACCGTGCGATCGTCCGGCACGATGCCGCCGGTCGCCGCGGCCTGGTCGTCGAGATAGCGAAGCAGGTTCTCCGCGGCCTGGCGATCGAGGTCGTGCTCGCGCGACAGTTTGTCCATCGCCGCGGTCGGCGGCATCTCGCGCAGCGTGCGCACGAGTGCGCCGATGGTGCGGCCGAACTCGAGCGGGCGCGCCATCGCGTCCGCCTTCCAGAACGGCATCTTGCCTGGCTGGCCGGGAGCAGGCGAGACGAGCACGCGGTCGTGCGTGATCTCCTCGACGCGCCATGTCGACGCGCCGAGCACGAACGTCTCACCGGGCTTCGTCTCGAAGACCATCTCCTCGTCGAGCTCGCCGACGCGTGCCGCGCCCGGTCCGGCGCCAGCGAGGAACACGCCGTACAGCCCGCGATCCGGGATCGTGCCCGCGTTGGTGATCGCCACGCGCTTCGCACCCTCTCGCGCCGTCAACTGTCCGGTCACGCGATCCCATGTGATGCGCGGCCGCAGATCCGCGAAGTCGTCCGACGGATAGCGTCCCGCCAGCATGTCGAGCAGCCCGTCGAACGCCGACCGCCCGAGTTCCGCGAAGGGCGCAGCCTGCCGGATCGCTGCGTAGAGGGCGTCGGCGTGCCACGGGTCGACGGCGACCATCGCCACGATCTGCTGCGAGAGCACGTCGAGCGGATTGCGCGGATACCGCGTCGCCTCCACGCTGCCGTCGTGCATCGCCTTCGCCACGGCGGCGCACGCAACCAGATCGCCGCGGTACTTGGGGACGATGACCCCCTTCGAGATCGCGCCGGCCTGATGGCCCGATCGCCCGATGCGCTGCATGCCGCTCGCGACCGACGGGGGAGACTCGATCTGTATGACGAGATCGATCGCCCCCATGTCGATGCCGAGCTCGAGGGAAGACGTGGCGACCAGCGCGGGCAGCGCGCCGGACTTGAGCAGGTCTTCGATCTCGATGCGCTGCGGCCGCGCGATCGATCCATGGTGCGCGCGCGCGATCGTTTCCCCCGCGAGCTCATTGAGCGCGCCCGCCAGCCGCTCGGCGAGCCGTCGGCTGTTGACGAAGATCAGCGTGGACTGGTGCTCGCGCACGAGCTCGAGCAACCGTGGGTGAATCGCCGACCAGATCGACGACCGCACCGGTCCCTGCGCCGCCGGGCCGCTCGGGATCTCGACCCGATCCCCGAGCCGCGCCATGTCCTCGACCGGCACGTCGATCGTCAGCGCCAGTTTCTTGCGCTCGCCCGTGTCGACAATCGTGACCTCGCGCCACCCAGCCGCGGGCCCGAGGCCGCCGCCGAGGAATCTCGCGACTTCCTCGAGCGGACGCTGCGTCGCCGACAGCCCGATGCGCTGAATCGGCTGCGCCGCAAGGTGCTCGAGACGCTCGAGCGACAGCGCCAGGTGCGCGCCGCGCTTGGTCGGCACGAGCGCGTGGATCTCGTCGATGATGACCGTGTGCACTGAGCGCAGCGTCTCGCGCGCGTTCGAGGTCAGCATCAGGAACAGCGATTCAGGCGTCGTGATGAGGATGTCGGCCGGCTGCCGCATCATGCGCGCCCGCTCGGCCGCCGGCGTGTCTCCCGTGCGCACGCCGACCGTGGGCACCATGTGCGTGTCGCCGCGTCGCCCCGCCGTGTTGGCGATGCCCGCAAGCGGCGCACGCAGATTGCGCTCGACGTCGACCGCCAGCGCCTTGAGAGGGGAGACGTACAGGATGCGGCAGCGCGCCTTCGCGTCCGGCGCTGGCTCGAACATGACCCGCTCGATGGCCCAGAGAAACGCCGTCAGGGTCTTGCCGCTGCCGGTCGGCGCGAGAATCAGTGTCGAGTCGCCGCGCGCAATCGCGGGCCAGCCCAGCTGTTGCGGTGTGGTCGCTTGCCCGAACGCCCCGGCGAACCACTCGGCAACCGCGGGATGGAACAGCTTGCCGAGCTCCAGCGGGCCTGCAGGCTCGCTCCCCCCCGCGCGCTTCATCTTTCGATATTACTCGCGCTTCGGCTACACTTACGGGTTCTAAGGCACGCACTCGGCACGACGGGGCATCGCGGCAACGATGAGAGCCGCGTCACGCCGGCCGCCCGCCTTGATCGAGGAGAGTGAATGGGAGACGCAGGAGAAGGACTCGTCGACGCGGAGGCGCGGCTGCAGGAGCTGCGCGACGAACGTGAGGCGTCGCGCAAGAGCGCGCGCGGCACGGGCCCGACCGTCGATCCGGAGAAAGTACGCGAGCAGAATTCGCTGAAGCTGGCGCGCACGGAGCTGGAGCGGCAGAGCGCCGCGACGTCGCATCCGATTCGTCAGAAGCAGATTCAGGCCGCGATTGCGGAAGTCGACAAGCGCCTGAAGAAGCTCGGCTAACGCAACATCCGCGCGACGCGCACGCGCGCCCGGCAGATCACGAATTCACGAGATTCATGATCTCATCGCGATCGATCGTCTCGGCCTCGAGCAGACGTTCCGCGACGGCCGTCACCTGCACCCGGCGCTCCTCGAGAATCCGGTGCGCCTCGGCGAGGCCACGCGTCACGATCCCCAGCACTTCATCGTCGACTCTGCGCGCGGTGTCGTTGCTGAAGCCGGCCTTCGTGGTCGCCCCGGCTTCATCTTTCTTGCGAAAGGCGAGCGGGCCGAGCGGCGACATGCCGAAGTCGCAGACCATGTGTGTGGCGATCTCGGTTGCGCGCTCGATGTCATTCGACGCGCCGCTCGTCTCGACCTGCAGGAACAACTGCTCGGCCGCGCGGCCGCCCATCAGGATCGCCACCTGTGTCTCGAGATAGTCGCGCGTGTAAGTGTGGCGATCGGTATCGGGCAGCTGCATCGTCACGCCCATGGCGCGCCCGCGCGGCACGATGCTGACCTTGTGGACCGGATCCGCGTTTGGCAGAACGGCCGCGACCACCGCATGGCCGGCCTCGTGCCAGGCAGTGACGACGCGCTCGCGCGCGGTCAGCTGCAGCGAGCGCCGCTCCACGCCCATCATCACCTTGTCGCGCGCCGCCTCGAGATCGGCGTGCCGGATGGCGGGACGCCCGGCCCGTCCGGCCAGCAGCGCCGCTTCATTGATCAGATTCGCGAGATCGGCCCCGGAGAAGCCGGGCGTGCCGCGCGCGATGCGCACGAGCGCGACGTCGTCGCCCATCGTCGCCGTGCGCGCGTGCACGGCCAGGATCTGTTCGCGCCCCTTCACGTCGGGATTGCCGACCGTGACCTGTCGATCGAACCGGCCTGGGCGAAGCAGCGCAGGATCGAGCACGTCCTGCCGGTTGGTCGCGGCAATGACGACGATGCCGCCGTGGCCCTCGAAGCCGTCCATCTCGACCAGCAGCTGATTCAGCGTCTGCTCGCGCTCCTCGTGGCTGTGCGCGCTGCCGCCGCGGCTGCGGCCGACCGCGTCGATCTCGTCGATGAAGATTATGCACGTGCCGTGCTTGCGGCCGTCCTTGAAGAGACGGCGGATGCGCGCGGCGCCGACGCCCGCGAACATCTCGACGAACTCGGAGCCGCTCGCGAAGAGGAAGGGCACGCCGGCCTCGCCGGCAATCGACCGGGCGAGCAGGGTCTTGCCAGTGCCGGGAGGGCCGACGAGCAGCACGCCGCGCGGGATGCGTCCGCCCAGAACCGAGAAACGGTCGGGCTCCCGCAGGAACTCCACGATCTCCCTCAGCTCTTCCTTGGCCTCGTCCACGCCCGCCACATCGTCGAACGTGATGGAGCTGTTCGTCTTGTCCGCGATCCTGGTGCGCCCGGTCACAGACGGGACGCGCCCCGTCGTGGTGCGCCACGCGGTGAAGCCGACGAGCCCGAGCGCGCCCACGCCCAGGATGGCGGCGAGCGTGTTGAAGAGACCACGGTTGGCGGGCCCCATCTCGATCCGGACGCCGCTCTGCGCGAGCGACGACACGAGCGCCTGGTTGACCGCGAAGTAGCTGGCGGGCACCGTCGTCTGGAGCACGGTGCCGTCTTTCAACTCTGCGCGGACGTCGTCGCCGAAGGCCTGCACGCCTGCCACGCTGCCGCGGTCGAATGCGGTGAGCAGGTCCGAGAACGGCACCTCGCGCGGGCCCGGCATGCGGACGTAGTAGACGCCGGCAGTGGACAGGATGAGGAGCGCCAGGGCCGTGGTGATGGCAATGACGGACACACGAGATGTGCTCAGCAAACGCTTCACGATAGACAGGCTCACGCGCGGACCGTGCGTCCTCGGAAGACGCCCGGCCCGGCCATTGGGAAAACCTATTAAGAGTGAGGGAACCCGTCAATCCTAGCGACCGGGCGCGCGGCATGCAATTGGAAAGAGCATTGCAGAGAGGACCTCTGCTGTAATGGAACGCATGAACACCTTGCCCGCCTGGGGCGTACACGCCTACACCGCATCCGGCGCCATCATGGGACTCGCCGGCGTGATGGCCGCTGCCTCGGGCGACTACCGCCAGGCTTTCATCTGGATGTTCGTCGCGACGTTCGTCGACGGCACGGATGGCGTGCTCGCGCGCGCGGCGCGCGTGAAGGAGCGCACCCCCCAGTTCGACGGCGCGCGGCTCGACGACATCGTCGACTACGTGACGTTCGTGTTTCTGCCCGCATTCGTGCTGCTGCATGCCGGCCTGCTGCCCGATCGCATTGCATACGTCGCCGCGGCTGCGATGCTGCTCTCGAGTGCGTACGGCTTCGCGTCGCTCGACGCCAAGACCTCCGACTACTTCTTCACCGGCTTTCCTTCGTACTGGAACATTGTCGCGCTCTACCTCGCCGTGCTCGGGCTGTCTCCGTGGACGAATGCCGCGATCGTCATCGCGCTCGCGCTGCTCGTGTTCGTGCGCATCGGGTATGTATATCCGTCGCGCACACCGACGCTGCTGCGCACGACTCTCGCGCTGATGGCCGTCTGGGCGGTCATGCTGCTGCTGATGATCGTGTGGATGCCGTCGCCGCCGCGCGCGCTCGTCCTCGCCTCACTGCTGTTCCCGAGCTATTACGTGGCGCTGTCGCTGCTGCTGCAGGCGCGCAGGTAAGTGCCCATCTGGTTGCGCCGCGCCGTCGCCGCCTTCTACGTGCTGCTCGTGATCGGCAGCGCGGTCGTCGTCGTGTGGACGATGCGCCAGACGTTCGCCATCCACCGGCTGCGCCGGGGCGTCGGCGACACCGTGTTTCTTTCGGCCGACGGGCGGCCGTGGTTCCGCATGGACGAGCGGCGCCGCGACGTGCCGATCGCCGACATCGCGGAGGATCTCCGTGACGCGGTGATCGCGATCGAAGACCATCGCTTCCGCCGGCACTTCGGGCTCGATCCCATCGGCATCAGCCGCGCCGCGATGCGCAACGTCACGAGCGCGTCGCGGGAGGGCGGCAGCACCATCACCCAGCAGCTCGCGCGCACGCTGTTCCTCTCGAACCGTCAGACGTGGGCGAGAAAGATCCAGGAAGCGGGGCTCTCGATTCTCATCGAGCTGCAGCTGTCGAAAGAACAGATTTTCGAGCTCTACCTGAATCGCATCTATCTGAGCGGCGGCATGTACGGCGTCGAGGCGACGTCGCAGGCGCTCTACGGCAAGCCCTCCAAAGCGCTCGCGCTTCCCGAGGCGGCGCTCATCGCCGGCCTCATCAAGGCGCCGTCGGCGCTCTCCCCCTGGTCGAATTTCGACGAGGCCCACGCGCGCAGCCTCCTCGTGCTGGCGCGCATGCGTGAGCTCGGCTTCATCACGGAGGAGGATGAAACGCGTGCGGCCCGCGCGCGCATACGGATCCGTCCGTATCCGCGGGCGGCCGAAGCGCGTCACGGCTACGCCAAGGACTATCTGCGCCAGACGTTCCGCGACCGCTTCGGCGGCGATCACCCGCCCGACTGGACAGTGCAGACGACGTTTATGCCGGAGCTGCAGGACGCCGCCGAGCGCGCCGTCGCGCAGGGACTGCAGCGCGTGGGACGCCGCGGACTCGAGGCGGCGCTCGTCGCCATCGATCCGCGCACCGGCGACGTGCTGGCGATGGTCGGCGGCCACGATTACGGCGAGACGCCATTCAACCGCGCCGTCCGCAGCCACCGTCAGCCCGGGTCGGCGTTCAAGCCCTTCGTGTTCGCCGCGGCGCTCGAGCGCGGCTGGTCACCTGTGTCGACGCTCGACGGACTGTCCGCGATCGAGCCGCAGGGGCCTGAAGAATGGCAGCCGCGCAACGTGAGCTACTCGCCTGACAAGATCACGCTCCGTCAGGCGCTCTACGAATCCAACAACCGCGCCGCCTCGGTGCTGCAGCAGCGCATCGGCACGCGCACGGTGCTCGGCATGGCGCGCGACGTGGGCCTCGAAGAACAGCCCGACGTGCCGTCGCTCGCGCTCGGCGCCGGCCTGGTCACGCCGATCGATCTCACCGCCGCCTACGCGCCGTTCGCCAACGGCGGTGAAGCCGTCACGCCGCGCGCGATCATGCGCGTGACCGACGGGGGAGGCGACGTCGTCCTGCGCACCGCCGTCGAGCGCACGCGAGTCGTCAGCCCGGAGACGGCGTTCCAGATGTTCACGATGCTCGAGGATGTCGTCGACCGCGGCACGGCGTCGGGTGCGCGCTCGCTCGGCGTGCGTTTCGTCACGGGCGGCAAGACCGGCACGACGAACGAATACAAGGACGCGTGGTTCGTCGGCTTCTCATCCTCGCTCGTCGTGGGCGTGTGGGTCGGCCTCGACCAGCCGGCGACCATCGGTCCGTCCGCGTCCGGGGCCCGCATGGCGCTGCCGATCTGGGCCGACTTCATGCGGCGCGCCGCACGCTACCGCCGGCCAGAGCCGTTCGATCCCCCCGCGTCGCTGCGGCAGATCGCGCTGTGCCGTGAGTCGTTCCTGCAGCCGATGGCGCAGTGTCCCCGCTACACCGAGTTTTTCAAGGAAGGGGACGACGTGCCGGGCACGCAGTGCCCGCTGCACACGGGCACGATCGAAGAGCGCGTGGAACGCGCGGTCGAGGGATTCTTCAAAGGGCTCGGCCGCCGCATCAAGGGCGTCTTCCGCTAGCGGACCGCGGCCGGGGCGCCGCGATAGGATAGCGGCATGCCCCGCCTGCCCATTGCCGTCTTCGCCGTCGCGTTGGTCATCGCTGCCGCTCCCGCGGCGCAGCAGGCACCCGCAGCCTCCTCACTCGCGGAGCTCGTGACGCGGGCCAGGCAGATCAGGCCCGCCTCCCAGACCAGAGACGCGTATGCGGAGGCCGCCGGGCGATGGCGTGACCTGGTGCGCCAGCTCGACGCCATCGATCGCGCCCCGCTCGGCCTCGACGATCAGGTCGATTACGACCTCCTTCGCGCGCACGCGCGCACGCAGGTCTTCGAGATGGACGAAATCCGTCTCCACGAAGTGAACCCGATCAGGTACTTCGCGCTCGGCGCGACCAATCGACTGTTCCTGCGCCCGGGCGCGCTGGGCGATCCCGCGGTGAGGAATGCCGTGCGCGAGCTGAGAGCGCTGCCGGGCGTGTTCGCGGCCGGCAAGGCGCTGCTGACGAACCCGGCGCGTGTCTGGACGGAGAACGCCATCTACCAGGCGCACTACGCGCGCGTGCTCCTCGACGAGTACGTGCCGCAGGCGATCGTCGCCGACCCCGCGCTCAGGAGCGAGCTGCTCGCCGTCGCGGCGGACGCGCGGGGCGCGGTCGACGACTTCGAACGCTGGCTGAAGACCGACCTGCTGCCCCGATCGACGCGGTCTCCCGCCTGGAAGCCGGCCGAGATCGAGTTCTACCAGTTCTCGCACGAGCAGCTCGACGAGTACGGCGTGGATCGGATGATCGAGATCGCCGCCGCGGAAGAGGCGCAGCTGCTCACGGAGATGCGCGCGCTCGCGAAGCAGATTCATCCGTCGGGCGATCTGAAGACCGTGTGGGAAGCGATGAAAGAGGAAGCGCCGCCGTGGGACGGGGTCATTCCGATGGCGCAGGACTACGTGGAGCGCGCGTCGGCCTGGCTGCGCGGCGCCGGCAGCCACGTGGTCACGATTCCCGGCTACATCGATTATGGGGCCGCGCTGTCGCCGCCCATGGCGCGCCGCACGCTGTCGTTCGGCGGTGCGACCGGCGGCCCGACCGTGGCCGGCCGGCAGTCGGGCTACTACATCCTCACGCCGCTCGAGTCGATCCTGACGCCGGAGGAGAAGGCCAGCCGGATCAAGTCGTACAACCCGTACTGGACGCACGTCATCTCGTATCACGAGTGGCTCGGGCACAACGTCCAGATCGCCGCCGCCAACGAGCACGTCACGCGGCCCATGCGGCAGATGTTCCAGAGCAGCTATTTCAGCCAGGCGTGGTCGTTCTACCTCGAGAAGCTCCTCGAGGACGAGGGCTACTACGAGACGCTGCCCTACATGGAGCGGCTGAAGACGGCCATGGCGCGCCGGCAGATGCGCATGTGGCGCGTGCAGCGCATCCTCACCAAGTGCCGCATGGCCAGGGGCGAGATGACGTTCGATCAGGCCGTGCAGGCCTACATCGACAAGATCGGAATGGAGCGGACAAACGCCTTCATCGAGGTGCAGCGCGACAGCCAGTCACCGGCGCCTCCGGGACGCGAGATCATCGGTGAGCGGGCCATTCTCGAGCTGCGCGAGGAGTATCGCCGCCGCACGGGCCGGCACTACACGCTCAAGCGCTTCAACGACACGCTGCTCACGTTCGGCGACCTGCCGTTCCGGCAGATCCGGCGCCTCATGTTCCGGGAATAGACGCCCGCGCGCATAATCCACCCATGCTGCGACGCCTCCTCCGGATCGCCGTCATCCTCGTCCTGCTCGTCGCGCTTGCGGGCGCCGTGCTCGCGGCGATCGGCCTCGCGCTCCCCGCGTCGCACGAAGCCACCCGCAGCGCGCGCATCGACGCGCCGCCGGCGGCGATCTACCCGATGCTGCTCACGCCAGAGATGTATCCGGACTGGCGCACCGGTGTCGAGCGCGTCGATCGCTTGGATTCGGACCGCTTCCGCGAGCACGGCCCGCACGGGCCCATGATCTTCCGCATCACCACCCGCGAGGCGCCTTCGCGCGTCGTCACGGCCGTGGACGATCCCGATCAGCCGTTCACGGGAACGTGGACCTTCGACCTGGTGCAGGAAGGGGAGCAGACGCGCGTGCGCATCACCGAGCGCGGCGCCGTGCCCAATCCGCTGTTCCGCTCGATCGCCCGCCTCTTCATGTCGCAGACCGCGACGCTCGAGACGTACTTGAAGGATATCGGCCGGCGATTCGGGCAGGACGTCGCGATCGAGCGGTGAGGCGCTCTAGCGGCGCCTCACGATGGGGTAGGCCTTCGCGTCGGCTCCCAGGAGCTGGTCGAGCAGGTTCCACGTCGACCACCCGTCATCGGATCGCGGTTCGAGCAGGTAGAACACGATCTTGCCGAGCGGCTGATTGACGGGCACCGCGAGGCTTCCGGCCGGCAGCGTGATGTCGGCTGCCTCGTTCCACTTGCCGTCGAGCGTGCGCATGCGGTGGTTCTGGAACGGCTGCTCGGCCTGCGCGTTGGCCGTGATCGCGAACTGTTCGGCGCGCACCGTCTGCGGCGCCGTCAGGCGGGTGAACCTGATGCCGTGCGCCGAGAGCTTGTCGGTGAGCGTGGCGAGCAGCCGGGTGTTCTGCGCGGCGTTGGCGAGGAGGTTCGCGGGGATGTAGTACTCGGCCGGAGCCGTTTCGTCCATGGACGATTCGAACGTGCTGTAGTCGGCCATCTTCTCCGGCTTCACCACGTCCTTGCGGAGCAGCATCATCTGGCCCGTGTAGGGATGCCGCAGCTCCTCCACGTCTCCCATCAGAATGTCGACGTCGCCTCCCTTGTGATGGCGCGACCGCACCGACTGCTTCTGCCCGACGATCGACGCGGCGTCGGCCGCCGCCACCGTCTTCATGATCTTCGCGGCGTTCGTGGAAGCGAACCCGAGCGCCTCTTCGAGGAAGTAGGTGGTCGCCTTGATGCGATCCTCGAAGGTCAGATACGAGTAGGCCTCGCTGAGCAGTGCGAACCTGTTTCGCAGGCCGATGTAGTTGTTGTTGAAGCGGGGCACGTGCTCGAACGTGCGCCACGCACGCTGGCCCGACGCGTCCGGCTGGCCGGCGTTGCCGTAGTAGAAGTATTCCCACCCGTGCTTCGCCCTGACCTGCTTCGTGACGTACGGGAACCACTCGCCGCGCAGCATGCCGATGATGCCCGGGTCCGTGTTGGGATTGAGCGGCGGCGAGTACGTCAGGTGATACGCGTGACGCGTGCCGTTGGTCGTGTGCAGGTCGATCGCCGCGTGCGGGTCGTAGTCGGTAAGCAGCTTCGCCACCGAACGGGCTTCGGGCGACTCCTGCTTCATGTGGTCGCGATTCAGATCGAATTCCTGGGCATTCGGGCGCTGGCCCATCCCGCCGACAGGCCCGTGCTGCAGGCCCCGATTCGTGAGCGCGACGCGCTCGTTGCCGTCCGCGTTGTAGATGGGCGCGACGAGCAGCACCATCGTTTTCATCCACTCGGGATGCGCGCCGCCGGCGATGGCGCGCAGCAGGTGCTGCGCCGATTCCTTGCCTTCCACTTCGCCGCCGTGGATGTTGCCCTGAATGTAGACCCGCAGCTTGCCCGATGCCTTGACCGCCTCAGGCGACGCGTTGGGCACGTCGCCGACGACGGCGAGCGGCAACGCCCGGCCTTCCACGGTGTAGCCGAACGTCGTGAGATGAATGCGCGGCGAGGCCGCGTCGATCGCGCGCATGAACGTCACGACGTCGTCGTACCTGCTCGTCTCCCTGAATTCCGTACGCTCCGGCACGGTGCGGAGCTGGCGCACGGAGGGCGTCTGGGCCTGTAGCCCGGCCGAGGTGAGCAACAGCACGGCAATCAGTTTTTTCATCGTGCGCGCATCATATAATCCACCGCGACATGCGCCAACAGATCGTGGTCTCGCGGATCGTGGGTATCCGTGTGGGCCGGCGGACGTGAGAGCCGGACTGACGTGACCTGGCCCTTGCTCGCGCAGTTTGCCGTGCTACTGACGGCATCCGGGATTGCCATCTGGATGGCAATCATCGCGTTCTCACGCCCGCATGTGCCCGGCGGGCGCGCCTTCGGGTGGCTCAACCTGGCGGTCGCCCAGTGGTGTCTGGCGGCCGGCTTCCACGCGTTCGACCAGACGCTGGACTTCAAGATCATCTGGGCCCAGCTCCAGTACGTCGGCATCATCGCGGTACCGCCGCTCTGGCTGCTGTTCGCGTCCGACTACGCGCGCATGCCCTGGTCGGCGCGGCGGTCGCGGCGGCGCGCGATCTGGATCGTGCCCGTCCTGACGTTCATCGCGGTCGCGACCAACGACTCGCATCACCTGTACTGGTCGTCGGTGTCGCTCGAGGGACGGCTGGCGGTCTATCGCTACGGCCCGCTGTTCTGGGTCGCGGTCACCTACAACTACATCCTGCTCGTCACGGGCACGGTGACGTTGCTGCGCGGGCTGCGGCTCTTCCATCGCGCGTACCGCAGCCAGACCGCCGCGCTCGTCGCAGCCGCGCTCTTCCCATGGCTCGGCAACCTCCTGTATCTGTCCGGCGCCTTCCCGAAAGGGTTCGATGCCACGCCGCTGATGTTCGCCGTGTCGGGACTCCTGTTCCTCTGGGGTCTCTATGCGCACCAGCTGTTCGACGTGGTCCCCACCGCACGCGCGGCCGTGTTCGAGCGCCTGACCGACGCGGTCTTCGTGCTCGATCGCGCCTACCGCGTCGTCGATGCGAACACCGCGGCGGTCGACATCACCACGACGGCCCGCGAGCCCGATGCGCCCGCGCGCGACGTCATCGGCCGCCATCCGTCCGAGCTGCTGGACTGGTGGAAGGAGTTGCCCGAGGCCCCTGCGCTCGACGCCGCCGAGCCGTTACTCGTGCCGGCGGGGGAGTCGCTCTATGAGGTGCGGCTGACCTCGTTCGTCGACGGACGGGGCTACGGCGGCAAGCTGCTCTGGGTGCGCGATGCGACGGCCCGGCGCAAGGCGGAACACGATCGCCTCCTGCTCGAGGCCAGGTTGCGCGAGCAGGAGAAGGTCGAGAGCCTGACGGTCATTGCCGGAGGACTCGCGCATGACTTCAACAACCTGCTGACCGCCGTACTCGGCAACGCGGACTACCTGATCGCGACCTCGCCGGAAGGGTCAGAGCGCCGCGCGAGCGCCGAAGCCATCGCCACCGGCGCGCAGCATGCCGCCGACCTCGTGTCGCAGATCGTCGCGTACAGCGGACAGGGGCGCACGACGATCTCGCCCGTCTCCATCGAAGACGCCGTCGGCGACGTGCTTCGGGCCTTCTCGCGCACGATCGGCGAGCGCGCGTTGGTCACGCACGAAAGCCAGCGCGAGCTGCCATCGGTGCCCGGCGACCTCGTGCAGATCCGCCAGGCCGTGCTTGCCCTGCTGGCCAACGCCGTCGATGCGGTGTCGGCGACACACGGTTCGGTGGAAGTGCTCACCGGCAGCGAAATGCTCGACGCCGCCGCGCTGAGCCAGGCGAGCTACTCCGCGGCCGCCGGTCCTGGAGAGTTCGTGTTCGTCGACGTCAAGGACGATGGTCCGGGAATCCCGGCCGACGTGATCCCGCGCATGTTCGAGCCGTTCTTCAGCACCCGCGACATGGGGCGCGGGCTCGGCCTCGCGGCGGTACACGGCATCGTGCGCAGTCACAAGGGCGCCGTCCGGGTCTGGACCGCGCCGGGGCAGGGCACGCGCATGCGCATCTGGTGGCCGATGAGCTGAGGCCGCTCACTATAATCGTGCGTATCGATGAAGCGCGCGATCGCGACAGCGGCCCTCTTGCTCACCTGCGCCTGCGGCGCCGGCGCACCCGCGCCGTCCGCGCGCCCCTCGATCCTGATCGTCACGCTCGACACGACCCGGGCCGACGCCATCGGTCCGGCCGCCGCCGGCGTGTCGACCCCCGCCTTCAATGCCGTCGCGGCGCGCGGGCGCCGCTTCACGCAGGCCTACGCGACTGTTCCCGAAACGCTGCCGTCGCACAGCTCGATGATGACTGGCCTCTATCCGGCCGGCCATGGCGTGCACGAGAACGCGCGCGCGTTGGCGGCCGTGCATCCCGTCGTCGCCGAGCGGCTGCAGCAGGCGGGCTATCGCACGGCTGCGTTCGTCTCGTCGTTCGTGCTTGCGCGCCGGTTCGGGCTCGCGCGCGGGTTCGAGACGTACGACGACGAGCTGCCGGCTGCGCGGCAGGAGCGCAGCGCGAAGGAGACGACCGATCGCGCGCTGGCATACCTCGCGGCGCCGTCGGGCAAGCCAGTCCTCCTGTGGGTGCACTACTTCGAGCCCCACACCCCGTACGCGCCCGCCGAGCCGTACCTCAGCCGCCACGCGCAGAAACCTTATCTCGGCGAGATCGAAGTGATGGACGCCGAACTCGCGCGGCTCGTGCAGGCGTTCGGCGCACACGCGTCGCGCGCGGGGACGCCGGCCGCGATCGTCATTGCCGGCGATCACGGTGAAGGGCTCGGCGACCACGGCGAGGCGCAGCACGGACACCTGCTGTATCAGTCGACGATGCACGTGCCGCTCGTGATTGCGGGGCCGGGTGTTGACGCGGCAGTCAGCGACGGGCCCGTCAGCACGAGGCGCGTGTTTCACACCGTGCTCGACTGGGCGGGACTCGGGGCCGGGCGCAGCCTGCGCGCCGACGGCCCCGGTGAGGTCGTGCTGGGAGAGGCGATGAAGCCGTACCTCGAGTACGGCTGGCAGCCGCAGATCATGGCGGTCGACGGCCGGCGGAAGGGCATCTTCGCCGGCCGCACGGAGCTGTTCGATGTCGCATCGGATCCCGGCGAGAGCCGCGACACCGGCCGCGACGGTGTGCCGTCCGCGATTCGCAAGGCGCTGGACGACTATCCGGTGCCGCCACTGGACGGCGCGCGCGTGCCGGCCAACATGAGCGCGGAGGCGCAGCGCAATCTGGCCAGTCTGGGCTATGTCAGCGCCTCGGCCGCGCCCGTCGTGCGCAAGGACGCGCCGCGTCCGGCCGACATGATGCCGGTGCTCGCGCAGATTGAGCAGGCCGGGCGCATGTTCGTAGAGGAACGCTACGCGCAGGCGGTTCCGCTGTACGAGCGCATTCTCGAGCGGGATCCGTACAATCTCGACGCGGCGCTGCGGATTGCGACGTCGCACTCTTCGCTCGGCTGGCACGCGCAGGCAGAGCAGGCGTTTCGCCGCGCGTCGTCCATCGCGCCGCGCTCACCAGACGTGCGCGTGTATCTCGCCATGCACTATGCGCGGACGCCCGGCTGGGAGCGCGCGATGCCCATGCTCGAACAGCTCGCGCAGGAGATGCCCGAGCGCGCGCCGGTCGTCGAGGCTCTCGGAACCGTGGCGATGCGCGCCGGCCGTACGTCGCTTGCGATTCAGTCGTTCGAGCGGTCACGGGCGCTGATGGGGGCCGGTTTCCGTTATGACCTTGAGCTCGGCGTGCTGTATCTGGCCGAGCGCCGTATCGATGAGGCGCGACAGGCGCTCGATCGCGTACCGGCCTCGCACCCCGCCTATCCGATGGCGCTCTTCAAGCGCGCGCAGGTCAGCGCGCTGCTCGATGAACCCGACAAGGCCGCGCGCATCGCCCTTGCGCGACGCCGCGCCGACACCGCCACGCGTCCCCTCATCGAGCGCGAGCGCCTCTTCAAATAAAAAAGGGTGAATCGCCATCGGCGATCCACCCTTTCCGTGTCTTGCCCACGGCGTGAGCCGTGAGCCGTGAGCCATGAGCCGTTTAGAACGTAAAGCGTGCCGACAGCTGGAAGCGGCGCGGGTCGTAGAACGAGCGCGGCTGGCTGAAGCCCGCGGCCGCGACCGCCGGTTCGATGTTGTAGCCGGTCTGCACATCGAAGGCGTTGTACAGGTCGCCCATGATCTGGAAGCCGTACCGGCTCATGAAGCGGAAGTCCTGCGTGTACTTCAGATCGATCTGGTAGTGCTTGTCCGATCTGCGCGAGCCGGCCGGCTCGGCGTACTTCGACGAGTCGCTGTTGTCGCCGCCGATCGCCAGGTACGGCACGCGGTTCCAGATTTCCCAGGGCTGGCCCGACTGCGCGACGCCGTAGGCGCCGAGCGTGCCGTTCCACTGGAACATGTAGTAGCCGTACACCTTCAGCACGTGCGGACGATCGCCGCGCAGGCGCCCGTCACGGAAGTTGTGCAGCTGGCGTCCCGCGCCGTCGCCGATGAACGACGAGCCGATGAACGAGTTCGCGTCGTTGGCCGACGTCGTGTTGTCCTGGTCGAAGTTGCCCCAGTACTTGCTGAACGTGTAGGAGCCGTTGACGCCGGCCTTCGGGCCGCGCCATTCCGACTCCAGCGTGAACTCCTGGTACTTCGTGTAGGCGCCGTCGAGCTCCGCGATCACGTAGCTGGTGGGCGCGCCGCCGATCTGGGCGTTCTGCGCCGCGAGATCCGCGATGTAGAGCCCCTTCGCCTTGATGTCGTCCGGCGTGTCGGCAATCAGACGCCCCGTATTGGGCACGTCTTCCCAGAAGTTGCTGCCTTCGCGGTAGCGCGTGTAGATGCGCGTCGACCACGTGTTGGCGAGCTGGAACGACGTGCCGACGAGGAACTCGTCGATCTGGCGCGGGTCCATGTCGTCGACGAACAGCTTGCCGGCCGATGCGCGCTCGGCCTGCACCGCGAACAGCCGCCCGGCGGCGTCGAAGTCGAAGTTGAGCGTCACGGCGAGGTTGCGCGCCCACGACGCGGCGCGCGGCAGCGAGCTGGCCGCCGGATGGTACCGGGCGTAGCTGCCGTAGACCGTGTCGCGGCCGTTGAACGCCCACGTCGCGCTCAGGCGCGGCTGGAGCATCTTGCTGAACGGCAGGTCGTACATCGTGTACTTCTCGCCGGGCGCCAGCGTGTACCCCGAGGTCGTCGACGCATCGTCGCGCAGGCCCTGGCCGTACAGCGTGTCGTTGCTGGCAATCAATCCGAGGTTCACCGTGAAGTTGTTCCAGCGGATCGTGTCGTTGACTTCGATGTTGTGCGACGCGTACTCGGAGTGAATCGTCGGCAGGCCGAGCAGACCCTGCTGCAGCACCTGCGCGCGATAGAACACCGGCGTGCCGCTGGTCGAGATCGTCCCGCCCGGCGCGCTGATCCCGCCCCAGCCGTTGGAAGAGCGGAGCAGGTCTTCTTCATCGCGATACCACTGATACCCGACGTGCAGGTCGTGGCGCATCGCGCTGCCGAAGCTGTAGTTGTAGCCGACCTTCGCCTCGGTGCGGAAGAAGTCGTTGTCGTCGAACTGGCTGCCGTAGCCGACGATGCCGCCGCCGGTGCGGACGCCGCTGGCGTTGGCATAGCCGTAGCGCGCGATGATCGGAGCCACGAAGGCGCTCTGCGTCGCGTTGCTCGCGACCGGCGTGGGCACGAAGAAGCGGCCCATCGTGTCGAGCGCGTTGACGTCGATCGTCGAGCCGATCGCCGTGTTCGGCGTCGCGCCCGAGACGGTGTCCGGCTGGCCGAGCGTTTCGAGACCGAAGCGCGTGACCTTGCCGGTGAAGTGGCTGCGCGAGTTGACGACCCACGACGCTTCGCCGGTGTAGATGCGCTGACGCGATTCCGAGCCCGCACCGGTCGTACCCGTCGAGAACTGGCCGAACAGGCCGCCACTCTCCGTGCGCTTCGAATCGCGGTAGCTGCCGTTGAGCAGGATGTTGCCGCTCGGCGAGAAGGTCAGCTTGCCGAAGCCTTCATTGCGGTCGCTCTCGAAGCCCGGGAGCTCGCCGTAGGCATTCGAGCGGTTCTCGCGCGTGCGATCGGGACGGTAGTAGGACGCGAAGAAGAACAGCTTGTCGGCGATGATCGGGCCGCCGACGTTGCCGGTGATCCAGCTGCGGTCTTCCTCGAAGCGCGAGACCGTGCCGCTCTCGAGGTCGGCGGTGAGGTCCGGATTCTGGAACTGGTACTGGAGCATGCCGGCAAAGCGGTTCGTGCCCGACTTGCTGACCGAGTCGATCGTGAAGCCGCCGGAGCGGTCGAAGCCGACGGCGCGCGCGCCGCCCTTGACGACCGTCACCTGCTCGATGTCGTGCGACGCCGGCTCGGCCGACATCGTGCCGAAGAGCGGCAGCGTGACGTTGACGCCGTCGAGCTGATAGACGTTGTCCTGGCCGTTGCCGCCGGCGCTCGGGCCGCGCACGAAGTCCTGCGTGAACTGCACGCCCGGGATCAGCTTCAGCAGGTCGCGGTAGTCCTGCCCGGTCGGAATCGCGCTGAGCTCACGGCTGGTCACGCCGCTCGAGAGCGCCGCGGACCCGCGGTCGACGTACGACACGCCGCCGGTGACCGTGACGTTCTCGGTGACGCCCTGCACGCTCATCTGCACGTTGGCCGCACGCGCATCGAAGCCAAGCTGCACCTGCATCGGACGCGTGATGTCCTGCATGCCCGAGAGAGTGAACTTCAGCGTGTAGCTGCCGGGGGGAAGAGCCGGGAGACGATACTCGCCGTTTTCATCGCTGACAGCCACGCGCGGAGTGGGGAGCACGTTCGCGCTGGCTTCGATTGTGACGCCCGGAAGGGGTGAGCCATCCGGCATCGTGACTTTTCCGCTGATCGATCCGGTGCTCTGGGCAAACGCCAGCGGAGCGAACAGGGACATACAGAGTACAAACGCGGCAAAAGCGCGCTTCTTCATTAACAGGCCTCCAGGAGAATAGAGGATGCTACCGTTCAGCTTCCAAGCTGTCAACTGCTTGCAGGGTAAGACTTTGCGGGATTTGACCTCAGCTGTGCAACGCACTGGCGGCGTGCTGGGCGACCACCGACGCCCCCATCAGGCCGGTCCGGGCGTTGAGGATGACGCGAACCGGAATCGTGGCGAGCAGGTCGGTCATCGGCGGCTTGTCGCGGAAGGCATCGAGAAAGCGCCCGGTCTCGAGCGCCGGCAGGATCTTCGGCGCGATGCCGCCGCCGACATACAGGCCCGCCGTCGCCACCGAGCGCAGCGCAAGATTGCCCGCCTCGGATCCGTAGATGTCGACGAAGAGCTCCAGCGTCTCGACGCAGCGCGTGCACGTCCGCTGAAGGGCCGCGGCCGAAATCTGTGCGGGGGCTTCGTCCGGGTCGCTGCCGTCCGGCACGCCCGGGCAGCCCAGATCGTCTTCAAGGCCGTGCGCGAAGCGGTAGATGTTGACCAGGCCAGGGCCCGACAGCAGCGTCTCGATTTCGACGCGCGCCGACTCGCGCATGAACCGCTCGGCCAGCGCGAGCTCGCGCCTGTTGCGGGGGCCGAAGTCGGCATGGCCTCCCTCGGACGGCGAGGGGAGGAAGCGTCCGCCGACGTTGTGGAGCAGCGCCTGCCCGAGTCCGGTGCCCGCCGCGATCAGCGCCGCGTTGCCGCGCGGCATGGCGATGCCTTCCTGCAGCACGGCGATCTCGTCTGGCTCGAGGTGCGTCACGCCGTGCGCCATCGCCTCGAGATCGTTGAGCAGCCTGAGGCGCGCGCGCCCGACGCGCGGCGCGAGCAGCCGCAGATCGACAATCCACGGCACGTTGGTCAGCCGCGCGACCAGGCCGTTGACCGGTCCGGCCACACCCACGCACACGGCGGCGATCGACATCGCCGCCGCGCCGTCGCCCACGCCGAGGAACTCGTCGACGATCTGTTCGAACGTGTCGAAGTCGAGCGTCGCGAACTCGCGCACCAGGATCGGCCGAGGACGATCGCCCGTGCCGCTCGGCTCGAAGAGCCCGAGAAGCGTCTTGGTTCCCCCGACATCGCCCGCCAGCAGCATTGCGGACATTCTAGATCCTTGACATGTCCACGCCGGTGATTCATGTTGACCGTTGAAACGGGTGCCGTCCATTCCTGAACCATCGCCAGCCTCACGCCCGCTCGCGGGCGAGCGCGTCACCATCGCCGGCAAGCTCGCGCTGCTGTCGCGCCGCGACGCCCGCGCGCTCATCGAACGGCTCGGCGGCCACCTGCTCGACACGGCCGATGCCGCGTTCACCCTCATCATCGCCGGCCTCGACGCGCCGGAGCCGCCGCGCGGCACGCGCCTGATGTCGGAGGCCGAGCTGTGCGCCGCCGCCGGCCTGCCGGCCTCGGACGCGATTCGCGCGCAGTTCAAGTCGGCGCGCGACATCCGCGCGATGTACCCGAGCATCCGCGACGAACACCTGCGCTATTTCGAGAAGTGGGGGCTCGTGCGCCCCGTAGCCGGCCGCTTCTACGGCTTCAGCGATCTGCACCTGATCCGCCAGGCGGCCACCGAGCTCGACAAGGGCACGGCGCTCCACGCCGTCATCCGCTCGCTCACGTCGGCGCGCGAAGGGCAGCTGCAGCTCGACTTCCAGACGCCGCGCGGGCGCGACCACGCCGCCAACCAGGCGCGCGTCGTGACGCTCACGCGCAAACCGGATCCGCCGCCCGCGTTGTTTCCCGAGCCGCCGCTCGCGGCGCCCGGCACCGAGGAGGCCACTGCCGCGCGCTTCTTCATGGAGGCCGCGGCGCTCGACGATGGCGCCGAAGAGCATCTCGAGGCGGCCGCCTCGGGCTACCGCCGCGCGCTCGTCGTCGATCCCGATCTCGTGCCGGCGCTCGTCAACCTGGCCAACATCCACTACGCGCGCGACCACCACATCGAGGCCATGGCGCTCTACGATCGCGCGCTGATCCTCGAGCCCGACTGCTTCGAGGCGCACTTCAATCTCGGTAACGTGCACCACGATCTCGCGCGATATGAGGATGCACTGTCGGCGTACCGGGAAGCGGTGTCGCTCAACCCGAGCTATCCCGAAGCGCACTTCTATCTGGCCGTCACGTTGGAGAAGATGGGCCGCTCGCCCGACGCGCGCGCGCACTGGCGTCTCTACCGGGAGCTCGCGCCGCACGGCGAGTGGGTGGAGCTGGCGAAGGAGTTCGAGTAGGAAACGTCAGTACGACGGTTTTCTGGCCACTCGCTTGAGCTTGAAGTACTGACACTCAGGGCACCAGGCTTCGGGCTTGAAGCCCTCCTTACCGGCGTAGGGCAGCACGTCGCGGTGGGTGCAGAACTCGCCGTCTTCAGGGCTCGAGCGCCAGCGGCACGAGTGGAAGCGCGCCCAGGCGGGCGTCAGACGGTTGGGATCTGACGGCGTCGGCGGCGGCACCGTCGGCGGCGTGCCGGGAGGCGTGTTGGGCCGCTCGGCGGGTACGTCGCCGGGGAGCGCTCCGCCAGGCGTTTCGGGCGTTTCGCTCATTGCAGCTCGAGCCCGAACGCGCGCTCGATGGCGCCCAGCGCGCGCCGTTCCTCAGGCGCGACGAGCGTCAGCGCGTGTCCGACGGCCTCGGCCCGGCCCGTGCGGCCGACGCGATGCACGTAGGTGTCGAGCGACGTGGGCACTTCGAGATTGACGACCCACGTGATGCCGTCGACATCGAGCCCGCGCGCGGCGACGTCGGTCGCGACGATCACGCGGAAGCGTCCCGACTTGAATCCCTCGACCGCCTTCTGGCGATCCTCCTGCGAGCGGTCGGCATGCATCGCCACGGCCTTCAGCCCCGACTGCGCCAGCCTGCGCGCCACGCGGTCGGCGCCGATCTTCGTGCGCGCGAACACCAGGACCGGCCCGTGCGCCTCCTGCTTGAGGAACGACGTGAGGTACGCCACCTTGTCGGCCGACGCCACGATGTGCGCGCGGTGCGTAATCGTCTTGGCAGGCGATCCCGTCGACCCGACCTGCACGTAGTGCGCGTGCGCCGCGAGTTCGCGCGCGAACTTCATGATCTCTTCCGGCATCGTCGCCGAGAAAAGCATGGTCTGCAGGCCCGTGCGCGGCAGCGCGCCAGCGATGCGGCGCACGTCGGGCCAGAAGCCCATGTCCATCATGCGATCCGCTTCGTCGAGTACGAATGCTTCGATCTTGTCGAATTTCGGCCCGTCGCCGCGCATGTGATCCAGCAGCCGCCCGGGCGTGGCGACGACGATGTCGACGCCGGCGCGGAGCGCCTGATCCTGCGGACCCATCGGCACACCGCCGTAGACGGCCATGCTCGAGAGGCCCGTGTGATACCCGAAGCCCTGCACCTCGTCCTCGATCTGCACCGCGAGCTCGCGCGTCGGCGCGAGAATCAGCACGCGAGTGTAGCCGCGCGGCCCGGTGGTCTTGTCGCGCTCGTCGGAGGCCAGCAGGCGATGGACCAGCGGCAGCACGAACGCCGCTGTCTTGCCCGTGCCGGTCTGCGCGCAGCCGATCACGTCGTCGCCCGCGAGGGCGAACGGAATCACCGCGCTCTGAATCGGCGTGGTGCGCTCGAAGCCGCGTTCGGCGAGCGCGTGACGGAGCGTGGCATGGATCGGGAGCGCCGCGAACTCGATGGGCGTGATGTCATGCGGCGCGGACATGCGCTCTTCTGCGGGTTGTTCCTGCGGCTGCGCGGACGGGTTGTGCGCCTTGGGCGCGCCTGTCCCCGCGCCGCGTCGTCGCCTGCGTCGCGGCCCTGGTGATTGCACTGTCTCTGAAGTCAAATCAACTGAAGACTTACCGCGCTCGGAAGGTGATGATGCCGCGAACCGGATCGTACGGTGACACACCGACCGTCACGCGATCCCCGGGCACTACCTTGATGCGAAAGCGGCGCATGCGGCCGCTCAATTGAGCCAGCACTTCATGGCCCGAATCCACCTGGACGCGATAGAGTCCGCCGCTGTGAACGGCTACAACCGTGCCCTGAACATCAATCAGATCGTCCTTACTCAAGCTTGGGTAACGCCTTTCCTTTCCTCATCTGACAAAAATTATGCCACAGATCCGGGATCGGGGCCGGAATAAGGTTGAAGTGAGACGACGGCGTCGCGCACCTGGGACGCGAGCGCGCGATAGTCGTTTCCCGCCAGCCGCATGGGCTTGCCAAACGTGATGCGCGCCGCGCCGCGTACCGGCCAGCTCGCCCGCACACCGAGAACTCTGTCGAGCCCTTCGATACGAACCGGCACGACCGGCACGCCCAGCCGGGACGCGATCAGGCCGATTCCCGGCCTGAACTCGGCGATCTCGCCGTAGTCGGTGCGTTTGCCTTCGGGATAGATCAGCAGTGAATGACGCTCTTCGAACAGCGTGCCGATGTACCGGATGGTCTGGCGCGCACCCCCCTCGTACTGCGGGATCGGGAAGCAGTTGTAGAACAGCGATGCGAGGTAATAGCTGAGGCTGTTGCGCAGCCGCTCGCGCATCGAATACTTCTCAGGAAAGAAGTGCGGCTTGAACCACTCCTTCGCCATCGCCGGCGCGACGCGGTAACGCCACTTCGGCGGCAGCGCCTGCAGCAGCGCCGGCGTGTCCATATGGCTTTGATGATTCGGCGCGAACACGACCGGATGCTCGAGCCCTTCGAGGTGTTCGAGCCCTTCGACTTCGAGATCCATCCACACGCGCGAGATGGCCAGCACCCATGTGGGCAGGCTCACGCGCCGGGTCGCGCGCGCCCACAGCATGCGGTTCCATCGAGGGAACTGGATGTCTCTGGGCGGAGGTCCGGTGCGGCCGGTCCGCTGCGCGCCGGCAGGCGGCGGCGAAGCAGGCGCGGACTGGCGCGCCGTGAGGTCGGCCAGATCGCCGACCGTGGCCGCGGCGGCAAACTCCGCTTCGTCGATCGAGATCTGGAACGTGCCTTCGATCGCGGTCAGCAGTTGCACGCGGTCGAGGGAGGGCAGACCGAGCTCCTCGAAGGTCGTCTCGCGCGTGACCGCGCGTCCGTCGGCCGCCGCCGTCACCAGCTCCTCGACCGTGCGGCCCGGCGCCGCGCCAGTCGTGCTTCCGGGCACGGCACCGTGCGCGCTCTGCGCCCAGCGCTGCACCTCCTTGCGCTTGAGTTTTCGCGTGCCTTCCGTGCGCGGCAGCGCGTCTGCCGTCCAGAGACTCCAGCTCCGGATTCGCTGATGATCCTCGAGCGTCGCGTTGGCGCCGCGCACGATCGACTCGGGTGACGCGCCCGCCGCGGCGACGAGCACCGCGTGCACACGCTCCTCACCGTCCTGCTGCAGGCCAATCGCCGCGGATTCGATCACGCCTGGCTGCGCGCCGAGCGCCCGCTCGACATCCTCCGGAAAAACGTTGAGCCCCTGCGGCGTGACGATCATCTCCTTCTTGCGCCCGCGGATCGTCAGGCGCCCCTGGCCATCGAGGGCGCCCACGTCTCCCGTGTGGAACCATCCGTTCTGGAACGCGGCATCGGTGCCGCCCGGCGCGCCGTAGTACCCCGCGGTCACGTTGTCGCCGCGCACGAGAATCTCGCCGTCGTCCGCGATGCGGATCTCGACGCCGCTGATGGCGGTGCCGACCGACCCTGCCGCCGCCTTCTTGAACGGATGATTCAGCGTCACGATGGGCGCCGTCTCGGTCAGGCCGTACCCCTGAATCACCATGAAGCCGAGGCCGCTCCAGTACGCCTCGAGTTGCGCATCCAGGGGCGCGCCGCCGACGACGATGCACCAGAATCTCCAGCCGAAGAGCCGGTGCACGTCGCGACGGGCCCATGCGCGGCGGAGCCAGTGCCGATCGGGCGGGACAGGCGGCCGCCCCGATCCCGCGACCTGCTGCACGTGGTCGCGCAGCACATCGAGGACCTTGGGCACGCACACGAGCGCCGCCACGCGCCGAGACTTGATCTGCCGCACGATCTCCTGCGGGTTGTAGCCGCTCGTGAAGACGACCGTGCCGCCCACGAGCGGGGGCATGAACGTCGCCATCGACTGTCCGAACATGTGACTGAGCGGCAGCAGGTTCAGGAAGCGGATCGGATGCAGGAGTCTGAGATACGGGCGGTACCTGCCGAGCTCTTCTTCGATCGGATGGATGTTCGCGAGAATGTTTCGGTGCGTGAGCGTCACGCCCTTTGGATCGGACGTCGCGCCGGAGGTGAAGATGATCTCCGCGAGGCGTGTGGCCTGTGAGCCGGCGCCCGGGCCGGCGGCTGAGGCCGCCGGCGACGAGCCTCGCGCCTCGGCCGCGAACAGGCCCTCGTCCGACATGCGCCAGATCGCGAAATCCGGCGCCGCTTCCGGCGAGACCTCGTCTCCCACGAGCATGATGCGGGCCTCGACGATCTCGCGGATGCGGTGCGCCTGACCGGCCGACGCGCGGAAATCGACGGGAACTGCGACGACCTCGGCCAGGAGCGCGCCCCAGAGCGCCGCGATCCACTCGCCGCGGTTTTCCCCCCACAGCACGAGCTTGTCGCCCGGCCCGAGGCCGGCGGTGCTCAGCCGCGCAGCGAAGGCGCGCGAGGCGCGCGCGATTTCGCCGTACGTCCACGTGCGGGCGCGATAGCCGTCGTCGTGCAGCACGAAGGCGGCGTCGCGCCGGGCGTCCGCATCGATGTAGTCGCGGAAGAACTCCAACAGGCTGTCGCGCCGCATCGGGCCTTATCATAGAGGGT
This sequence comes from Acidobacteriota bacterium, assembly GCA_030855205.1. Classification (GTDB taxonomy): domain Bacteria; phylum Acidobacteriota; class Vicinamibacteria; order Vicinamibacterales; family SCN-69-37; genus JALYRV01. The sequence goes on along the minus strand of JALYRV010000015.1, from coordinate 2,281 downwards.
CTGGTGACAAGCAAACCCCACTCGATGGCCGTGTCGGCCGCCGCCGCGCTCTACGACAGCATGCTGCAGCGCGCGCTGAAGCAGTTCTTCGCACGCGCCGCGCAGACGACCGAAGTCGTGCCCGAGCAGGCGGGGACGTCCGGGATGGCGATCGAGCCGTCCGAGAACGACACCGTGATCGTGGTGACCTGGTTCGCCTTCCGCCACGTCCTGCGCGTGCCGGCGGACCGCCCCTTCACCGCCGACGAGGTGCGCTTCGCCCGCGCCATTGTCGCGGTGCTCGACGCGCGTTACCGCGCGATCTTCGACCCGGCGCTGATGGCCGAACGTCTCGACCTGTTCCGCGGCGCGATCGAGGATCGCTACATCGGCGCGTTCCTCGACGACATGCCGTACACCATCGCGGACGTCGCCGGGCGCGCCGACGTCATTGCGAAGGCGATCGAGGTGCTCCGCGTCGCCGCGCTGTCGCGCTACGAGAACCGCGAGATCTCGTCGGGCGTGCTCATGCTCGACAGCGACGCCGATCCGGCGCGCGGCGCGTGCGGCATGCGTCCGATGCTGGAGTATTCGGAAGGGCTGACCGCGGTCAAGAGTTTCTACCGCCTGTCTGACGGCCTGCACACCGCGTTTCTCGTCAACCGCACCGGCAAGGTTCTCGACATCGTCGAAGTCGACGAGTGGGACACGCGTGCCGACGCGCCGGGCACGCTGGCCGCCCCGGTCGCCGCGCCGTACCAGGCGCACGCGCGCGCGACCTCGGGCAACCGGCACATCTGCATCATCCTCACGCCGGCCCACGAGATCCGCGTCTTCGCCGAGGGCGTGCACGCCTTCACGTTCCGCAACGCGAGCTGGCATTTGCTCGACATGGGCGCGAAGTACGCCATCTGGCGGCGCGCCGTGGGCAACGAGCCGCTCGCGCGGCTGATCTTCCAGACGGCACTCGATCTCGCCGACATGCGCCAGGGCGCGCTGTTCGTCGTGCTGCGCGACGCCGCCGCGCTCGGCAAGCTGGTCGCGCCAGCCGATCGTCTCGACCTGCCGCACGACCACGAGCCGACCGACGGCGTCATCGATCGGCGCGATCTGCTGCACTTCGCCGCGGGCCGCAGCGCCACCGCGCTCTCGCCCGACGTGTTCCGCGCGCTGTCGACGATGGACGGCGCGATCGTGACCGATCAGGGAGGGCGGCTGCTGGCCGCCGGCGCGATCCTCCTGCACGCAGGCCCGCCGTCGGTAGAGATGGAGGGAGCGCGCACCGCAGCGGCATACGGCGCGGCGCAGTACGGCGCGATTCTCAAGGTGAGTGAAGACGGTCTGATCACGTGTTTCGATCAGGGACGGCTCTGGGAGATCTGAGCGGCGGCGTCGCATGGCCGCGAGTTGACAGTTCCCGACGAACATGATCCTTTCGCGCGTGCCGATTCCGCGTCGTTGTTGACTCGCCCGGGTCTTCGCCGTTGAATAGTACGTTCCACATACGCGATGCGAATCTTTCTGACCGGCGGTTCGGGATATATCGGTTCGGCTGTGCTCGATGCGCTCGCGCGCGCCGGCCACGACGTCACGGCAGTCGTGCGCAACGGCGAGAACGCGGCGGCCGTCGAGAAGCGGGGCGGACACCCGCTCCTCGCGGACCTCGCGAAGCCTGACACGTACGCCGCCTCGGCCGCCTCGGCCGAAGGCTGGATTCACGCCGCGGTCGACAGTTCGGCGCGCGGCCCGGAGATCGACCGGCTCACGATCGACACACTGCTCCTCGCCGCGCAGAACGCCGGCGGCGGCGTCTTCATCTACACGTCGGGCGTGTGGGTGCTCGGCGACACGCCGGAACCGGCCGGCGAAGAGGCGAGCGTCAACCCTATTCCGCATGTGGAATGGCGGGTGCCGCACGAGCAGGTGGTGCTCGACGCCGGCGGCGGCAGTGTCCGCACCGCGGTGATCCGTCCGGGCATCGTCTACGGCGGCGGCCGCGGCATCGTCGGCGATTTGCTCAAGGACGCCAACAACGGACTCGTGCGCGTGGTCGGCAGCGGCGAGAACCACTGGCCGCTCGTCTACGACCGCGACCTTGCCGATCTCTACGTCCGCATCGCCGCGGCTCCGGACGCCAGCGGGCTGTTCCATGCCAACGATGAGGGCGACGAGCGGGTCAACGACATCGTCGAGGCGCTGCGCGCGGCCGCGCACGTGAGGCCCTCGCTGCGGCACATGCCCCTGGCGGAAGCGCGAAAGAAGATGGGGACCTACGCCGACGCGCTGGCCCTCGATCAGAAAG
>JALYRV010000149.1 GCA_030855205.1 Acidobacteriota bacterium | reverse complement strand
CTCTGAGAGTGACGGCGCCAGGTCGGCCCCGTCTCCGCGGGGCGAGTCGCGCGCGGCCGTGGCGCCGGGCGGCCAGGACGCCGGCTCGCCGCTCCAGTCGCGCATGGCCGTGCCCGCGCGTTCGCCGAACACGAGCCCCTCGAGCAGCGAATTGCTCGCGAGACGGTTGGCGCCATGGACGCCGGTGCAGGCGGTCTCTCCCGCGGCGAACAGCCCGGGCAGGCTCGTGCGCCCCTCGAGATCGGTGACGATGCCGCCCATCATGTAGTGGGCCGCCGGCGCGATCGGGATGCGCCCTGACGCGAGATCGAAACCGGCCTCTGCGCACACGTCGGTCAGCAGCGGGAACCGCTCGCGCACGAAGGCCGCCGGCAGATGCGCCAGGGTCAGATACACGGGGGCGCCGGTGCGCTCGCGCTCGAGCGCGATCGCCCGCGAGACACGGTCGCGCGGCGCGAGCTCGCCGGCGGGGTCGTACGTGAAGACGAAACGCTCGCCGACCGCGTTGACGAGTTGCGCTCCTTCGCCGCGCAGCGCCTCCGACAGGAGAAAGCGCGGCGCGCCGGGCGCGTCGAGGACGGTCGGATGGAACTGGACGAACTCGAGATCCGCGACGCGCGCGCCGGCCAGGTAGCCGATGGCGATGCCGTCCCCTGTGGCGACCAGCGGATTCGTCGTCTCGCGAAACACTGCGCCCGCGCCGCCGGTCGCGAGCAGCACCGCTTTCGCCCGCATCTCCTGCGGGTCCCCGCGTGCATCGAGATAGCGGACGCCCGCGACGCGGCCGCCCTCGATCAGCGCCTGCGTCACACAGGCGTGCGGCTCGACGAGAATGCCGGCGCGGCTGCTCGCGCGCTGCCAGAGCAGGCGCCCGATCTCGCGCCCGGTCGCATCGCGCGCGTGCAGCACGCGGCGCAGACCGTGCGCGCCTTCACGCGCCAGCGCCAGCTCGCCGCGATCGTCACGATCGAACCGTGCGCCCCACTCGATCAACTCCCGCACACGCGCAGGCCCGTCGAACGTGAGCACGCGCGCGGCCGCCTCGTCCGACAACCCGTCACCGGCCGCGAGCGTGTCCGCGAGATGCGCCTCGGGAGAATCGTCCGGCCCGACGGCCGCGGCAATGCCGCCCTGGGCGTAACCCGTGTTGCCTTCGGTGGGTTCAGCTTTGGTCAGGACAGTCACGGGACCCGCGCCGGCGAGTGCAAGCGCGGCGCGGAGTCCCGCGATGCCGCTGCCGATCACGATATAGCCGGCGCGTACTGCGGGGATCACGAGACCTGCTATGGTAGCAGCCATGCAACAGGTCGACGTGCGGGTGGCCGGAGGCTCGTACCCTGTGCTCATCGGGCCCGGCACGCTGGGCCGTCTCGACGCGCTGATCGATCGGCACACGACGGCCCCCGCCCGCCGCATCGTCGTCTCGGCACCCGGCATCTGGCGGCTCTACGAACGGGCCATGCCCGCCTCACTCAGGCAGGAGCCGCCGATCCTCATTCCCGAAGGGGAGAAACACAAGACACTCACATCGGTCGCGCGGATCTATGACGCGCTGATCAGGACCGGCGCGGATCGCGCGACGACACTGATCGCGCTCGGTGGCGGCGTTGTAGGAGACATCACGGGCTTCGCCGCGGCCACCTACCTTCGCGGCATTCCGTGCGTGCAGGTGCCGACCACGCTGCTCGCGCAGGTCGACAGCGCGATCGGCGGGAAGACCGGCGTGAATCATGCGCTCGGCAAGAACCTCATCGGCGCGTTTCACCAGCCGTCCGCCGTCGTCAGCGATCCCGGCACGCTGGGCTCACTCGCGCGCCGCGAGTTCAGGAGCGGGCTCTATGAGGTGGTCAAGTACGGCGTCATCGCGTCGCCCGGCCTGTTCACGCGGCTCGAGGCCACGCTCCCCGCGATCTTCGCGCGCGACGAGGCCTCCCTCGCACCTGTCGTCGCCGAGTCGGCGCAGATCAAGGCGGAGGTGGTCGGCGAGGACGAGCGTGAGTCAGGACGCCGGCGCATTCTGAATTTCGGCCACACCGCGGGCCACGCCCTCGAAGCCATCACCCGGTACCGGCGGTTCCGTCACGGAGAGGCGATCGCCTGGGGAATGCTGATCGCCGCGGAGCTCGGCGTGCGGCGCAAGGCCTTCCACCCAGCGGACCGCGACGCACTGGCCGCACTCATTCGGCAGATGGGTCCGCTGCCGGCCATCGCCGACCTGCCGGCCTCGCAGGCGGCCGACGCCATTCGCCGCGACAAGAAAGTGATCGCCGGCACGCTGCACTTCGTGCTCCCGGTCGCACTCGGCAAGGTAGAAATCGTCGACGACGTCTCCGGGCGCGAGCTGATCAGAGCGATGAAAGCGGTCGGAATGGCATAGGACGCGACTCGGGCCGTTCGCGCGAGCCTCGGTCAGTCGAGCCGGTATTCGCGCAGCTTCAGCGCGAACAGCTTCGGCGTCAATCCGAGGGCTTCGGCCGCCTTGATCCGGCTGGCGCCGGCGTCCCGGAGCGCGCCTTCGAGTTTGCGCCGCTCGACCTCCGCCACCACACGCCTCGTGGCCTCCGACATCGATCCCGCAAGATCAATCTGAGCCCAGGGATCGGCGGGCACCGCGGCTCCCCCCTCGTGCTGAAAGACGAGATTCAACTGCCGGGCATGAATGGTGTCGCCGTCGGCCAGGATGACGGCGCGCTCGAGACAGTTCTGCAGCTCCCGCACGTTGCCGGGCCAGTGATACTGCTCCATCGCCTCCAGGGCCGCCGGGGCCAGCGAGAGCGTCGGCTTCTTGAGATCGCGGCAGTAGCGCTCGATGAAGAAGCGCGCCAGCATCGGAATGTCTTCCTTGCGCTCGCGCAGCGGCGGAATCGTGATCGGAAAGACCGAGAGGCGGAAATACAAATCCTCGCGGAAGCGGCGCAATCCGACCGCGGCGCGCAGGCCGCGATTGGTCGCCGTGACCAGCCGCACGTCGACGTGCACGGACGCCGTGCCGCCGAGACGCTCGAACCGCCGCTCTTCGAGCACGCGCAGCAACTTCGCCTGCAGCGCGAGCGGCATGTCGCCGATCTCGTCGAGGAAGAGCGTGCCCGTGTGCGCGAGCTCGAACTTGCCGAGCTTGCGCGCGACCGCGCCCGTGAATGCGCCCTTCTCGTAGCCGAACAGCTCGGACTCGAGCAGGTTCTCGGGAATCGCCGCGCAGTTGATTGCGACGAACGGCGCGTCGGACCGCGTGCCCAGGGCATGCAGCGTGCGGGCAAACAGCTCCTTCCCTGTGCCGCTCTCCCCTTCGAGCAGCACCGTCGTGTCGGTTTCGGCCGCGCGATGCAAGGCAATCTGTACACGGCGCAGGGCTTCGGCCTGCCCCACGATCTGCGGCGCGCCGCGACGGTGCGCGAGCTCGTCGCGCAGCACCATGTTCTCCGTGATGAGGCGGCGCTGCTCGAGCGCGCGGGCGACGATGAGCGCCAGATGATCGGGATCGACAGGCTTGGGCAGGAAGTCGAGCGCCCCCTCGCGCATCGCGGCCACGGCATCCTCGATGCGGCCGAACGCGGTCATCACGATGACGGGCAAGGCGGGGTCGAGATCCTTGGCGGCGCGCAGGACGCCGAAACCGTCACCCGCCGGCAGCTTGAGGTCCGACAGCACGACGCCTGGGCGGCACTGCGCCAGGGCGGCGCGCGCGGAGGGCTCGTCGATCGCCTCGACCACGGTGTGCCCGTCGCGCTCGAGCGCGAGACGCAGCATCGTTCGCAGCGAGTCCTTGTCTTCGACGAGGAGTACGGTGGACGAGGTCAGCGAAGCCATCCGGGAGGAACGCCGAGCCGGCGCGCCTCTTCTTCGATGCCGCCGATCTGCCGGGTGAACGCGTCGATCTCCCCTTTGACCCGTGTGAGCTCCTGAAGCGCACGCTCGCGCTGCTCGAAGATCTGCGCGCGCTGCGCCGGGTCGTCACGGCTGATGAAGTCGTTGCTCAGGGAGTTGATGCGCGTATCGAGCGACTCGGCGAAGATCTGCGCTCGGGAGAGGTTCGTGCGGACGGCGGTGATGCGATCATGCCACCATTTTTCATCACGCGCGGCGGGAGCGGCATCGGTCGCAGGAGCGGCGGCCGGTGAAGCAACCGGGGGCTCAGCCGGTGCGCCGATGGTACCCGCGGTGGTGCTGTCGAGCGCGGGCAGACGCGGGCGCACAGGCGTCGCGCGCACGGGCAGCCGCGCCAGATCGGCATTCGTGTAGGTCTTGCCGTCGGCCGGGCGCGAGATCTTGCGGCGATCGGCCTCGCGGCGCGCCGCCTCGCCGAGCGGCGACTGGGCAGACACCGGAAAGGCCCACAAAAGCAGCGCGAGGGCCGCCAGGAAGAGTCGTGACGAGAGTGCGTGCCGGCTAGAAGTCATGGCTTTGTTCCAGTGTGCCGGGGTCCGGTAAGTGTAGTGCACCGGATGAGGGCTCACCACCTGCGTGTATGGCCCCGCCGTACGGCCCCGTTCGAGCCCCGGCGCACGACGGCTTCGAGCCAGCTGGCCGCTGCCCCGTCGGCCGCCATGACCCTGACCAGCAGGGTGGAGTTCGTGTCTCTTCGCGGATTCCCGTCCGCCTCTGCCCAGTCGTCAGCCACCCACATCACGATGTCGGGACGCGCCGGTCCCCCGGCCACGCCCGCCCAGGGGGTGTGCCCGAGGACCTGCCACAACGGAGTATCGGCGCCATGGGAGCCCGCCAGTATCGTTTCCCGCTGCATGGCCGCGGTCAGTGCCCCAATGCCGGGCGCGCGGGTCACAGGCCTCTGCCAGCGCGGCAGGCCTGCACCCTCGAGCAGGAGCTCCCATCCGGCGCCGCGCAATTCCACTTCCGCGAGGGCGAGCGCGCCATCGGCCGCGAGCCGCAACTGAGCGGCGGTACGATGCGCCGCGGCGGCGCGCCGCTCGATGGCGCCAACGACGCTGATGCCCCCCACGGCGGTCGACAGCACGAGCGCGAGCAGGAGCGCCGCAATCAGCGCCATCCGAGCGCCCATTCGAAACGATCGACGCGCCGGCTTGCAGCGGCCGCCGCATCCGCCATCTCTACGCGCATCGCGATGCGGCGGATGGCGAGCTGGTCGGCGTCGTAGGCCATCGCGCCGGCGCCGAGAAACGGTCCGTCGAGCAGCGCCCCGGGCGCAAGACCCGCGTCAATCGCGACCGCGCGCACCGCATCGACCAGCACGTTGTCGGATCGATATCCGTCGTACTTCCTGATCGCCTGTTCCTGCGCGTCGAACTCGAAGACCACGACCGCTACCGGCACGACCACAGAGCCGGGTTCGAATCGTTCCGGGCCGGGCATCAGGGCCTCGAGACGCATGCGGACGCCGAGCGACGTCACGCGGTAAAGCGCGCAGGCGCCGGTGCGATCGACGGCAAGCACCATGTCCCCCTCCCCCACGCCACACCATGGGGCCGAGCCGCAGGGCGGCGCGGCCGTGGCATTCACGTCGGCGGGCGATCCCGCAAGGGCGCCGTCGAGGATCAGCACGCGATGCATGTCGGTGCGCGACACGATCGTGACGGACGAAGACGACACGACGCGCGCGGCGTCAGGGCGCACGAGGCCGAGCCGCCGCGGCCACACCGCAGGGACCCGAAGCGCGCGGCCGTCGACCGTCACGTCAATCGGCCCCGCTCCCGCCAGCGCGCGGCCGGCGCGGCTGTCGACGACACGCGCGCGCTGCCGGAGCGCGGAGTGGTCCTCCCATCGAGCCGCCAGCGCGGGCAGCGCCGAAAGCGCGCTCGTTGCCGCGGCCCACACCGCCGCGGTTACCGCGAGCGCGACGAGCGACTCGACGAGCGCCGCGCCACGCTCACTCATTCGGCACCCCCGTGGTGAACGTCAGCGCCCGGCCGCGATCGGCGAGCGGCACGACGCGCACGTGCACGATCAGCAGGCCTGCCGGTTCCTCGCTCCGCGTGACGAGCCATCGGCAGTCGAACACCGCGTCCTCGACTGGCGCAGGCGCACCGTCCCGATCGACGAACTGCTGCCATCCCGACCGGGGGATGTCGAGCGCGCCTCCGGTGCCTCGCCCGGCTGCCTCAATCTCGCGGGCGATCTGTGCGATCTGCCGCGAACCGGCCAGCGTGGCGCCGGTCTCGAGATCGCTTTCACGCTGCAGCCGCGCCGCCATGGCGAGCGCGGGCAGCAGCGCCGCACCGACGCTCGTGACGAGCGCGAGCGCGACGAGCGTTTCGAGCAGCGATGAACCGGACGGGCATGACAGGCGCACGGTGATGGATCGTGCAAGCGGAACGCCGTTGAGAAACGGGCGTGAATGCGCGCGTCTCGCGCGAGCTGTGTCAATTCTCGCGTCGGCTCAACGGCAGCACGATCGCGAATTCCGCGCCCCCGCCGGACGCAGTTCCCAGCGCCACCCGCCCGTTGTGCGACACGATGATCTTCTGGACGAGAGCGAGACCGAGTCCGGTGCCGCGGCCCCGCGTCGTGAAGAAGGGATGGAACACCTTATCGCGGAGGCTCTCCGGCACGCCGGGGCCACTATCGGAGACCGTGATCCGTTGCATGCCGGCGGCCGCATCAACCGTGCCGGTAATCTGTACGCGCGGCACCCGTCCCGCTTCGACGCAGGCCTCGACGGCGTTCCGCACGAGATTACTCAGCGCCTGCCGCAGCATCACATCGTCCGCATCGATCTCCCCGAACTCGCCGCCGGCGCTGATGTCGCCGCCGTGCGCGCGCGCATCGGCCGCGCCGTCGTCCATCGCGCGCTCGACGATCGGACGGAGCGGCGTGGGCAGCAGTGTGTCGTGCGCCGGGCGTGCGAACGCGAGAAAGTTGGCGACGATCTCCGTGAGCGACTCTGTTTCGGCGCGCAGGCTCTCGACGTACGTGCGGTAGTCGGCCGGCGGCGTGGCGGGGCTCAACAGTCGCGCGTAGCCGTGAATCGTGGCAAGGCCGTTGCGGAATTCGTGCGCGAGGCCGGCGGTCAGCTCGCCGAGACGCGACAGGCTGTCCTTGAGACGAAGCTGCTCCTCGAGATCGACGACGGCGGTGAGATCCGTGAACAGACAGATCGCGCCCGTCACCGTGCCATGCGCGTCGCGCAGCGGCGACACGCCGGCACCGATGTGGCGCGGACCGGCGCCTGGTTGCGTGTGGTGCGGGTGCAGCACCAGCGTGCGGCGCAGCGCAGGCGCTTCGCTCGCGAGGCACTCGTCGATGAGCGCGTGGAGCGCGGCGCCCGGCGCGCCGAGCGCGGGCCACAATGCCGCGAGCGCGGGCCCGGCGTTCTCCGCCCGGTCGATCGCCAGCAGCCGCGCGCCGGCGGGATTGATGCGCTGCGGTACACCGGCGCGATCGGTGACCAGCAGGCCGGACGGCAGGCCGTCGATGACCTGGTCGCTCAGCAGCTCCGACGCTTCGGCGCGCGCCGCGAGCGCCCGCTCCTGCTCGCGCATCCGAGACACCGCCGCCTGCAGCGCGTCGGCCATGAATGCCGGATGCCCTTCGCCCGCGTGCGACAGCCGCCGCGTGGCCGTCATCAGACGCAGCACGACGATGACGAGCATGATGAAGAGCAGGAAGATGACGCCCACCAGCGCGGGCAGCGCGAGTGAGGGAAAGCCCGCGGGCGCGCCGGAAGGAAGGCTCGTCACGCGTCTCTACCGGTAGAAGCCGGCGTACCAGTCCACGAGCGGCTGACCCCAGAGGCTCGCGAACACGGCCCCGGCCGCAAGGAAGGTGCCGAACGGAAGGCGGCGCTGCAGATCACCGCGCCCGGCCCCCATCAGCGCGACACCCGTGAGCGCGCCGGCGACCGAGGCCAGCACCAGCGTCAGCGCCATGAGCGGGGCGCCGAGGAAGGCGCCGATCATGCCCAGCATCTTGACGTCACCCATCCCCATGCCTTCGATCCCGCGCGTGCGCACATAGATCTCGGCGATCGCCCACAACACTCCGCCACCGAGCACGGCGCCGAGCAGGGCGGCCTTGATCCCCGGCGGCAGGAACAGGCTTGCCGCGAGACCGGCGGCGACGCCGGGGAGTGTGATGACGTTGGGAAGGATCTGATGTTCCAGATCGATGAAGAAGAGCACGAGCATCGCGCAGGCAAACACCAGACGCGCCGCTCCGAGCAGGGTCGGGCCGAACACGTACAGGTGCACGAGGAAGAGCACCATCGTTGCCAGTTCCACGAGCGGGTACACCACGCCGATGCCCGCGCGGCAGGTGCGGCAGCGCCCGCCGAGGAGCAGGTAGCTGAGAACCGGCACGTTGTCGCGCCAGGCGACGGGGGCCGCGCATGCGCCGCATCGCGAAGGAGGAGACGAGAGCGACTGCTTGCGCGGCAGCCGATGGATGCAGACGTTGAAGAAGCTGCCGATGACGAGCCCAAGCAGCGCCGCGAGCGTCCAGACGATCCAGGGCGGCAGCGCGCTCATCGCCGCATCTCCGGCGGCATGGGGTTCAGCGGCGACTCGGGCGAGAGGCGCGCCGCACTCCATGTCGTGTTGAGCACGTACGGATGGCCCGCGGGATCGAGTGGAACGCCCGGCAGCCAGCCCGCGCGAATCAGATCGAGCCACGACGCGGGGGCGCCGGCCTGCGCGCGATACCGCGCGAGATGGCTA